>NZ_CP121196.1:2836357-3151507 GCF_039994875.1 Telmatobacter sp. DSM 110680 | reverse complement strand
ATGACAGCCTTACCGTTTGCGAAATACCTTGAAAATGGCTCACGACCCGTGTCGCCACACGTCGTAGTATTAGAAGAACGTATCCCAGAGGATTGCATAGCAGTAATGATTTCTTATGATTCAGCGCCGCGTTGCGACAATCCTCATCTACCATTTAGCTCAGTGCGTTTCTTAGTGTATCGATGTCGACGAGTCTCTAAACCTGCGCGCTCGAAACTCAAGTCTCACAAGAGGTTCATCTGATTCACCGCGCAGCAAAAGCATTCGGCGCCTCAACCGCCCGCGAGCAATTTCCTGCTCTTCGGATTGTGGGACTGACCGCAGCGGCGCTGCTGATTCACGGCTATCATTTCGGCGTTGAGGACGGCGAAATTTACGTGCCGGCCGCGCAAAAACTGCTCCACCCCACTCTCTATCCCTTCGCCTCCGAGTTCTTCCTTTCTCACGGACATCTTTCCCTGTTCGGATCTATTCTCGCGTGGACGGCGCGACTCACGCACCTGTCAATGGACTGGACGCTCTTCGTCTGGTACATCCTGAGTCTGTTTGCCACGCTCGCCTCCTGCTGGCTTCTCGCTGCCGCGTGCTTTTCTTGCCCGCGCGCGCACTGGACGGCAATGCTTGTCATCACCGCCGTGCTGACCATGCCGGCTACCAACACCGGACTTCTGTTGATCGATCCCTATATAACGGCGCGCTCGTTTTCGACTCCCCTCACTCTATTCGCGCTGGCATTTGCACTTGAGCGCCGATATGTCTGGGTAGGTGTTGCCGCGCTTCTCACTGCTCTGGTCCATCCGCAAATGGTGGTCTATCTTGCCTTTCTGATTGCCGTCATGTGGGCTGGAGACCGCCGCAAACAAGCCGTGCGCGAACCGGTCCATGTCATGGCTTCTGTGGGCGTGGGTCTTTTTCCCTCTGGATTTCATATCGCTCCGGCAAGCGGCCCATACCGCGAAGCGCTCTACTCGCGCGACTACTTCTTCCTTTACAACTGGACGTGGTATCACTGGCTCGGAATGCTTGCTCCTCTAGCGATCCTCGCGTGGTTCTGGCGCGGCAATGTGCGCGGCACCCGACGAGGTTTTCAACTGATCAGCTTCGCACTTATTCCCTTCGGATTAATCTCGATCGCTGCTGCCGCGATACTCTGCTCATCGCCTGAATTTGAAATGTTCGTGCGACTGCAGCCTCTGCGCTCATTCCACCCCATAACATTCATCTTTGTCTTGCTTCTCGCTGGCGTCGCAGGAGAGTATCTAGCCAAGTCGCGCAATTGGGTTCCCGTGGCTTTCTTCGTCCCGCTTGCAGTGGGAATGTACCTCGTTTCCCGACAGACCTACCCCAACAGTCCCCAAATTGAATTGCCTGCGAAGACAAGCAGCAATGCGTGGGTCGATACCCTGCTTTGGATCCGGCAGAACACACCCGAGAGTGCGGTCTTCGCTGTCGATTCGCACTATTTCAAAGACAGTCCCAGCGACGTTCATGGCTTTCGAGCGATCTCCACCCGCTCAGCCCTGGCGGACTACTACAAAGACAGTGGCGTCGTCTCGTTGTTTCCGGCCCTTGCTCCGGAATGGAAGCAGATGAGCAATGCCACCTACGGGCTCAATCACTTCAGCCTGGACCAGTTTCGCCGCCTTCACCAGCAATATCCAGAGGTCACCTGGACCGTAATTCACGGCTATGCTCCCAGGGGATTGGACTGCCCCCATGAAGAGCGCGGATACAGCGTGTGCCGCATGCCCCTGCCGGCGCCTGAACCGGTAGCTCTCCGCAACTGACTCCCATTCCCGCGATTGCTTCGCTGAAATACCACGAAATCAACAGCTAAAGCCTTCTCCGTTTTGCGCCTTGAAGGCAAGTGCGACAAAATGAAAGCGTGGTTTTCTTCGACGCGGAGTCCGCAGGATGCTGAATCTCACGCAGAGGTTGATTATCGGCTGTGTGGTAATTGCAGCGCTCGGCGTGTGCCTGGTCGCATTTACCCATCGCGCTTTGGTAGTCGCGGGCCAATGGCATCTTGCCATTGCACTCCTCATCTCGCTGATCCTTGTGGAAGTAGCAACAGTCATGCTGGTGCTCCATCCCATTCGGATGCTGGCCAGTGATGCCGTCAAAATCGCGCGCGGCAATCTTGAGCATCGCGTGGAATGGAGCAGCCGGGACAGCTTCGGCGTCATCGCAGCTGAATTGAACCGCATCGCCGTCCGTCTTCGCGAACTGCGCGACTCTGAAGCGGGCCGCAGGCAGATGGAATTCCAGCTCTCCGACGCTGTGCTCCAATCTATCTTTGAGCCAATCATCGTCACCGACGCAAAGGGACACATTCTCAAGCTCAACCAGGCCGCCGGCGATGTCCTTGGTGAAGCGGCGAACGATCGTTTGGCACTAACCAACACCCCCGGCGGCGACAAAATTCTCAGTGCAATCCGCGACGCCATCTCCATGCAAAAGCCCATCGCCGCGGAAGGCGAAGCGGCTATGTTGCCCATGCGCATCGGCAAACAGTCGCGCAGTTATCGTCTGCGCACCATGCCCATGCGCGACTCCGACGGACGCCTCCTGGGTACCGTGACAACACTTGAAGACGTGACTACACTGCAGGACACCGATCGCTTCAAGACGCAGTTCATCTCCGTCGCCAGCAAAAAACTACGCGATCCCCTGTTGCAACTACGGCGAGGCCTATACGCTCTGGGCCACGGATTTGGAGGGGAGTTGTTGCCGCTGCAATCAGAACTCGTTGTAGAAGCGAGCTCTGAGGCCGAGAAACTCAGCGACCTTATGGCCGATCTGATCGAAGTGGCTGAACTCGACACCGGTAAGCGCGAATTGAAACTGGAACGCCTTCGCCCTTTGCCTCTCCTCGACGAAGCTCGCAATCGATATGTCGACGAAGCCGCAGCAAAAGGTGTCCGTATCGAAGTGAGCGCATTCGCGGATTTGTCGTTCGTGATGGCTGATCGTCGCGCGCTTCGATCCGTCCTCGACAATCTGGTTGCCAACGCCTTGCGTTATACGCCAGCCGACGGCGAGATTCTGCTTGCCGCAGAAGAGATGAAAGAATTTGTGCAATTCACGGTGCGTGACTCTGGGCGCGGCATTGAGGCCGATCGCCTCAGCACCATCTTCGATCGCTTCAATCCGTTCTCGGAAAGCGGCACCGGCATGGGACTGGCCCTCGTTCGCCGTCTCGTTGAGTCGCTCGGCGGCCAGATCGCTGTGGAAAGTCGCCTCGGCCATGGCACCACCTTCCGTTTCACACTGCCTGTAGCCGTGGCTGAAGCAATTCCACACCCGGTCGAGGTGGGCTGATGGCTGAGATCGAGTTTGAACGCCAGCAGGAACCTGCCCGGCTTCGCATCTACCTCGGCGCAGCCCCCGGAGTAGGCAAAACCTATCACATGCTCAACGACGCCGTGCTGAAGCGCAAGCAGGGCGTCGATGTCGTAATCGGACTAGTAGAAACACATGGCCGCCAGGATACCGCCGACCAGATTCGCGATCTCGAAATCGTCCCCCTCCGCCTGATTCCGTATCGCGGCGTCGATTTGAAAGAGATGGACGTCGACGCGATTCTGGCCCGTCGTCCCCAACTCGTCATCGTCGACGAACTGGCGCACACCAACGTTCCCGGCAGCAAGAATCGCAAGCGCTATGAAGACGTACTTGAACTGCTCGACGCGGGCATCGACGTGTGGACCGCCGTCAACATCCAGCATCTCGAAACCTTGAACGATGCAGTCAATCGTTCGGCAAACACCGTCATTCGCGAGACTGTTCCAGACAGCTTCTTTAAACGTGCTGACGAAGTCATGAACGTCGACATCACCGTGGAAGAGCTTCGCTCGCGGCTTCGCGAAGGAAAAATCTATGCGCCGGAAAAGGTCGAACAGTCTCTCGCCAACTTTTTCCGTAAGGGCAATCTGAATCTACTCCGCGAACTGGCTCTACGCGCTACCGCCGAGCAGGTCAGCAAGCGCGCGTCCGATTATCGCCGCACGCAGGGCCTCGAACAGGCTCCGATTCCGGACAAGGTGATGGTCTGTCTAAGCACCCGGCCCGGAACCGAGCGCCTCATCCGGGTAGGATCGCGCGTAGCCGGCCGCCTCGCCACTAACTGGTATGCCGTCTACGTCAATCGCCCCGACGAAGACAAAGGCCACGGAGATCCAGAAGCATTTCAGCGCATCGAAGAGTATCGTCGCATGGCGAAAGACCTGGGCGCGCAGGTTGTAACGCTGAACGATAAGAATGTCGCCGATGCGCTTATCCGGTTTGCGCAGCAGGAGAGCATCTCGCACGTAATCTTTGGCCAGCCGGTGCGCTCACGGCTCGACATTCTCTTTCGCGGCTCCGTGCTGAATCGCTTCCTCGCCGAAGTACGCGACGTGACCGTGCAGGTAGTGCCGATGCAGAAGCCTCTACGCCGCGGCTAGAAAAAGCCAATTGCAAATCCTTGGTTCCTTACTCCCTGGCCCTCATTCCCTGTATCTTCATTCGCAGAAAACCCGAACCTTGGTCGCGTTGCCCTCTTTACCCTCCACGTCCACCGTCAGGTCTTCAAGATGGTCAATAAGTTCTTCAAGGTTCTCCGGCTTGATCTGCGACAGCGTCAGCGGAACGCCATGGTTCACAAACGCCTGGTCGAGTTGATTGTGCGCCTGCTGCGGAATCAATGCCGCCAGCCGTACCCCCGCCCGTAACAATTGCATGGGCACGCGCACGTTCACCGTCGTCAGACCCTTGTTCCCGGTCATCGATTCATCCGCCTCCACCAGAACGCGCAGATACTTCGGAGGAACCTTTCCAGTGCCACTTTTTGGGCCGCTCCCATTCCCCGAAGCGGAGGAAACACTGCCCGCCGGCACAACAGTGTCCGGGTCGAGGGCCGAAAGCAGCCTCTCGGCCTCGTCGGCAGTGATCTTTCCCACTGCCAGCATCTCCAGAATCTGTCGTCTGTTCTCGTTCATAGCATTCCTCCCAGAAGTTCGTTGGCCGGCAAAAGTGCACGATGGACAGCCTCGGCCATCGTCGGAATCTGCGCGTTGATGAAGTGCAAAAGCACGGGCAAAAGCTCATGCAGGTGAAACTGTGTAAGGCAGGCAAAAGCTAGACACAGAAATAAAATCCAGACAGTCTCGCGGCTGTCGTTCCACGCCCTCAGCAGGCGCTCCGCCTCAACCGCTGTAATGCGCCCGGAGGCGACAAGAGACAAGATTGTGCTGCGATCACGATCCATAACCCACCTCTACAAAATTCGAACGAGGACGCGATTGCCCTCGGTTGCAACTCGTACATCCGTCCCCGGCAAACTACACAGCAATGCCCAGAAAGCGGCGATAGTTTGCCAAAAACGTACTCCAGAAATAAGACAGCCAATCAACAGCGCCAGCAGAATGATCGGCGCTAGCAGGATCGCCGGAATCCACAACAGAAAGAGCGGAAGCCAGAGCCGGAAATTCGGTCCGTGCGGAAAGTTGATGTGAACCACTGCAACATTCGGAGTCACTTGATGGCCTCCAGTTCGCGGATTGCCTCTTCAGCACTGATTTCGCCGCTCTTCAACCGCTCAAGCACGTCGGACCGCGAGGGCGAAGGGTTGGTATCGATAAACTGCAACAACCCTGAAATCCGATTAAGCCGCGCTTTGATGGTGGGATAGCTCACCCCAAAAATCTGTTCCATCTCCTTGATCGACCCGTGAGAGCGGAGGAATGCGGTGACAAATATCTGGTCTTCCAAAGTGAGCCGCGCCAGTTCCGGAAGGGTAAAAGCGCCTTCGACCGCTATCCCCTTCTCCGGTATATTTACCCTTTCAATCACCAGCGCAGTTCCCTGGGCAATCCGGAGAAGTTCCTGCCAGTCGGCAGAGGCTTTTGACTCAGACCCCATTAGCTCTCCATTCCTAAATATCAAACAGATTATGATTAAGTTTTTTAATTTTTGCAATATATTTTTTGATATTTATTATTTTAACTACTAACACACTTAATATTCACGATTTTAGACGCATGCGATCTACGGTCTGAAGGCCGAAAGCGAGTATCTGCAGGCAAGCCCCACTCTGTGTTAGTTTTGAGACAGTGGCTTGCCGGGAAGAAAGCGTACTTTTCGCTTCCCGATTGTGCCAGCAGAGAGCCCGTAGCTCAGTTGGTAGAGCAACGCCCTTTTAAGGCGTGGGTCCTGGGTTCGAGTCCCAGCGGGCTCACCATCATTTCGGATGGGCTTCACCACTCTCCCCTCCTTCCCCGCTCTCCGTCAAAATTGAAGCCGGTTTTTGTCTGTCTTCGCACGGGACAGTCAGACCTGTTCATTTCTGGATTACTAAGGGCACCATGTCCCTCCCCATTTGTTTGCGGCACGCATCCAACCACAAACAGGGACTTCACGGGATTTCCGGTTTCGGCTTTCGAACACGCTTTGAAATCGCTGCGGGCATCCAAGAGGTATCCGGTGTACAGCTGAAAGGAAATTTCCTTCCATTGAAACCAGACCGAGGGCTCATGACCGACGTGCAGAGCAGTGTCAGCACCGACCCGTACATCCTGATGGAGATCATTCGCCTGCAAACGGAGATTGCTAAGCAGGGACTCGATCTTTCCGGAGTCGTGCAGGCAGTCGTGGAGCGGATTCCCTCGTTCACAAATGCCGAAGGCGCCATAGTCGAATACACCGAAGGCGACGAAATGGTCTATCGCGGAGCAAGCGGCTTTGCTGCCCCGCTACTGGGCACGCATGTTAAACGCGAAGCCAGTCTCTCCGGACTCTGCGTCCGGCTGGGTCAAGTCCTTCGCTCCGATGATGTGGTTCTCGACCCTCGCGTTGACGCTGGACCCTATGCCGAAGTCGGTGTCCGCTCGATGGTTGTGGCTCCGCTCAAGCATGACGGTTCCGCAGTAGGCGTTTTGAAGATCGTTTCAACTTCCACGCATGCCTTTACCGCCCGTGATGTGCGCGTCCTCGAACTCATGAGCGAATTGATCGCTGCAGCCATGTATTACGCCGCGCGCAATGAAACAAGCGCTCTCTACCAGCAAGCCACCCATGACTCGCTGACCGGCCTCGCAAATCGCAGCCTGTTCTTTGACCGCCTGCGCCATCGTGTATCGCCGGGGCGTCGCCAGCTCGAACCGCTCGGCATCCTGATCGTAGATGTCGATCGTCTCAAGCGGATCAATGACACTTGCGGCCATCGGGCCGGCGATGCAGCGATCCGCGAAATCGCATTGCGCATCAGCAGAATTCCCCGAAAGTCCGACATTGTCGCGCGGCTGGGTGGCGACGAGTTTGGTGTCATTCTCGGCGAAATCTCTGAACGCAGCGATTTACTCACAATCGTCGAGCGTGTCTCTGAGCAGACCGATCAGCCCTTCCGGTTTGAAGGCCGTACCATGCACTTGACCGCCAGCATTGGCTACGCTCGCTTCCCCGAGGACGGTAACGACGTGGACGCCCTGCTCGAGGTAGCGGATCGCTCGATGTACGAGATGAAGCGGAAGCGCTCAACCCGGTCAACTCCGGCGCAACAAACCACACAGGAGCAACTGTTCTGAACATCCGCGGGCGAGCAATGACTATTGCTCTCTCGCGCTTATCCGTCGCTCTTTTTTCCCGTCAGAAAGAGAGATCTGTCCGCGGCCAGAAGTGCTGTTCCGAGCAGGCCCGTAGCCGCTCCGCAGCACTCTCCGGTGTAATATCTCGCTGTGGCATCCCCAGCATTTCGAATCCAACCATGAATTTACGCACCGTCGCCGAACGCAGAAGCGGCGGATAAAAATGCGCGTGGAAATGCCACTCGGGGTGGCTCTCTCCATCCGTCGGCGTCTGGTGAAATCCCATGGTGTAAGGAAAGCTCGTTTCAAACAAATTGTCGTAGCGCGTCGTGAGCCGCTTCAGCGCATCCGCCAGCGCGTCGCGCTCGTCGCTGCTCAACTCCGGCATCGCGCCCAGGTGTCGCCGCGAAACCAGCAACACTTCAAACGGCCAGACCGCCCACCATGGAACTACCGCGGCAAAGTATTCGTTCGCAAAAACCACGCGCTCTTCGGTCGCAATCTCCTCAGCAACGTAATCGCACAACAGGCAGTGGCCTGTCTTGGCCAAATGATCGCGTTGAGCCACCGTCTCAGCAGCAGGCTCGTCCGGCACAAATCCCGTCGACCATATCTGCCCGTGTGGATGCGGATTGCTAGCGCCCATCATCGCGCCGCGATTTTCAAAAATCTGAACATACTTGATCCAGTCGATCGCGCCCAGTTCTTCGTACTCGCGCGTCCACGCATCGACAACCAGCCGGATCTCCGCCTGTGTCATGCGCGCCAGTGTGAGGCTGTGGTCGGGATGAAAGCAGAGCACTTTGCAGAGCCCTCGCGCGGGTTCCGCCACCAGCAACTGCGACACTGCTCCCGTCGATGTCTGCGCATTAACACCCGCATCGAGATCGGGCAGCAGCGCCGCGTAATCGTTTACAAAAGTGAAAATAGAGTCATACTGCGGATTCACATCTCCACTCGCACGCTTGTTGCCCGGGCACAGATAGCATGCGGGATCGTAGGTAACCGCCGATGGCACTGACTTCTGCGCCACCTCGCCCTGCCATGGCCTCTGCGTGCGATGCGGCGACACCATTACCCAGGATTGACGCAGCGGATTCCAACGACGATGAGGGTACTGCCACTTGCCTTCCATGCTTGCTCCCGCAGTCATTGTAAAAGGCTGAACCGCCAGCCGAACTTCGGATGCTAGTTTGCGACCATTCAGACCGTCGGGATCATGATGTGCGTCACTAGTTGATCGGGTGGGGTAGTCCGCGGATCATTGACGTAATTCTCAATCGCAAAATCGTCCCGTACCTCGATCTTCTTTTCGCCGACAATCGTCCACGCGCGGCCGGAGGCTTGGGGAAGATTATCGTACGGGCCGGTGAGCTCGAAGCGAGCGTACTTGCCACCATGAACTTTTGCGTGCTGCAAACCTTCCGGCAATTTCACCGGCGCCGCGGCCAATGAAAACCCGGCGCGATAGATCTTCGGCCCCGGCCTGTAAAGCGCCATATAGCCCGTGATTTTGTTGTTTTCAAGCAACGCAGGAACCAGAGGATGTGCCTGCTGCCAGGCCGCGCCCGCGTTCTGCATAAACGGCCCAATCTTTTCAATGAATACGTAATGCATCTCGGGCCAATTCACATATTCCGGCTCTTCAGTAAAATTCATGACTTCTCCTTGGGGAATGAGGACTGGCTGAAAAGCACTGTGCCTTTCAACCCCGATGACCATACCAACGAGGCGGTATCAGGTCAATCGGTTTGATGTAGCCCGGCAAGGCCTCTTGCTTCGGATGTCACGCCGTAGGCTTGTCCGGCGGTGGCAGCGCTGCAAGGAATCGTTGCGCAAACTCCGAACTGTACTGGTCGAGCAGTTCCCTCACTCGCCCTGCGTTTTCTGAGCAAACAATCAGCCCCGCATGATGATGCTTCTTCATGCGCCTTACAATCTCCGGCGCGTCGAACGCGCTGGTATCCGGTTCCTCTGTCTTTGCAAGGCAGAGCACGCTGCCGGCGTATTTCTCCGTAGTCTTCGGCAGCACATACGGTACGCCGCGAACATCGGAAACTTCAATCCTGGCCCACTCACGCCAGAGATTGATACCTGTTGCGGCTTCCACCAGGTCCGAAATAAACGCTCCGCCCACGCGCGCCGCGATCTCCAGAAAGTAAAACCGCCCATCCTTGTGAGCCCGGATGTATTCCCCATGCGTGACCCCGCGTGCCATACCTAGATCCGGTGCAAGGCGCGCATTCAATTCCGTCAATTCCTTCGATTCGCGGCTGGTACGATCCACGGTGCGCGTAGTGAAAACGCCGCCCTCGTGCATCACCTGCATCGGTGGTTTGCCGTACTGGTGCACTGCGGAAAAGACAACCTTGTGTTCGCTGATCACCGAGTCAACGTGAAAAATGTCGCCAGGCACAAATTGTTCCAGCAGATAATTGGTCTGCAAGTCGCCCAGCTCATCGAGAGTCCGCCAAAGCTGTTCCGGCTCATAGATCTTGCGTATCCCTAGCGCTGAGGCCTCGGCGCGGGGCTTCAGCAGCCACGGCCCGTGTACAACCTTCATGTAGGCGCGCAATTCGTCGTAGTTCAGTACCCGGCAGAATTCCGGAACCAGAAATCCCGACTCACTCGCGCCCGTCCGCATCGCCAGCTTGTCGCGATAATAGGCGGTCGAAGTCACGCCCATCCCTGGAATGCGCGTATGCTCGCGGATTCTGGCTGTCGCGTCGAGATCGAACTCGTCCAGTGCAATCACGCGATCAAAGTGGCGTCCCCGGCACATCCAGCACACCGTCTTGATCAAATCTTCCACGGTAAACGTGTCCGGCATGAAGGCTATGTCTTCGAGAATCTCATGTGGCCACGGCGCATCGCGCAGCTTGTCTACCGTAAGAAGGGTCGGCTTCACACCCATTTCGGCGCACTGCCGCATGAAGTCCTGACCTTTTTCGTAGCTGCTGATACAAAGGAACCGCTGAACTGTTTCCGGCATTTTTCCTCCGCCTCTTGGGGTCCGGGTGAGGATAGTTCTACCATAGACGCTACAGCCAACCACGCAGCCCTCCAGGAGCCCGATGCTTTCGGCAGACACAATCGTAAAATTGCAGGACGAAAACACCCGCGCATGGCATGAGCATCCCGCATCCGAAGAAAATCTCGCCGATCCCTGGCTCGCCCACGTCGCACAACAGCACCGCGCCAACTTCGACCTCTGGCACATTGAGGACGAGGCCCGCACTCCCGGCGCCACCGATGCCCAGCTCGCCGATGTCAAGCGCCGTATCGACAGCACCAATCAATTGCGCAACGACCTCGCCGAGGAGCTTGACCGCGCCCTGCTCGATTGGCTTGCGCCGCAGAAGCTGCCGGCTGAAGAAGCACCGCTACACTCTGAAACACCGGGCCTGATCATCGACAGGCTATCGATTCTGGCGCTCAAGATCTATCACACCCGCGAAGAGGCTGAACGATGCGATGCCACCCCTGAACACTGCGCACGCAACCGCGAGCGGCTCGCTATCCTATTGGAGCAGCGCACCGATCTCGCCCATTGCCTCGACCGCCTGTGGCGTGAGACGCTGACCGGAACGCGTCGCTTTAAGCTCTACCGCCAACTCAAGATGTACAACGACCCCACCCTCAATCCCGCAATCTACCGCAACACGCAATCTGAGTCCGGTCGATGACGTTACAAGGCGAGCCCATTGACGTGAAACGGGGTTATGGGTATAAAGAGGGCCTGAGTGGTACGACTGTCAAACTCGATGATCCTGCCGGAATCATCCGGTTCAACTTTGCAAACCAGAACGGACGACCCCCATTAAATCCATGACGCAAGAACCCAAGTCCGCGGCGGCAAGCCGCAAAAAAACTCCCCCACCGGTTGCCCGGCCAGGCAGCCACTCGAGCACGGCAACGGGACCTGTCTTTACCCAATACCAGGCAGCCGTTCAGCTGGTGCAGCAAGGCAAATTCGAACGGGCGATCACCGCCTTTGAGAAAATCCTGCCCGTAGCGCCACCCGAGATCGTCGAACGCTGCAAGATGTACATCAGCACGTGTCGCAATCAGGTCCATAAGCAGGGACTCTCCTTCCAGACCTCCGGCGAGCGTTACGACTATGCCGTGTCGCTGATCAATACCGGCGACTTTGAAGAGGCTACGAGCCAGTTGAAAGGCATTCTGACGGATGATCCTTCTGCGGACTTTGCCTTTTACGGTCTGGCGCTGCTCTATTCGATCACCGGCAAAACACAGGATTGCCTCGACAGCCTCACGCAGGCGATTGAATTGAATCCGAAAAACCGCTTGCAGGCGCGGTCAGACAACGACTTCCAGAGCATGGTAGACGACCCTCGCTTCACAGAATTGCTGTATCCTGAACTTCCGTAGGCAGGCACATCGCCACAGGCATTTTGTGACCCCTGGTTCGTCTTCAAGTCCGTCTCCGAAACCTGCTCCGCCCCAGCCAGACGCCTCTGAGCGATGCGCTCAGGTGCCAGGCGTGCCCACATCTTCCGCACCCCTTCGCGTAGTCGCAATCGGTGGAGGCACGGGCCTGTCCACGCTGCTCCGCGGCCTCCGGCGCCACGTCGCCTTTCCTGACTGGCCGACCAGCGTTCCCTGCCACATCTCCGATCTTGCCGCCGTAGTCACCGTCACCGACGATGGCGGATCGTCTGGACGACTACGCCAGGACTTCAACATGCTTCCCCCGGGCGACCTGCGCAACTGCATGGTCGCGCTCAGCGCCGAAGAAGATCTCCTCGCCAAGCTTTTTGCCTATCGATTCAAAGGCGGAAAAGGACTCGGCGGACACAACTTCGGCAATCTCTTTGTTGCCGCGTTGACCGACATCACAGGAGACTTTGCACATGCGATCAAGCTCGCCTCCAAGATTCTCGCCACGCGCGGCCGCATCTATCCCGCCACCACCTCAAATGCCACGCTGGTCGCACGGATGGATGACGGCTCGCTGGTTCGCGGCGAAACAAATATCACTGCCAGCAAGCAGCGCATCGCCGAATTGATGATCGATCCGCCCAATGCAGCAGCAATGCCCGAGACTCTCGACGCCATCGAGCGCGCCGACCTTATCACCATCGGGCCCGGATCGCTGTACACCTCCATCATCACCAACCTCCTGGTGCAAGGCGTGCCCCAGGCGCTGGCTCATGCCAAAGGTGTGCGCGTCTACGTTTGCAACCTGATGACCCAAGCCAATGAGAGTCTGAATCTCACGGCGGCTGAACATATCGAGCGCATCTACGAGCACACCCGCGCCCCCATCTTCGACTACGCCATCTTGAATACCGCACCCTTCTCACCGGAAACCCTGGCCCGCTACGCAGCCGAGCACGCCGCACCCATTGAGGTCGACGTCGATCGGATTGAGAAGCTCGGCGTCCGTTGCATCACCGGAGACTTCGCCAGCGAAGAAAATGTCGTCCGTCACGCCGCCAATCGGGTCACCGGCGCACTCCTCGCCTTGGGCCACTCCATCCCACCCAATCGCGCCTGACCCGCTGCGCATTCACACTGCTTTACAGCATGTGCCGCGCCCAGTTCTCCAGCCACGAACGAGTGATCGATTTCCATGTCTCGTTGAAGTAGAGACCCGTCGCACTCAGACCCACAGCGACGACCAGGAAGGCTCCCCACAGGAACTGTTTCATAATCCGGTTGCGTTTCCAGTCCCAGAGAAGCATAAGAACGATGAGGAGCAGATTGCCACCCTCATAAAACAGGTAGGTCCCGAGAAAGCTAGTTGGTGCAGGACGAAACAGGCCCACCAACCGGGAAAAGCCCGCATCACTGATGCAAATGGTGGCCAGAATGAGCACGCGCCGATGGGCAGCGGAGTTGCGCCGCATGAGAATGCCCCATGGCAGCAGCACCGCCATGCAGATGACTCCGCTGAAGGCGATGGAAAGGAATTGAGGGGGCAGAGCGCCGGGAGTTTGCAGGTTCAAAGCCTGCCAACTGAGTTCGGACCAGGGTGCAATCACAAGGATAAGAGCGGCGTACCCGGCCGCAAACCAGCCGAAACGACGATGGAAGCGAACGTTGCCCGTTTCGACCATGAGCACGAGCGCGGTAGCGGTGAGTAGCCATATCGTTGTCGCGATGGCATGCACATGGACGATCTTTGGTACAGGCGGCTGTTCCCGCAGGTAGTTGTGCAAGTCGAAGCCGAAGCCAACGCCCACAAAGATCCAGAAGATGGCAAGCCAGACCAGCGCAGCCCGGCGATCTTCACGCGCAGGCCAGGATGCGGTTGTATGTATGTACACCCGCTTCGTCCCCCTTTTCAGTCAGAAAACGCAAATTATGGGATTGATGTGACGAGTCCATGTTTGCATATTGTGGTCATTGGCTCCGGGGAGTATTGAACCTTACCGTTCTCGATTCATACAAAGCGAATCCTATCGGCTAACTGAGCACTCGCGATATTGGTAATATCGGAAGCGAGTTCAGCGTAGTGGAGAACTGCACATGACACGACCCACCACGACAGCGATTTCCCCTTGTTTCATCGTCAGCGAGGTCGATCAAACCATCGCCTTCTATCGCGACAAGCTTGGCTTTGAGCAGAGATTCCGGGAACCGGAGGAATCTCCTTTCTTCGGAATTATCGGCCGCGACGGAGCGCAAATCCTGATCAAATCCGACCGAGAAGTTTCGCCTCTCCCCAACCACAAGCGTCATCGCTACATGCGGTGGGACGCATTTGTCTATGCTCCCGACCCCGACGCGCTCGCCGCCGAATTTATCGATCATGGCGCGGAATTCAGTATCCCGCTCAAGGACACACACGACGGCTTGCGCGGCTTCGAAATTACCGATCCCGACGGCTACGTTTTGTTCTTCGGCCGCCCCAGGTAGCTGTTCCCCTGCGTATCAACCTTCGCTCCACTGGAGATGCACTTCCCCATGATCCGCCAGATAGTACCCGTCTTCTTCACCACCGACATCCCCGCTACGCTCGCCTGGTATAAAGACAAGCTCGGCTTCGAGTGTCTTGGAACGTGGCAGGATCCGCCTGTCTACGGCATCGTCGCGCGCGACCAGCACGCAATTCATTTCCGCTGCGCCGACCCACCCACACCCAACCCAGACAAATTTGATGATGAATTTCTCGACGCATACATCTTCGTCGAAGACGCAGACGCTCTTTATGCCGAGTATGCCTCGAGAGGCATCCAGTTTGCGCGGCAGTTGGCAAACATGCCCTGGAACACGCGAGAATTTGTAATCAAGGATTGCGACGGCCGACTGCTAGCCTTCGGCTCGAACTTGTAGTCTGATCCGTTTCCCATCCTGAATGTGTCGCGGACTAGTGTCTCTCATCCCTCGATCGTCCGCTTGAGTTGTCCGCACGCCGCATAGATATCCCGTCCGCGCGGCCTACGCAGATACACCGGCACTCCCTCCGCCGAGAGTGCACGCCGAAAAATCTCCACTGCCTCCGGTTGAGGAGTGCTGTAAGCAATCCCAGGCCCCGGATTCCACGCAATCAGATTCACCTTCGCCGGAAGTCCCGTACGCCGCACTAGCCGAGCCACCTCCGCCGCGTGCTGAGGTTGGTCCGTAACTCCCCCCAGCAAAACGTACTCGAACGTAATCCGCTCCCGCGTGCGCAACTGGATTCCACGAACAGCATCGACAACTGCCTCGATCGGCCACTTGCGATTGATAGGCATAATCTCGCTGCGGATCGTGTTATTCGATGCATTCAGACTGATAGCGAGCTTCGGGCGAAACTCCGGAGGCTCTCCTGCAAATCGCTCAATTCCGGGAACGATGCCCGAGGTCGACACCGTCATGCGTTGCGGACTAATCCCGACTTCCGTCACCAGCAGACGTACCGCCGCCATAAAGTTCTCGTAATTCAGAAATGGTTCGCCCATTCCCATGAAGACCAGGTTCACGCGATCCTTGCCGACCTCGACCCCGTGCCGCTCAAGCACCGCAACCACCTGACCTGCGATCTCTCCGGCAGTCAGATTGCGCTGCAATCCAAGCTTCGCCGTCAGGCAGAACTGGCAATTCACCGCGCACCCCACCTGGCTCGAAACACAGATAGTCGCCCGATCCCATCTCAGCGAAGAACGCGCAGCCGAAGGACCTGCTTGTATGTCCCTCGATCCGCTGTCAGTCCCATCCCCCGTCTCGCCCTCATCCCCCTCCGGCATCCAGACCGTCTCCACAGTCAGCCCGTCCGCATTCGGACCCGCCACCAGGTAGCGTTCCGTCCCGTCCACGGACTTGAAGACCTGCGCGATTCGCGGTCGTCCGACTTGCCAGCCCTCGCTGGCAATTTTTTGCCGCAGCGCCTTGGCAAGGGTAGTGATTCTCTCAACTTCCTCAATCCTTTGGCGATAGATCGCTTCAGCAAGCTGCCGTCCCCGCCATCCCGGCTCGCCCATCCGCACCATGCACGCCGACAATTCCTCCGCGTCCATGCCAAAAAAACTTCGCAGGCTTCCGCCCGGGCGGTTGTTAGCGTCTAATGGGACTAGTTGTGAGTTCGTGGACACGGCTGGGCCCAGAATAGAGCATTTTTACCCCCCTTGCAGCCTGCCGCGAATTTGCCCGTAAATCGCCTATACCTGTATCTGTTTCTAAACGTGCGCGACCGCTGAACGTTCGGCCGACCTACAACGTTTCTTAATATTGATTCTTCGAACGAGTGACGATGACAAATCAGCGCAACCTCCGCCGTACAGTATTGCCGAATGGCTTGATTGTCCTAACCGAGCGCATGGAGCACCTTCGCTCCGTCGCCATGGGTGTCTGGGTTAAGTCTGGATCCCGCTGTGAAGCCGCCGAAATCAACGGCATATCCCATTTCGTCGAACACATGGTCTTCAAAGGGACCCGTTCACGTACCTCCCTGAACATCGCCCGCGAAATGGACTCTATCGGTGGCAACCTTGATGCCTTCACCGGCAAAGAAACCATCTGCTTCAACGTGAAGTCGCTAGCCGACCACGTGCCCATCGCCCTCGACGTACTCGCCGATCTGGTGCTGAATCCAGTCTTCGCTTCCACCGAAATTGAGCGCGAACGCGGCGTTATCCTCGAAGAAATCAAAATCGACGAAGACAATCCCGATGTCCTCGTCCACGAACTCTTCACGCAGAATTTCTGGAAAGACCACCCTCTCGGCAAGCCGATTCTGGGAACCACAAAAACCGTTGGCCGCCTCGATCAGCAAAAGCTCTTCGACTACCACACCGCCAGTTTCCGCGGTGGCAACATGGTCTTCTCTGCCGCCGGCGATCTTGAGCACGACGCCTTCGTTGAAGCGGTTTCAAAGAAGTTCACTGGCCTGCCTCCCGGAGAAGCCGTGCACGAAATGCAGGCCCCGCTGGCCAGCGCGCGCATTATCCTGCAGAATAAAAAATCGCTTGAGCAAGTGCAGCTCTGCATGGGCGTTCCGGCTCCGAAGATCACCGATGACAACCGCTTCGCAACTCTCATCCTGAATACCGTTCTAGGAAGCGGTATGAGTTCGCGCCTCTTCCAAACCATTCGTGAAGAGCGCGGCCTCGCCTACGCCATCTATTCTGACCTCAGTCCCTACAGCGATACCGGTTCGCTTTGCGTCTACGCCGGAACATCCGCCAACAAGGCACTCGACGTCATAGACCTCGTGCTCGCAGAATTCCGTAATCTCAAGGACGTTCCTCTAAGCGATGAAGAGCTTACCCGCGCCAAGGATCAGCTTAAGGGCAACATCCTCATGGGCCTTGAAAGCTCGAACTCGCGCATGGCTAACCTTGCCCGGCAGGAGATGTACTTCCACCAATTCTTTACCGCGGATGAAATCATTGCCCGCATCGATGCCGTCACCGCCGAGCACGTACAAGGCATGGCCCAGAAACTCTTCGTCTCCGATCGCATAGCCGTTACCCTGCTGGGCCGTCTCACCGGCATAAAGCTAAACCGCGAAAGACTGGTGTGTTAGAGCAGTGAACAGTGGTCAGTGAACAGTGATCAATTCCATTCTTCGCATGGTGCGATGATTCGCGCCTTCCCCGCGAACCTCTAGGGGAGACAGTCTGGACTTAAGGCGAGCACTGCGACTGACCACTGACCCCTGTTCACTGACCACTGTCTTGAGCGTTCCATTTCCCTTCTGCGTCTACAGGTTGTAGGATTTTGTCGTGTGGGGATAGCGCTTCCAGTCCGTCCCCAAACATGGGGTTCACAATGAATTGCAAGTTCTCGAAGCTCGCCAGGCGCCGCTGCTCGACTGATCGCACAAATGCAGCCGGTTTTACCTTGATGGAATTGCTGATCGTCATCTCCATCATCGTCATCCTGATGCTCATCGCCATTCCGACAGCGAATACCATCCGGAAACACACCGATGAAGTTTCGGCCCAGAAGTCGCTCCAGACCATCGAACAGGCCGAGTCGATGTACGAGCAGAACTATCCGGTCACCGGGTTTGCGTGCACGTTGACGGCGCTCGGCGGCGAAACCGGCGCACCTCCAAGTGCAACCTCGGCGCAACTGCTCAATGGACAGCTCACTACCGGCGTCAAAGACGGCTACATCTTCAACATCACCAACTGCGTAAAGTCGACGGCAAATAACAGCGAGCGCGTTACCAGCTACACACTCACCGCCACGCCCGCGACCGTTGGCAGAACCGGCGATCGTGGCTTCTGCGTTGAAGCAGGCGGCCCCATCAAGATGGACCCAGCCGGCGGCACAAACTGCACCCAGATGGTGCAATGACCTCGTCCATCGTTCTCAATGCAGACAAAAATCGCGGGTGCCCCATCCATGCGGCGTTTTCTGCCGCATGGATGGGAATCCGATTCTCTCGAGCCAGCCTCCTCATCGCTCTACTCGCGGCCATTTTCTCTTCCAGCCTCCAAGCCCAGCAACCCACAGCCCACGACCTCGCCCAACGCGTGGACCACCACTACAACCAACTCCACTCCCTCAAAGCCCAGTTCGCAGAAACCTACGAAGGACTCGGCCGCGTCCGAAGCGAAAGCGGAACGCTGCTCCTACTCAAGCCCGGCCGCATGCGCTGGGACTACTCCAATCCCACCGGCAAGCTTTTTCTCCTCGACGGGAAATACGCCTGGTTCTACTCCAAGGGCGACCCTCAAATCCAGCGCATTGCCGCCAAACAGCTCGACGATTTCCGCTCTCCTCTGCGCTTTCTACTCGGCCATACTCAACTCGAAAAAGAAATCGACCACCTCGCCGTGTCCCCTGCCGCCAGCGGCACCTTCACGTTAGCCGGTATCCCCCACGGACAGGAAAAACGCGTTCAGCGTCTCGTTCTGACGGTGAACGCAGACGGCACGATCACCGCGATCGAAATCCAGGAAACCGACGGTGCCGTAACCCGCTTTACCTTTGCAGGGGAGCAGACGAACATTCCCCTTCCCCCGGCAACATTCAAATTCACTCCGCCCCCCGGCCTCCCCGTAGTCGACGCGATGCCCCCCGTCTAACGCGATTCGCAGCGATCCCAAATACTATCGCCAAGCTCCAAGGATCGCCCCCATCGCCGTCAGTGCGACGGTAAGATATCCGCCGTTGATAAGCACGTACTGCAACGATCTACGCTCAAACAGCGCAACGATCCCCATTCCCATCGCCACCCATCCAAATCCAGCCAGAAATCCCGCCGTGGCTCCCCACGCCGTTGTCGTCTTCGGATCATTGAGAAACATCGCGAGATTGATCGCCATCACCAGGCTCAATACAAATCCAATGACGAACACCCTGGGACCCGCCTTCGGCTCTTCGGATAGAAATCCATTCGCCTTCTTCCACGCGCCCGCAAACAGTGCCGGAGAATACCAGGCTCCGCCGATTAAGAACGCCGAGAGAGCAGCCGCAAGAATCGCCCAGAAATTCAATGTGTGAAAATCCACTCACCACCTCCTAGTTCGTCTTCGCTTTCGCGTTTCCCATCACTTTGTCCCAATCCGTGGGTCCGTCCACAAACCGTTGATGCAGCGTCGCTAGCAGTTGCGCATTCCCTGCAGTCAGGTATGCGTAGGCGCGCGTCCATTCATCTCCGCTCTTCCATCCCGTCTGCGTCAGCCGAACCACGGTCGAATTGCCGCGAGCCTCAAACTGAAACACCGCGCGTGTGCGAGTCTCTCGTACTTGCGGAAACTTGTCCGGCGCGAGCGCAGAAATCACGAGTTCCCTCTCAGGAACGAAACTCACAATCGTTCCGCCGCCCGTGCTGCCTCCAGGAAAATGCACGAGCCAGTCGCCACCCGGCTTCAGATCCACGGTCGCATGCGGAAACAGCCACGTGCTCAGCCCCTCACTCGTAGAGAACGCCTTCCACACCTCTGCAACCGGTGCCGGCACTTCCAACTCAATCACCAGCTGCTTTGGCGGCTGGTAAACAACGGCTTGCGGCTCGCTCTGCGCAACTGCGAGCCTTAAAAGTACAAAACTAAGCAACAGCAGCAAAAGCATCAATTTTGATTTCGACATGAGATTTAGTTGATCGTTCAAGTAATATAATTGTCAAGAAGAATTTATGGCCATTTCGAAAAATTCTCCCTCCACCCGCGAACGCCTCATTGACTCCGCTCGCTACCTTTTCTGGGAGCGCGGCTTCGCAGGAACCAGCATGGCCGAACTTCTTGCACACGCCGAAGTCAATTCCGGCAGCTTCTATCATTTCTTCGATAGCAAAGAGGCCCTGCTCCGCGCCGTACTCGAGCAATACATCGAACTGCTCCGCCCCATGGTGGTCGATCCGGCTTTCGCTTCGACCCCCAAACCTCTCGAGCGCATCTTCGCCATTCTCGCCGGCTACCGCCAGCGCATCCTTGCCACCGACTCGAAATATGGCTGCCCTCTCGGCCGCCTGGCATTGGAGATCGATCCGGAAAATGCCCCCGCCCACACGCTCATCGCGCGCAACTTCGAGGGATGGATTGAAGCCATCCGTGAGTGCATCCTCGAAATGAAACCTTCCCTCCCGTCCGGCACCGACACCAACGCATTGGCAACATTCGTCCTCGTAACCATGGAAGGCGGAGTGATGCTGTCGCGTTCCTATCGCTCCGTCGAACCATTCGATCGTGCCGTTGCGCAGCTTCGCGCACACTTCCGCCTGCTGCTCACCGCTTCAAAAAAGAAAAGGGCGCGGTAAGCCCACGCCCTTCAGCCCTTCATTCAGATTCTCCCTTTTTAGTATCCGTACAACGATCGATACGCGGCCGGACTTTGATACACCACCGTCCTCGGCGCCGACCACATCGCCACCGACGGCGGCGCATACATGTAAACCCGCACCGGCGGCGGTGGCGGAGCAGCATAGACATACACCACCGGTGCCGGTGCCACATACATGGGCATCACGTACGCAGCCACCGGAGCAGGCGCAACATACGACTGCGGCTGCTGATACTGCGGAGGCTGATATTGCGGTTGCTGGTATTGGTCTTGCTGTTGATACTGCTGCGGTGGGGGTTGATACGCTGGCGGAGGCGGCTGGTAAGCCGGCTGTTGTGGAGGCGCTTCCTGCGCAACTTGCTGCTGCGGCTGGTCCTGCGGAGCATCGTTGTAAGCGCTAGGCTCGCGACGATAAAGCCCAGAGGGATCGCGCTCCGGATCGTCGATAACCGGCACTTCCGTGTCATCCATCACTTTGAGCGTGAGCCGCGTCTCGGTCTTTAACGTCGGCCGTGGTCCGCGCCCCGGCAGGGTCAATAGATCTATCGGCCACAGGATCGGAATTGACCACATCACAATGTCGCGCGTGGCGTGCCCTTTACCCAGAATCCTTCCCTTCTGGTCCACCGCAAAACCTGGAACGTCGACGACCCGTGCCTCCAAAGGAATAACGGTACGCGGCTCGATGACCAACCGATCGAACTTTAACTCCATCCATCCCTTGCCGACAAAATGTCCCGGATCCTTGTAGTCCTCAAAACGGCCTTCCAGATAGGTGTTGAAGGGCAACCGCGTTGACCCGTTTCGCGTTGTCATGCTCGCTTTGCAAAGAACCGGATCGCCAATGGCGGTGGTCTTCGACGAAAGCTTGTTTTCGGAAACCGTGCAGTTAATGAGTGAGCCCGCCGGCAGAATCTGTCTGCTGGCGAAAGCAGTTAGGGTTGATGAAAGCAAGAGAGTGCAGAGAGCGAGGTGAACGCTCTTCATCGAAAGCCTCCTGGCAGAACAGAAGCTCGCCACGCAATCCTGCAGGCGAGTTTCGGCTGATCTTTCTGTTAGCCCTGAACGGGGCGGGGAAAATTCACGGAAGATCGAGCAGTCGTGCCTTGCGTTGCATCGAGAAGTCGTGCACAGCTCGCTTAAATTGAACAGCCGCTCAAGAAGTGATCACCGACCAAGAAGATAGAAAATTTGCCACAACCAGACTCCGCGTGAAGACCGGGGGAGGGCCTTGGCGCTCGACACAGAAGTGGCCGTGCAGGATTCTGATGCAATAGAACAGAACCCGTTGTCCAGCGAGAACACCGCAAGTTTTCAAAAGTTGTTGTAGGATGAAGATTTTTTTTAGAACTATCCGTAATTTAGCGACGATCAAATCCTGCCATAGTCAACCAGAATGCTTCAGCCCAATTCCGAAGCTTCGATTCCCTGATTTCAATCCTTGTTCCCTGCTTTTCTGATCCCTGTTCCTTAGTCCCTGTTCCCCGCCTTACTAGTGCCTAGTCCCTACTTCACTCGTATCGCAGCGCTTCAATCGGGTCGAGATTCGCCGCGCGAATCGCCGGGATCATTCCGCTCACCAGCCCCGTAATGATCAGAATCGTACTCGCCACCACCACCGACGTCGGCGAAATCAGCAGTTGAATATCCGCGTCCTCCGCGTGTTGCGCCAATTCACTGTAGAACGGAATTCGACCGATCAACAGCGACACCACGTACGCCAGGCCGAT
Organism: Telmatobacter sp. DSM 110680; assembly: GCF_039994875.1. Lineage (GTDB taxonomy): Bacteria > Acidobacteriota > Terriglobia > Terriglobales > Acidobacteriaceae > Telmatobacter. Next base: position 3,129,033 of record NZ_CP121196.1, on the reverse strand, counting down.
TCCGCTTACTCCGCCCACGCCCGTAATCACCATCGCTTCAGAGAGGAACTGCGTAAGAATATGACGCCTCTGAGCGCCCAGCGCTTTCTCGATGCCGATCTCGCGCGTGCGCTGTTGCACCGCCACCAGCATGATATTCATCAGTCCAATTCCGGCGATGCCCAGCGTCAGCGCCCCAACCAGCGAAAGCAGCACCTGCAGAGCCAGCGACAGGATGCTGAATTGATGCAGCTCCGTCATCAGGTTCGCAACATAGATCGCGCTATGGTCAGAAGGTCTGAAGTGATGCGCCGCGCCAAGGGAATTGCGCATGTTCTGTTCCGTAAGCTGATAGTTGCCTTGGTAGTTGTACCAGATTCCGCTCAGATATTTCGTATCGGCCAGATCGCTCATCGTGCTGAACGGCACATAAATCTGCCGGTTGCGATCGCTGTCTTCCCCTTCCTGCATCTTCGGAACCAGCACGCCAATAATCGTGAATAAAACTCCATTCAGCCGAATCGTCTGCCCAACTGCCCAACCTCCGGAATAAAGCTTGGTCTTCGATTCCGAACCAATTACGCAAACATGAGCCCGCTGCTGCTCCTCCTGCCCGTTGAAGAAGCGCCCCGCAGCCGTGTCCAGTTTCCAGATGTCCTGAAAAACCGGCATCACTCCATTCACCGTCCATGTGTAGGTGTGCAAATCGTTCTGCACCGTCACGTCTTTATTGACAGTCGGAGAAATATGATTGATTCCCGGAACGCTGGCGATAATGCGATCCACATCATCCTGGGTAAATTGCACCTTAATCCCGGACTTCTCTCCCCCCGCCTGTTCGCTGGTCCTGCCCGGAAAAACACCGATGATGTTGGTTCCCCACTGCGCGAAGATCGCCTCGATAGCACGGCTGAAGCCTGCCCCATACGCCAGCAGCAACACCACCGTCGCGATGCCCCATGCCATCCCGATCATGGTGATGGTGGTGCGGCGGCGGTTATAAACCATCGCCTCCCAAGCCTGGCCAAATATATCCTTCAGCATCTCCGCAGTCCCCGTCTCTACTCGCTACTCCCTAATCCCTGTTCCCTGTTCCTACTCCCTTCCTCTCAATCCTTCCTCAACGCTTCCACCGGATCCATCGCCGCTGCCTTGCTCGCAGGATAAAGTCCCGCAGCAATTCCGCTCAGCACCAGAGTCCCCATCGCAAGCGCAGCCGACCATGGCACCAGCCGAGGTGGATCCCACCCGGGCATCTTTCCCGTCAACAGAGCCTGCAAAGCCGCCATCAGCCCCGCCGATGCTGCGATACCAATCGCCCCACTCACCGCGGTCAACAACAAGCCTTCCCAGAAAAACTGCCCCATGATGCTGCCTTTTGTCGCACCCAGCGCCTTGCGCAGCCCGATCTCGCTCGTCCGCTCCGATACCGACACCAGCATGATGTTAATAATGCCCACCGCACCCAGCCCCAGCGTCACGATTCCCACGCCACCCAGAAAAATGTCCATTGCGTTGAAAATCGCGCCCACCATCTTCATCTCCTTGATGGTGTCCCACTCCTGAAACGCGTCCTTTAACGATGGATCAAAACCGTGCCGCTCTGCGATCACCCGATGCACTGCCGCAACCGCAGCAGTAGCATTTCCAGCTTTCTTTGGCTGATATTGAATCGAGGTCAGCGCATCCTTGGCGATATTGTCGCCCTTCAGCGGATAGAGTTCCAGCATCGTCGTGACGGGAACATATACCTTCTGATCGTCAAAATCCTGGTTGCCGCGGCTGATCTTCTCCACTGCACCCACAATCTTGAACTCAGTGCCGTTCACCGTGATCGCCTCGCCCACCATCGGGCGGCCCGGAAACAAAAGCATCGCCGCTTTCGAGCCCAGCACCGCCACGCGGCGATGATCGCTGACGTCCATGTCGTTGATGAACCGTCCCTGAGCCATCGGAATGTAGCGCACCTGCGTGTAATTGGGCCAAACACCCATCACGTGGCTCGACGTGTTGCTGAACTGGCTCACTTCGTAAAGATCCGAACGAGAGAGTTCCACGGTCGCGGCGCGCAACTCAGGCAACTGTTTCACGACCTCTGCATCCGCCAACGTCAACTGGTAAGGACGCATCCCCGTGTGCTGGTTGGCGACAGCGGGGATGGTCCCATTCCACATCATGATCAGGTCATTGCCGAGCTTTGCCAGGTTGCGATGCTGGCCCGATCGGAATCCCTCGCCCAAACCCACAAGCACGAGTAGCGAGCCCACACCCCACGCAATTCCAAACATGGTGAGAAAGCTTCGCAGCTTGTTGGCTGCGATCGCCCTGAAAACCTCGCTGAGCGTGTCCGTGAAGTTCTGCATAGTCGTTCGACGCCAAATTTCTAAATTGGCTCGCAGTTCCGAACCGTGAATGAGCGCCTGCAATTAAGTACGTTTTCCCAGGCAGGTCGGTTCCCTCCACCCAGCGTGCTTAAAATGTCTTTTGAAGGGGACCTCATGGAATCAATCGGCACTTCGGCGGAATCCATCGCCCACGCATTTGTCCGCGCCATCAACCGGCAGGATGCAGAGCAGGTAGCCGCACTGATGTCGCCAACCCATCGCTTCATTGACTCGCTGGGCAAAGTCATCGAAGGCCGCGAAAAAATGCGCGAAGGATGGGCAGCCTATTTCCGCATGGTCCCCGACTACTCCGTGGCCATCGAAGAGATCTACCCCAGCGATCCCGTAGTGATCCTGCTTGGCGTCGCCCAGGGAACCTACTCCCGCGAGGGCAACCTGAATCCAGAAAACCGCTGGCAAACACCCGTAGCCATTCGCGCCCTGGTAGAAGAAGGCTTGGTAGCCGAATGGCGCGTCTACGCCGACAACGAACCCATCCGCAAGGTAATGGCAACTGGTAAATAAAAGGCAATTTAAGCAAGTCGCCGCATGGAACTCATGGATCTGCCGCCATCACCCTCAAGGACTATCATGGGTTCGCAATCAGACATTTTGACCGGAAAGAAGATTCTATGAATCGTCCGATCGTTGCGTGATGGTTTACCACCGCTACGGCAGTATCGTCAGCCGCGAAGACCACATCGTGCCGCTGAACATCACGTGTCATCCTGAGCGCCGCATGCTTGGGGCCTCTTCGGGCTAGCGCGAAGGAGTAAGCGGCGCGAAGGATCTGCTTTTTTCTCTCTGTCCCGGTCCGAGCCTACTCGTCGCTGACCATCGTCTCGACAATGTGCCCCATCTTCTCCTGCTTGGTGCGCACATAAGCCGCAAACGAATCCTGCGGAGCAACCTCAGCGGAAACGCGCTCGGTCACAGTAATGCCCGCCGACTCGAGCGCTGAAACTTTATCAGGATTGTTGGTCATCAGCTTCACCTGCGTTACGCCCAGCATCTTCAACACCCGCGCCGGCAATTCGTACTCACGATAATCGGCTTCGAATCCCAGCTCGACATTGGCTTCAACGGTGTCGCGTCCGTCATCCTGCAACTCGTACGCCTTCAGCTTCGCCATCAGCCCGATGCCCCTGCCCTCCTGCTGTTCGTAGAGCAGGATGCCTGCCTCCTCTGCAGCGATGCTGCTGAGGGCAAGCTCAAGTTGCAAGCGGCAATCGCAGCGCAGCGAACCAAACACATCTCCGGTAAGGCATTGCGAGTGGATGCGCACCAGCGGCGGCTTCGAATGAACGTCGCCCATTACCAGCGCGACCAGTCCTTCCACCTTCCCGCTCTGCGCCGGCGAACCCGTCTGGTTCGGCGATTCCGAAGAGCCCGGCAGCGTCCCCTCGAACCCGAGAATCCGAAAGGCTCCCCAGCGAGTGGGAAAATCGGCCTCGGCAACCTTCTTCACGCTTTCAAATGCCATATCTCCATTCTACTTTGTGCCTCCGTCACGCTATGCGCCCCCGTCACCAGCGGCGAGACGCTTTCACCAACCACGCGCAAACTGCTGAACCGCCGCGGGTTTGTATTTGGGCACCACCTCCGCACCGCGTTACAGTTGAGGGGTGACTGACAGGCTAATCCTGATTACGCTCCTGGTAAAACTGGGAGTCATGGCTTCCGTCGCCAGCGTGCTGGCGCGCGGCAGCACCTTCCGGCGCCTGTTCTTCTCCGAGCATCGCCGCACCGGCCAGACCCTGGGCCTGCTGGCCTTCTTCCTCGTCCCACTCACGCTCGGTGTCTGGATTCGCACTGCCGTCCCCAACTTTCTCGCCGCCGACATCTCTTTCGAAACCATCATTCTCCTCGGCCTGCTTGTCGGACCTCGCTGGGCCATGCTCGGCGGCGTTGTACTGGCCGCTCCCGCAATCCACCACGGCGAGTACCTTTCCCTCCCCTTCAACGCTGCTGTCGGACTTCTCGCCGGCGCTTTAGGCAGTTTGGTCGAGACAGACGAGATATGGTCCTTCACGCCCTTTGTCGACCTCAGCCTCTACCGCTGGATCCGACGCATCCTGCGCCGCCCGCGCGTCGACCGCCAATTTCTAATGCTCGGGCTCATCGTCGCCGCCGAGGCGTGCCGCGATCAGATCGCGCGCATGTTTCCCCACAAGCTCTTTGCCCTGGTTGCCACTCAGCTCTGGGTGCAAGTGCTGGTGTGGATCAGCGCGCCCATCGTTGTCGGCATCGCGCTCAAAGTCTGGAACGCACTCCGCATTGAGATGAAACTCGAAGAGCAGAAACACCTCCTCCTTGAAGCCCGCCTCGACGCCTTGCAGCGCCAGATCAATCCGCATTTCCTCTTCAACACTCTCAACTCCATTGCATCGCTGGTCCGCGTCAAACCTGAACTGGCGCGCGAAATGACTGTGAAGCTCGCCAACATTCTCCGCGCTCTCCTCAAGGATCACGACACCTACGTTCCCCTGCGCGACGAACTCAGCTTCACCGATGACTACCTCGGCATCGAAGTCGTCCGCTTCGGCGCCGACAAGCTCCACGTTGAAAAGGAAATCGATCCCCAGACGCTCGACGTCCTCGTGCCCAGCATCCTGTTGCAGCCGCTCATTGAAAACAGCATCAAGCATGGCCTGGAGCCGCGTATCAATGGTGGAACTGTAACCCTCCGCAGCAAGTTGACGGGCGATCGCGTACTCATCGAGGTAGCCGACGACGGAGTCGGCATGGGCGACCGGCCACGCACCGGAGTCAGCAGCAACGGCGGCGCTGGCATCGGCATGAAAAATGTGCAGGAGCGCCTCGAAGTCCTTTACGGCACCCAGGCCACGTTCAAGGTGGTCAGCAATCCCGGCCGAGGCACACTAGTCTCGATTGAAATCCCCGCGGACCTGCTAGACACCCGCTAGTCTTCCGAAAGACGCAGTCGTCACCGGAGCAAAGCGCAGCGAAGCCGAAGGACCCGCTTCTTTGAATCCCTGCCGTGCCACAAAGTTGGCTGCTCCATCCATGACGCAGCCTCACCGCGGCATGGGTGGGAAAGCACGCCCCACCCAACAATGATCATCATCCTGAGCGAAGCGCAGCGAAGTCGAAGAACCGATATTGATTTTCAGATTGCAGCTATCACTCGTCGCAAAATCTCTCCCGCATCCTCCAACATCTTTCGATCATCAAAACCCAGCGCAGCAATCTGCGCAGCCAGTGCACGCACCCGCCGTTCCCGCCCTTGCAGCAACAGCTTCTTCCCTGCCGCCGTCGCATGGATCAGGGTGCTGCGTCCATCCTGCGCATTCTTCTTCTTCACTACCAGTCCCTGCTCGGCGAGCGCGTCAACGATCCGCGTCATCGTCGGCGGACGCACCTGCTCTGCTGCCGCTAGATAACCCAGCGTCACTGGCCCCGCGAATACAACTACCGACAATGCTGACAACCGCGGCGCATTCAATCCGCTGGCCGCATCCTCGCGCCGCAGCTTGCGCAGCAGATGAATTGCAGCAGAGTGAAGCTGGTCTGCCAGAATCTTTGCGTCCTCTGGAATTTGGATTGACATGGCGCTATACATTTATGATATATCGTTAGCTGGGCTAACGAAGTGGAGGATCATAATGAGTCACTCCGATGCTACCCTGTCGACCGTTTGTTTCGACACGATCGGACAGATCGCAATCACCGTCGACGACCTTCCGCGTGCAAAGCACTTCTACCAGAACACTCTGGGCATGAAGTTCCTCTTCGATGCAGGCCTGCTCGCCTTTCTCCAGTGCGGAGCCATTCGCATCATGCTCAGCACTCCCGAGAAATCGGAGCCGCGCGGCGGAACAATCCTCTATTACAAGGTCGACGACATTCAAGCGACATATTCCGCGCTGAAACAACGTGGCGCAGAGTTCCTTCAAGAGCCGCACTTGATCGCGAAAATGCCCGACCATGAGCTGTGGATGGCGTTCCTGAAAGACACTGAAGGCAACACCGTCGGCATCATGAGCGAAGTTAGAAATTAGTTTGCGACGACTTTCGGCATCGCGATAGGGCTCGAACGAGCGGCGAAAATTCAGCCCCTCCGTCCTACCGTCTTTCTTCCAATGCCAGCACTGCATAGCTCGTCGCCGCATCGCTCATAAACTTACCCACATCTGAATTCAGATCGCGATTCTTGTTCAACGACCATGCCGGCCATGCTCCCGTAGTTTTGTCCTGATTGATCTCAAGCCACGCTCGACCGCGCGCCACAGAATCTTGGGGAGAGAGGGACGCATTCTCTTCAAGCACCAGAACAATCAGTCCAGTCGCATAACCATCGCTGCGCGTCTCCAGCGGAGTGTTGTCGCGGCGTTTCCAACTACCAAGATCGCTAAGGCTCCAGCCCCCGTCCCGGTGTTGCAAACGGTTGAGTTCAGTTACAAGGGACTCTTCCTGTTCCTTGCTCAGCATTGCCGGAAAATATTGCGCAGCCCAAAGCGCCACGACCTTGTTCACAAGTGGCTGCGCGTCGTACTCACTTCTCAAGTAGCCATACAGAGCACGAAGACTCGCCGCAATCTTTGGATTGTCTCGATATTGGTCCGGTGCTTTTCCGACAGCCACCGCCAGCATGGCCGCCCAATGATACTGCGACTCCTTTGACTCCCACGGCGTGTAGTCGAAGTTCTGCCAAACCCAGGCGCCGGCATCCGGACCGGTCTTCGACTGCAACGCCCATGCATTGTCGAAAGCCATGCGCGTGCGTTCACTCAAATGCACTTGGGCTGCGTCGTAGTTCGCAAGAATAATCGCATTTAGCACGGATTCCGCATTGCGCGATTCCACTTCCTTTCCAGCCCCATAGACCGCGTCGCTGTAGAAAGGCTGCACATCCTTCCACGCGCGAACCCGCTTCTCCACGCTCGCCAGCATCACCTGCTCTTGCGCCGACTGTGTGCGCGCGCCTGACTGTCTCCTCAGTGCCGGCCGCGCCAGAGCGTAACTCGCCTGCGTGTGGCAACTGATGCAGAGCGTTCCATGATCCTTCTGCGCACGGTCCCACCCCTGCCACCACGTCTCACGGTCATCCAGATAACGCGCAGCGGCCTCAGGACTCCAGGTATGAGCAACAGCAGGATTATCCGCCGCACGAACCACCTTGGATCCCGACCCAACAGTCCAAGCCAGAATTCCGCCGCACACCATGCTGCAAAGGATCGCGCCGCCAAAAATCCGCTTAACAGTCATGACTAGGACCTCGATGGACAACTGCTGTCACCTTAGTAGCAGCATACTTCGAGGATTCTCAACCCGGCACATTTTCAGCATTTCCGATTCCAGCTTCGGAAGATGTTCCTTGGCGGTTAACCAGCGGCCTCGAATTGCACAGGCTTGCGCGGTATCCTCACTTCATGGTCCGCTTCACAGTACTGGCTTCGGGATCCAAGGGCAACTGCACGGTGATCACCGGCGGTAAGACTCGGATCCTGGTCGACGCGGGCCTCAGCTGCCGCGAACTCTTCCGGCGCATGCGCCTCGCAGACGAGGATCCCGCCACTCTTGACGCCATCATCATCACCCACGAGCACTCCGATCACGTAGCCGGCCTCGGCGTCACCGCGCGCAAGCTGGGCATTCCCGTCTACTTCACCGAGGGCACGCACCGCGCCTGGGTGCGATGGCTATCGCCGCGCAAACAAATGACCTACACCCAATGGCTGGAGCAGTGCCGCCAGCAGGCAGCCGCCCGCATGGCCGAAGCTGACGCGCCTCCTGTAGAGGAGTGCGATCCCGAAGACTTTGAAGCATCCGCCGAACCGGTTTCTGATCCCAAACCAGCAGCCACGCCGACAGCTCCCCCAAAAGATCCCACCGCCCTTCCCTCAGTCCAGTACTTCGAGGCCGGAAAACCGCTCCAGATCGGCGACATCTCTGTCAGCCCTTTCACCATTCCTCACGACGCCGCAGACCCGGTAGGATTCGTTTTTCAAGCCGAAGGCGTGCGCATGGCCGTGGCCACAGACCTCGGCTACATCCCGCCCAACGTAAAAGCCCAGCTCAAATGCGTCGATCTGCTCCTGCTTGAATCCAACCACGACCTAGAAATGCTGCGCGATGGCCCCTACCCTTGGTCCGTTAAGCAAAGAGTGCTTTCACGCGTTGGTCACCTGTCCAACGAGACGACCGCTACCTACCTTGAGACCGAGTATGACGGCCAGGCTTCCTACGTAATCCTCGGCCATCTATCTGAAAGCAATAATCTTCCTGAACTCGCGCGGATAGCCGCAGAGCGTGCCCTGAATGGTCGCGCCAGTTTGCTGGCCAACCGGCTGTTGCTTGCAGCGCAACACGAACCTATGTCAACAATTTGTTTTTGACGGAACTCGATTACAATAGTAGGAGTACTTCATCACTGGGCGGCCTTAAACTCTGCCGAATTTCTCAAATATAAGTCGTTTATTTTCAACGTCTTTTGAGTAATTTAGCATCGCCCGGTCAAGGCAAAGCATCCAAGAAACCGGATTCAGCTCGCGCATTTACTTAAACGCGAAGCACGTAAATCAAGCAGATTCATCACAAAGTGAGTCTAAGGAATATGGCGAAAACTCAATGTACCGACCGCGTTGTAGGCGCGATTCTTGCCAGCTGGCGGTATGACATTTCAGGGATCTCCCCCGAGATGCGCAGGGATTATGAGCAGCACTTCGCCGATTGCAGCCGCTGCCGTGCCCGGTTGAAATTTCACCGCAGCCTGGATGTCTCCCTCGTCGTTCTCACGTCGCTTTCCGTGTTTTTCTCCCTGTTCGCGCTCGCGGTTCTTCGTCACATCAAACCCCTCGAGCACGTTGCATTCAACATCCTCGGATTAGACATTGCCGACACCTACCACATGCTCGTTTCTGCAGCGATCGCAGGCGTTTGCTTCTCGGTAATAGCCTTCGTGCTGGTGCTCACCGCAACGCCGGTTCCTTCGTACCTTGGCGGCATTGCTGCCGAGCGCGCACGCATCATTGAAGAGCGCCTCCCCAACGCCATCAAGTCGCTCCGCCCCCGGTAAGCGTCGCATGCTGCAAAAATTAGAGGCCTCCCGCTTTGGGAGGCCTTTTGCATTTCGTCATCGTACTCGTTACTTGACCAGTGGCACGCGCAAGTCCCCGCCCGTCATCTCCTTTGGCAATCCGAGATGCAGAAGATTCAGCAGCGTCGGCGAGATATCACGCAATGACCCGTCAGGTCGCAGCCGATACTTGGGACCATCTTCCGCAACATAAATCATCGGCACCGGATTCGTAGTGTGCGCAGTGTGCGGGCCGCCAGTCACTGGATCGACCATCATTTCAGCATTGCCGTGATCGGCCGTAATCAGCCAGCTTCCGTTCTTTTCCTTGATGGCTTTATAGATGCGCCCGAGCTGCGCGTCTACGGCTTCGCACGCGCGGATCGTGGGCTCCAATTTTCCCGAGTGGCCTACCATGTCGGCATTGGCAAAGTTAGCCACCACCAGGTCGAAAGCAGTGTCGTTGATCGCCTTCACAATCGTGTCGCCAATCGCCTCGGCCTTCATCTCTGGCGCCAGATCGTAAGTCGCAACTTTAAGCGATGGAATAAGCGTGCGATCCTCGCCCGGAAATGGAATTTCGATGCCGCCATTAAAGAAGTACGTTACATGTGCAAACTTTTCCGTCTCGGCTACACGGAGGTTCCGCAGGTTATGTCCCGACAGAATATTCGCCAGGATGTTGTCCATCGACTCCGGCAGAATAATCATCGGGAGCGCGTACAGCTTGTCGTACTGCGTCATGCAAAGGTAGTGCAGGTTCTTCGGAATCTCGCTGCGCGGAATCGTCTCGTCGAGCGATTCCCAGCCCTCAAGATTGCGGCCGCCATCCTTGTTCAGTCCGCTTTCACGCGCCAGCACACGGGTAATCTGCCGTGCACGATCCGCGCGGAAGTTGAAGTTGATGCAGACATCCTCATCGCGAATCTGCCCCACCGGCTTCCCTGCCGCGTCGACCACAACAAAAGGAATCAGGAACTCGTCGGTGATGCCGTTGTTGTAGTTTTCCTTGATGCGCGCAACTGGATCGGCATACGATCCGCCTTCAGCCTTACCGTTCACCATCGCATCGAATGCCTTGCGCTCGCGCTCCCATCGCTTGTCGCGATCCATGGCGTAGTAGCGTCCGTTGATTGAGGCCACCTTGCCCACGCCATACTCGCGCATCTTCTGCTCAAGCTTTGCGATATACGCGGCGCCCGAGTCAGGAGCAGTATCGCGCCCATCCATGAACGCGTGCACAAAAACGTTCGGCAACCCGTGCTCGCGTGCCACGCGCAGCAGCGCGTACAGATGCTCCTGATGCGAGTGCACACCACCGTCTGATACCAACCCGAAGAGATGCAAAGCATGCCGTCCATCGCGCGCCTTTTGCATCGCCTGCATGATGGTCGGTTCTTTCGCAAATTGCCCCGAAGCGATCAGCGCGTCGATGCGCGTAATGTCCATCTGCACAATGCGTCCCGCACCAATGTTTAGATGGCCCACTTCACTGTTACCCATCTGCCCATCGGGCAAACCGACAAAATGGTCGGAAGCTTGAATCAGCGTGTTGGGAAACTCGCGCAGCAGTTTGTCATAAGCCGGCTTGCGCGCTAGCGCAATTGCATTGTTGGCTGTTTCAGCCCGATAACCCCATCCATCAAGAATGGTCAGAACCAGAGGGTGTTTCGTTGAAGCCACGAAGATACCTCGTATTCAATCGATGTACTTGATATCAGGATAAATGCTCAATGTGTCTCCCCACGTGGCAACGGTCACATCGCGACACAGTGCAGCGCCTTGCCTCGGTCAGCAAACCGTCGACGGCGGATGTCTATTGGGAGAAAAACGCAATTCGGCCTCTACATGAAATTGAGGGGGCCCCATCCTTGCGCAGCAAGGGTGGGAAAGCACATCTCATCCGATATTCATTGTCTTGGAGTGTCTCGGCGCGACATGTATGAACTGGGGTTATCGAGAATTTCCACCGAGCGCAAAAGCTGTTACTTCCGGTCAGACGGTTACTCGACCGCTTCGGATGTAAGCGACTGGTATCATCGGCGCGTGGAAGATCAAGCACTCAAATGGTGGCATGTACGGTGGGGATTGGCTGGCCGAATAATCTCTCGGTTCGCAATTGTTTCTGGAAAGCTCATTGGGCTGCTGTTCTTGGTCGGTGCCGTTGGTTGGGGAGTTCTTTATCTGCTTCAGCCTTGGCTGTCCTCACAACACCTCGGCAAGATTGATCCTCAATTGAGCATTATCCCGGTGAGCATCTCCAACAAGGCTGAATCCCCCTTGTCCAATTCGAATATCGAACATTATGGCTTCATATTTCGACTACCCAATAAAGGGATCGCCAGAACCATCGAACAAACAACTCTTGTCCGATTTCCCAATGGCATGTTGGAATTCCCCCGCCCAGAGCGCTATGAAGATTCGCTCGTATTTGCATCAACTCACAACGATGAGCATGTGGAGAAGTTGCTTGGCCGGGAAATGCTCCATTCCCAGTTCAAGCTGATGCAGGTAGCGATGTTGGCTACGCCTGAACAAGTGAAATGGTGGAGGTTTCGCTCATCACAAAACGAGAGAGCATCGCTTTTGCTCGTCTTGAAGTTTATTGCGCTCACGGAGTCCTCTCCAGTGCACGCCCTTACGATTCGTCCCGTCTACACGATTTCCTCCGGCGAGTTCCACGGGTTTCAGGTAGGAAACCCGGATGTCCCGCCCTACGAGGCACGTATAGATTTGTACGATGGAGCAGACCGCCATCTCGCCTTTGACATTTGGGGGGGCGAGGGCCACGGACAAGTGCTCACTCAAGAAGAGATCAATGCAATGGTGGCCTCAATCCGACCCGCCTCGGACCATTGATTCTATCGGCAAATCTCGACACCAAAGAGGGATTGCTGAGTGAAGTCCCGAGTGGTGGCTAAACCAGAAATACGTTCCGAATTCCTCTAGCTACCCCCAACCGTCCTTTGATTCGCATGCATTGCGCGTTTCCGTCTGCTCGACTTGTTCGCGTGCACCCGCGTTTGCAACGAGCGCCTAGCCGAAGCTCTCCTCGTCGGTCGGTCCGGAAACGGCGGCAGCCCCGCGAGCGCGAGCAATCCGTTATTCGACGCCTTGAAAAGATTGAACCCTGGTTCCCAACCTCCCGCTCTGCCCTCGGTCATTGCCACAAAAATCGCCGTGTGGCTCGCCGGATGAATCGCGATATACGTCGTGAATCCCGCTCCGGCGCCTGTCTTCTCAATCACGTGCGATTCATCCCCGCTCGCTCCCAGGTGCATCCATCCGAGGCCGATTCCGCTCGGTCGTCCCGCATGGTCCAGTCCGTATTGTCCTTTCAGACTTGATGGCAGCAGATACACATCACGCGCATATTCCGCCTGCGCCGGTGCCCCCGCTCCCACCAGGTAGCTGAGGAACTTCACCATATCCGCCGGCGTTGAGTACAAGCCGCCGCTTCCCTCGGTGTTCGCCGTGATCGTGCAAGGCCCCTCTTCGTGCGCCCCGGTCATCAACCGTTCGCACTGTCGAGATTTCGGAAAGAAGGTTGTATCCCACATCTTCAGCGGCTTCAGCGTGCGCGTTTCAAGCAACTGGGGGTAAGGCGTATGCAAAGCCTCGGCAAGCGCGTCACTCAACAAATCGAACCCAACGTTGGAGTAGAACGCCTTCGTTCCCGGTGTGAACTTCAGCTCCGTGCTCGCAAGCCAGTGCCATCGCGTCTCATAGTCCGGATAGGAAAAATGCGGTGCCCTTCGAGGGGCAGTTCCAATCTCGCGCTCCAGGCCAGCCGTATGAGTCGCCAGTTCCTCCAGGGTGATGACCGCGTCTTTCTCAGGAACGACCGCACCATTCGGTGCATATTTCTTCAGCGGGTCGTCCAGGTTAATCTTGCCTTCAGCCACAAACTGCGCCAGCAGATCGGTAGTAAAAATCTTGGTCAGCGAGCACAACCGAACTTCTGAATCCAGCGATGGAGCCTGGTGCGATCCTGGCACTGTCTCGCCGTAGCTGTGGAAGTACATCTGCTTCCCGCGCACCACCACCAGCACAAGCCCCGTCGCGCGGCTGTTTGCATAGAGGTCGGAGCCGAGAGCCTCGGCTTCCTTCAGGTCATGCAGCACTATAGTCGGTGATGTCTGGGCTGCAGCAGACAAAATGCTCAGCAGAAAAAAGAGGGATGTGAGGAAGCGCATTATCTCTAGTGTAGGACTCCCCAGGCTCGTCCAATTGAGATTCCCGAACTTCGGTCATCCGATATGGCAATCCTATAAGCAATAAGTCCCCACCCGTGTCTCTGGATGAGGACTTATGCAAATCGTACTGGTTCTCAACTACCCGAGGCGAAGCCGTCTGGCCCCACCGCAGGTGGTTACTCGTCGTTAAAGTTCAGTGATTCCAGGCCAAGATAAACCGCGCCAGCACCAAGCTCTTCTTCGATCCGGAGCAGTTGGTTGTACTTGGCGATACGATCGGTGCGGCTAACGGAGCCCGTTTTGATCTGCCCCACACCCGTGGCCACCGCGAGATCGGCGATAAACGTATCTTCGCTCTCACCCGAACGATGCGACATCACCGACGTGTATCCATAACGGCGGCCAAGCTCAATCGCTTCTAGAGTCTCCGTGAGCGTGCCGATCTGGTTGACTTTGATCAGAATCGAATTCGCCACACCCTCTTCGATGCCGCGCTGCAGACGCTTAACGTTGGTGACAAATAAATCGTCGCCCACCAACTGGATGCGGCTTCCCAGTTTGTCGGTGATCAGCTTCCAGCCTTCCCAGTCGTCTTCAGCCAGACCGTCTTCAATCGAAACGATTGGATACTGGCGCGCCCACTCCGCCCAGAAGTCCACCATCTCTTCGCTGCTCAGTTCCCGCTTGTCGCTCTTCTTGAATACGTACTTCTTCTTGTCCTTGTCGTAAAACTCAGACGACGCAGGATCAAGCGCAATGGCAATCTGTTCGCCGGGCTTGTAACCAGCCGCCTCGATTGCTTCGAGGATCAATTCCACAGCCTCAGTGTTCGACTTCAGCGAAGGAGCGAATCCGCCTTCATCGCCAACCGCCGTGTTGTAGCCCTTCTTCTTCAGAACACCCTTCAGGGTGTGGAAAGTCTCCGCTGCCCAGCGCAGTGCATCGCTGAAGCGCTCCGCACCAACCGGCATAATCATGAATTCCTGGAAGTCGACGTTGGAGTCGGCATGAGCGCCGCCATTCAGCACGTTCAACATCGGCGTGGGCAGCACGCTGGCATTCACGCCGCCGAGATAGCGATACAGCGGAATCTCCAAGGTCTGCGCCGTCGCGCGAGCCGCCGCCAGCGAAACCGCTAGAATCGCATTCGCGCCCAGCTTGCTCTTGTTCGGCGTGCCGTCAAGCGCGATCATCGTCTGGTCAATCAATCTCTGATTCGAGGCGTCCATTCCTTCAAGTTCGGGAGCGATGACGGTTTCGACATTCTCGACCGCCTGCAACACACCTTTGCCCATGTAGTGGCTCTTGTCGCCGTCGCGCAATTCAACGGCTTCATGCTCACCAGTCGATGCGCCCGAAGGCACAATGGCGCGGCCAAGTGCACCGCTCTCCAGAATCACATCTGCTTCAACGGTGGGGTTTCCACGCGAATCAAGTACTTCGCGCGCGCGAATAGCAACAATCTCTGTCATATCAGTCCTCGCAATGCGGTGCTGCAGCCGGTCGTTCAGTTTGGGACGGCGATCCACGGCAACAGCTTCTCCGGCAGCGCTCTGAATTGTTTCCAGAAGCTCGTGCACGTGTTCAAACCCCTCTCCGTCCAGCGCACAAAATACGTAGAAAAATGAAAGTTGTTTCCGTACGGATTCTACCAGTCGTGGCGCTGGCGCTCGTTGTGGCAGCGGTCACATGCGGCAACCGATAGCAGGCATAAAGGATGGCCCTTGGGGTATCTCAGTTGATTCGTGCTGTGCAAGGCACCTCCACACCTCCGTTGTGCGCCGCCAGTAATGGCCGCAAGCTAGCATTTATTCGGGTGAGGTTTGCGTCGGAATAGATTTTCACGTGCCTCGCTCGGAACATTTTCAAGCAGCCTGTGTCTAATCCATCAAGGGAAGCACCGCCTGCTTCAAACCGAACAGGGAGAATTTGGATGAACCGGCCGATTCTTGCATGTGCACTCTTCGCATTGGCTACCACCGCACTCATGGCCCAGGACGCTAGCCAGTCCAGCCCCTACCAGGGAACCTCCAATCCTCCTCCAGACGATTCCATCATCACCACCGAGCAGCAGGTGCCGATACCCAAGCCACCTGCCGGCCATCCCATGCAATCAGCGCCGGTCATGCAGCCCGCTCCGCAGCAAATGACCGTCCGCCAGAATGCGGCCCCAACCCCGCAGACCTACGGGGACGGCACAGATGAAGGTATTGTCGGCGTAGCACCTTCCGATCCCACACTTTCTAAACGCGCCACTGCGGTGGATCCTGACAGCGACATCGTCCACCCTGCCCCGCTTCCTCCCGGCATGCTCGGCGAAGGGACCATGATTCGCGTTCGCCTGCTCGACGAAGTTTCCAGCTCTTTCTCCGAACCAGGCCAGCCCTTTCGCAGCCGCGTGGCCAGCGACGTCATGCAAGATGGACAGATCGTCATTCCCGCCGGCGCTGAGATCGATGGCAAAGTAGCCCAGGTTTCTACTGGCCACTTCGGCGGTCACGGCTCCATCCTTCTCCAGCCCGAAACTGTCACTCTCGCAAATGGCAGCACGTTCCACCTGCATGCAATGGTCCGGTCAACTCCCGGATCGCACCTACGAGTCGGCTCTGAAGGAGTCATCACGCCCGGCTCCCGTCTTAAAAAGGACGGACTCGAATATGCCGGCGTTGGAGGCGGCGGAATGGTTGTTGGCGCAATCCTCGGCGGTCCTGTCGGCATGCTCGCAGGCGGTCTCGTTGGAGCGGGCCTGGTCACAACCCACAACCTCGTCAGCCATCCGCAAGCCAACATCGATGCCGGGGCCTACCTGATGCTCACGCTCACTGATCAGGTGCAACTCGTTCCGGCAGGCTCGCAAGGAAATTAGATTTTTGGGGTAAACATGGGGTAAGTTACTTAGGCGCGATTTCGGTCGCGCCTTTTTCTTTTGCGAGCATCGATTTCTGGCTCCTCCACCGGTAAGCCTTCTCTGCGCACTAACCCTCTTGCACCAGGTTCGACTCCGCCGGCAGCCAGATTGAAAACGTAGTTCCGCTTCCCTCTGCAGATCGCCCGCTGCGGACACGCAACACCGCATGATGTTTCCGCAGAATTTCCCGGCTCACCCAAAGTCCCAGTCCAGTGCCCTTATCGCCCTTGGTCGTGAAGAAGGGCTCGAACAGCCTATGCAGCGTTCTCTTGTCCATTCCAGTTCCATTGTCTGCGATCGTGACGCGAACGCCCCGCTCTCCGGTCTTCGGATGCAGCTGATCCCGAGTCCGCAGCAGGACCTTGCTGCCGCTTTTGCAGGCGTCAAACGAGTTGCCGATCAGATTCGCAAATACCTGACGCAACTCGGATCCAAAGCAGTGCACAAGTTGCTCGTCTCGATAATCAAGTCTTACCTCAATTCCCGCATCTTTCATGCGAGCGAGGTAGATCGCCGCTGAGGACTCCAGCAAATCCGAAAGTTTCTCTCGCGACGACTTGTTCGACTGACGATTAAATCGCAAAGTATGTGTGACGATGTGCGAAACACGCGCCAGTTCCTGCTGCGCTGAAGCACTGAATTCCCTGATCGTCTCTTCGTTCGAATTCTGATGGATCAAATACAACAGGTTCAGGACCGACGCCAGCGGATTGTTGATCTCGTGCGAAATCGACGCGGCAAGCCTGCCCACAAGCGCGAGCTTCTCGCTGCGAATCAAAGCTTCCCGCGTCTGTTTCAGCGCGGTCACATCCTGGGTCACTCCGTCGAACCGGATCGGCACATCCGTGACAGCATCATAGGCGGTGCGCCCGGTCGCCCGAATCCATTTCTGCTTACCCTCGGCCGAAACGGTCCGGTATTCGAGGTCATAGCGCCCATGGCTTCTAATCGACTCCTCAATAGCGCGGCGCGTATTTTCCCGATCGTCAGGGTGAATGATCTCGTAGAAAAGCTTGATATCCACGTCGGCGTCTGCCGGAAGCCAGAAGTGTTCCTTCACGCGATCGTCCCACGACAGCTTGTCAAACGGCAGGTCACAGAACCAGTAGCCAATCCCGGCCGCTTCGGCGGCAAACGCGAAGCGCTCCCGCTGCTCCTTAACTTGATTCACCGCAGTCTTGGCTTCCGTTACATCCAGTACAACGCCGACCAGGTGAGCACTGCCTGCAACGCGCCGTCCCTTGGAATGAAGAATCCTCTGTCCGCGCTCTGGATGTAGGTATCGGTATTCAATCTCCATCGCTCCGCTCTCGACCGACTCCGCGATTGCACCGCGGACACGCGGCAAGTCGGCAGGATGAACGCGCGCGGCCCACGTCTCGGTAATCGTCTTGGCGTCGTCATTTGGATCAGTTCCAAACAGGCGATGTAGTTCCGAGGAAAGAACAGGTGTATTGGAAACGGCGTCCCACTCCCACGTGCCCATCTGTGCAGCTTCATGAGCAACGCGCAGCCGATCCTGGCTGACTTCGAGGGCCCGGCGGCTCTCCACCCGATCAGTCAGGTCCACCGCGTGAATGAAAACTCCATCGAGTATGCCGGCGGCATCCACCATCGGCTGGCAGACAAAATCAAAATACCTGTCCTGGGTCTCTCCCGTTTCAAACTGAATGAACGGAATCTTGACTTCACGCCCGCGGAACGGCTCTCGCGTACGAACAGCTTCGTCGAGAATCTCGAAAATTCCGGTCCCTTCAAGCTCCGGCAAACCCTCGCGAAAAGTACTTCCCAAAAGCTGATCGGCTGATATCCGCCCTGTCGCTCGAACGGCCAGGTCATTTACATAGGAGCAGCGCAACTCTGGACCGCTCAGGAATGCGATCGCCGCAGGAGCGTTAGCCAGAAGTTCTTCGAGCCTCGGCTGTTTTAAGTGAGGAATTTGGATCCCCAACCTGCTGCTCGTCTGTTGATCGAGGGAACCATCAGGAGTGATTTCCATCTTGCTCTCGTCGCACCGTTCCATCTGCTAGCGCCTGGCCCCAGTTTTGACAGGAAGGTAGGAATCACCGTCGATTTGAAGCCCCATAGAATTCTGCGTGGATAGCGCCAAATCTGAGATGCATCACTCCGAGGCGCGGGTTGCCCCTCATTAGACCCACCTGAACACCATGGTGCCCGCCTCAACTGCTAAACTCCCATTTGCCGTCGGAGGAAGTTTGAAGGTGGGAGACATACAAACAGTAGCCGTCGTGGGCGCCGGAACCATGGGGTCGGGAATCGCTCACGTATTCGCCCGGTCGGGCTTTCCCGTAATCCTGTGTGATGTTGAACAGCGCTTCCTTGACCGCGCTCTTGCCTCCATTCACACCAATCTCGGCCGCGAGGCTGCCAAGGGAAAGCTGACGGAAGCTGATGTCGAGCAGTCTCTCAGCCGCATCACCGCCACGGTAGACATGGAGTCGCTCTCCGTCGCACAACTCGCCGTCGAAGCTGCACCCGAACGGCTGGAGTTGAAGTCTGAAGTCTTTCGCGCCCTCGACCGCATCCTCCCTTCCGCCGCAATCCTCGCCACCAACACCTCCTCCATCTCCATCACAAAGATGGCCGCGCTCACGAAACGTCCCGCTCAAGTTATCGGTATGCACTTCTTCAATCCCGTCCCGGTAATGGCGCTGGTAGAAGTAGTGCGCGGCATGGCCACCAGCGACCCAACCTTCGCCGCGGTACGCGACCTTTCCGTCAAACTCGGCAAAACACCCGTCGAGGTCAACGACGCCCCCGGCTTTGTCTCCAACCGCGTTCTGATGCCGCTGATCAACGAGGCTGCCTTCGCTGTAATGGAAGGCGTAGCCACTCCCGAGGCCGTTGATCAAGTCTTCAAACTCGGCATGGCGCATCCCATGGGTCCGCTCACACTAGCCGACTTCATCGGCATCGACGTCTGCGTCGATATCATGCGTGTGCTCCAGGAAGGCTTCGGCGACCCCAAATATCGCCCCTGCCCTCTGCTCGTCCGCATGGTCGACGCCGGATGGCTAGGCCGCAAATCCGGCCGCGGCTTCTACACCTACGAAAAATGACATTGGCGTGCAAAAGACCTTCGTCATCCGCGACCGAAGTGGAGGGAACTGCAGTTGCCTTTCAAACCGATCTATTCGAGGAATGCCAACACTTCCCGATTGTGTTAGCTGAATAGTTCTCCCCGCATCGACCTCATAGGCCCGTTTCGAATTTCCTCTTAGGTTTATCACCCGGATGCGCAGCCGAAGGATATGCGCGCAGAATCCAAATACGTTCTCAGAAATTGGGTGCCCCACGTCCCGATTTTGGGACCTGGGAAAGCACGATCTCCCCCGGCTTTTCGTGCTCTTGGATGGCGCAGCGTGCCACGCGTGACTGCGGTTGCCTTTCATAACTTCTGCATGGATCCACGATTTCGACTGTACGGGCGAATTGTGGCGCACTCTTTCCTAGGCGGGCTAGGGAAGAGTGGCCGGTGACACCACCGTGATCACCGTTTACGGGCGGTCATACACCCAGAACTCGTTCGATATCCGTTGACAACCACCTTAGCGCCCTGCGATGCTCCAGCTTCCCCAAATCAACTGGAGGTCACCGGTGGAGAACGTCTCGCGCTGGAAGTGGCATGTTCGCGGAAAATGGAATACACGGGAAGATCGGATTCCTTCTGCCGTCTACCTCGGTGTTCTTTGGGTAGGCATGGCCCTAGGCTTTGGGATGGACGCCCGGAACTTCCTTCACCAAAACCCGCCACTCGCCCTGCACCTTCATGCGGCTGTCTTCACCATCTGGATGTTCCTGCTCACCGCGCAGGTTCTCTTCGTCGTCCGCAACCGCGTGGACCTTCACCGCAGGTTGGGCTGGTTACTGGTCGCATGGGCCTGTCTCATGGCCGTCATGGGCCCCGTCGCGGATTACACCGTAATCATGGCGCAGGTAAGGGCACATGGCCCAATCCCCGTACCCTTCGAAGCCATTCACGTGGTCGACGTCGGCGGCTTTCTTCTTCTCCTTGCACTCGGCATTGCCAGGCGCAGGGATCCTGCTACCCACAAACGGTTCATGATTCTTTCCACCGTTGCCCTAGCCGATCCCGGGTTCAGCCGCCTCATTGGCTACGCTGTTCCAGCCTGGAATCCGCAACCTGGCTTACCGTTTTTCATCTACTTTTTCAACGGCAACATTCTCCTTGTTTCGTTGATGCTAGGCTGGGACTTTTATCGGGGCCGGCTGATCCGCTCCCACGTTATCGCCTCGATCTCACTTCTTGCGTTCCTGTATATCGCCTCCGCAATGCTGAACTCGAAACCCTGGGCGGATCAAACGCTCCAATGGGTGACCGCCTGGGCGAAGTAGAAGTTGTTTGGCACTGTTGCCCCCCCGGGGTTCCGATTTGGATGGTGGACCATTCAGAAGTAATCCGGCGGTGAAGGCGAACCTTCGTCAAAGATCAGAATAGGCGGTTACAGGCGGAACACCCGCAGTCAAGTCGGCGATCACTGGACCATGAAGTCATCTTTGTCCTGCATCAGACGAGGGACCGCACCCCCCGACAAAAGAACCTCCGACGTTAAGACCCCGAGCTGTTACATGCGATCTTGCGGCATCTAACTGGCTTCAGTTAGTTACCGGAGGTGCTGTCGCATCACAACCGGAAATCATAGAAACGTGAACAATTTCCGTCCGGTGCCCCGAATTCCCATTCGGCCCTATCATCTCAATCTTTAGCTTCTCAGGCTTCAGCACAGGCTGCGACGCTTGCAGTACAACCGTGAAAGGCGCGTCTATGGTGGACCACAACTGACTTGCAGCTTCCGCAACTCCCGACGCTGACGACGGATGCGCAAGGATTCCTCCGGTTTCGGTAACAACCTTCTTGAAGTATCCCCGCCGTTTCTCGTCATCCGAATAATCGAGCACGAGACCAAAAACCGGAGGCCACCGATTCTTCAGAAATAAATCTATCGTTTGTTCAGGTGTGTTGTGGCTTTCGTTATCCTTGCCGTCGCTGAGAAAAATCAATACGGTGTTCGGATCTTTCGCCGAGTTCGCTACCTCGATCAGCGTATCGTAAAGTGCCGTTCCGTCCATGCGGGGTTTAAGAGTAGCCAATCGCTCAAGCAATTTGTTTGTGGCTTCTCGACCATTGGCGAAATCGAAGATCTGGTAGTTAAACACAACCACACCGACTCTATCGCCGGCACCTCCTGTTAGTTGCTTCGCGGCTTCTAGGGACTGCTGCCACTCTGCTTTCATGCTGCTGCTAAAGTCGATCAGTACGATTGTCGCTGGCTTCTGCGCATTTGTGACCGAAATGACCCTCGCCGGGTTCGCGCCAATCTTCGCGGTCAACTGTTCTGACGTCAGACTCACTGCAGACGTCCCGGGATCGCTCCGCACGCGCACTGTCGTGGTCACCCGGCATTCCTGCCCAAAGCTGCCGAGAGTGCCGAAAAAGAAAACGCCACACGCAATCGCCAGCAAACGCCAGCCATGCCGCAGTTCCATAGTCCTTAATTCCTCATCCTCAGCACCCTACACACAACGAGGGTGAAGTTCAAGCTCGTGGCTCATCCAAGTCACGACGCAAACTTTGTTCAGCGAGCGGATCGTGGGCAACTCTTCCCTTTGCCAGATCTTCACTCTCGAAGCTGAACCATCGGCCGTTTCATCATTGGGCCGCAATATGCGCTGGGGTAATGAGGCACGTCAGTTCACACCGCGATTTGCAGTTCTTCTATGCGATCCCGAAGTGATATCCGCCCTGGAGTTTCTGCGCACGAACGCAGTCAAGAACCTCGCGCGACCTTTTCCGCTAACTCATTCATTCAGCTCGTAAAATTCACCACCCGCATTTGCAGGTAATTAAGCCGCTCTCAGGCACAATGGAAGGCGTGGAATCGATTCACTCGCAAGTCGCTCCGCCATCCTGATTCACTGATCTGAACTCCTTTCCAGCTAACTCCAATACCCAGAGGAATCTGCGGCTAAGTCACACGGAAAGAGTAATTTGCAGGCCTACGCTCAATGTAAGTCTTTACCTGGGACGATTTTGCATCCAGAGTCGGGGGGGAGAGGGGGTATATGCAACAATCTGGTTGCGCAACGGGACTGCCATACACTGGAAAACACCGAGCACAAGAGAGATCAATCGCAATGAAACTTCTTCCTCGAGCATCAGCGTTAGTTTTCCTTGCCTCCGCGATTGTCGGATTCGCCCAGGTGCCAGCTGCACCACAAACGCCACCGGCAGCCGCGCGTCCGACGTTTCCTACTCGGGATGCACACACCCCCGGCTACGTCGACGCGAAACAACTGCCCGACGGCACCGTCCCACCCGCCGACGCTGACGGAAACTTCATCATCGGCCCCACCCATCCATCGGCACCGGAAATGTCCGCGCCCGATCTCGCCAACGGCTCCGTCGTCGAATTCACGATGAACTCCGCCGACAGCAAGTACTACCCCGGCATTGCCCGCGACAAAGGCACCTTTGGCACCTCCGATCCAAACGATCCCGCAAAACTCATCATCACCACCAGCCATCCCGCTCCCTACACGCGCAAGGTAGCCGTCTACGTACCCAAGGCCTATGTACCTGGCAGCGTAGCCCCCTTCATCGTCGGCGCCGATGGCACCGACCGCATGCTGTTCACCGCGCTCGACAGCATGATCGCCGCGCACAAGCTGCCTGCCATGATCGCCATCTCCATCGGCAACGGGAGCGGCGACGCGCAAGGCAGCGAGCGCGGCCTCGAGTACGACACCATGTCCGGTCGCTACGCGGAATTCGTTGAGAATGAGGTGCTGCCCCGCGTCGAGAGCGAAGCCCACGTCAAGCTCACCCATGACCCCGATGGTCGCGCCACCATGGGCGGCAGTTCCGGTGGGTCCTGCGCTCTGATCATGGCCTGGTATCATCCCGACCTTTATCATCGCGTGCTGACATATTCAGGCACATACGTGAATCAGCAGTGGCCCTATGATCCGAAGTCGCCGCACGGCGCGTGGGAGTTTCACGAGCATCTGATTCCGGAAAGCAAGCGCATGCCGATCCGTATCTGGATGGAAGTCGGCGACCGAGACCTTTTCAATCCCAACGTAATGCACGACAACATGCACGACTGGGTAGAAGCCAATGAGCGCATGGCCAAAGTCCTGGCTGCGAAAAAGTATCACTATCAGTTTGTGTTCGCAGTAAATGCAGGCCACGTCGACCGCGCGGTGAAGGCGCAAACCCTTCCCGAAGCACTGGAATACGTGTGGCAGGGATACAAAGCAAAAGGCGCGAAATAAGCCGTACAGGCCCCTGTGCCTCTCCGGGCTTTAGAATCCCTGACCACCTCTTCACGGCTCGTCAGTGCTTCTTGGCAGGAATGTTCTGCCCTCCCTGATGGAGGATGAGCGAAGTAATGGCTCCGCTGGCGTCAGGCACGAATTCGATATCGGCCCCAACTTGCGCTACAAAAAATGTAGGATGTCCGTCCTTCACGCCCTGGTACATCAGGTTGGTGGAAGGCTGTCCGGTTCCCTGCCCGGTCAGATGATCGCCGCTGACGGCAATGGTGAGTGAAAACGTTGGCGCCAGATCGTAGACACCGGCAAATTTCGCCAGCTCTTCTTTCGTGATCGGCACCGCCTTGCGTTCGGTTGCAAGAACTACGGGCTTACCGAGAACAGTGTCCATCAGTTGATTGCCCATTGAATCAGGTGCGCCGCCGTTAACATTGCTGAGAACGACGACGGCGATCTGCTTTTCCGGCGCATACATAAGATTCGTATTGAAGCCTTCAATTCCGCCGCCATGGCTGACCACGCGTACTCCATCGCGATTCGCAATGAAGACACCGAGACCGTAGTCGCCTTTGCCGGGGGTCGTCATCAATTTCAGTGAATCAGCACTCAAAACCTTGCCACCGAACAAACCGTGCTCCCACTTCAGTAGATCGCCCGTGGTGGAGTAGATGGCCCCGGCTGACCAGGGAATCGACATCGACTCTGAACGCGCAACCTCTACCCCATGCGGTCCCGGCATATATCCCACGGCACGTTTCGGTAACACCAGTTCATCAGAATCCAAACCCGTGTCCTTCATGCCCAGAGGATCGAAAATCCGCTCGCGCAGCAGGTCAACGTACTTCTTTCCGCTCACCTTCTCAACGACAACTCCGAGCACAATGAAGTTGGAGTTGCTGTAATCGAACTTGCTCCCCGGCTCAAAGTCGAGCGGCTTATCGCGAAAAAGTGCAATCTCCTCATCAGGCGTGTGCGCGCTCATGCTCCAGGTGTGAAACTCCTTGAAGCCCGTAAAACTTGGGATTCCGGAGGTATGTCCAAGCAGGTTGGCCAGAGTGATTTTTGCCCATGCCGGCGGCGAGTCCGGCAAGTACTTGCTGATGGGATCACTGATGCTCAGCTTGCCGTCCTGCTGCAGCAGCAGTATCAACGTTGCAGTGAACTGCTTGGTCAACGACCCAAGCCGAAACTTGGTCTCCGGCGTGTTAGGAACCTGCCACTCCAGGCTGGCCATTGCGTAGCCCTTGTCGAGAAGCACATGATCGCCCTCAACCACGAGCACCGTACCCATAAATGCGTGATTTGGTGTATACGAGTTCGCAATCTGTTCAAGGCGGGCCTTGGTAGCTGCTTCGTCATTCGCTTGGGCCAGCCCCGTTGTGCCGCTGGCGGCAAGACACACCGATGCGATTACAGTTGCGATGATGATGCGACGCGACATGAAATCCCCCTGATTCTGGTTATAGGTTGGAAAATGACTACGCCCCTCGCGAAGTCTCGGTTTCGCTCTCGAAAATGAACATCTTCCCCTCAAGAAGCGCGCCTCCAATTGGCGAAACCGCATAAATTTGCGTTGGCATCAAGCCCGTTCCGCTTCAAACGCGAAACCCCTCGCCCTTCCTGCCTCCTCGCGCATTCACATCGAAAGCATAGGTAGCACTGCACCGTCGAGTCGAAATACTTTCGTGGCGTCAGCGAAGCCGGCAGCCGAAGTCTCACCGAGTCCGATAAGTGTCGAAGAAAGAAGAAGCAGCACAGAAAAGATATTGCGGAACATAATGAATTTCCTGGCAGAGAATTACAAACCGCCCATCATAGCATCGCCGCAACTGCCGTGCCGCAATTCGGGCTCGGCGATTCGCCGTTCGCCTTGATCCCGGACCGCTTCACAACAGTTCTTAACAGGTTGTGACTGGGGCATGGGCTATCCTGAACGTGCATAAGCCGGAGGTTCAGGATGCTCTCCCCTACCTTGACCGCGCCTGTCTGTCCTACGCCTGCTGAGACTATCGCGGCGGCCCTCGATCGTGTCGGACCACTGCAGGGCTTGCCGTTCGAAGACCGCCTCTGGCTCGCGCAACACGGCGAGGAGATCGTTGGACAGCCCGGCGACATCCTTTTTGAAGAGGGCCAGCCCGCCGACCGCATGATCCTCATCCTCAAAGGTGAGATTCACGTGCGACGCCAGCGCGGCGGACCGATGGAGTTGTTCATAGGCCGCGCCGGACAGATGACCGGACTGCTGCCCTTTTCGCGCATGAAAACCTCCGGCGGACAGGGATTTGCCGTGACGCCTGTCTGGGCTCTCCTCATCCGTAAAGAGACTTTCCCTGAGATGCTCGCAGCCATTCCGTCCATGACGCAGCGCGTTGTTTCCACACTCCTCGATCGCGTCCGCGAAGTCACGCGCATTGAGCAGCAGGCAGAGAAGCTCAACGCTTTGGGCAAGCTCGCGGGCAATCTGGCACATGAACTCAACAACCCCGCATCTGCGGCCCAGCGTGCAGCCTCGAGTCTCGTCATGGAACTGAGGTCGAATCGTGAAAACCGATTCAAGCTCGTTAATCTATGTCTTTCAGACGAGCAGATTCAAGGCGTGGAAGCCTGGGAGCAAAAAGTCCTGAGCCGGTCCTCCCGGCACGATCCGCGCGACACAGGCCAGCAAATCCAGTTAGAAGAAGATCTGCGAGCATGGCTCACCGCGTTACCCTGTGACGGAGCCTGGGAGGTTGCAGCTCAGCTCGCTGAACAGCGAACACACGTCTCCGATCTTGAGGAACTTCGCACACTCATTGGCGCCAACGAAACATGCATTTCGCTGCAATACTTCGCGCGCTACTTGAGGTCCACCAGATCGGTGGACACGCTATTGAACTCCACCGCTCGCATCTTCGACTTGATCAGTGCCGTGAAGGCGTACTCCTATATGGATCGCGCGCCGATTCTGGAAGTTGATGTGGCGGCAGGCCTCGATGCCACCATCCAGATGCTCCAGTCTCGCATGCAAAATATTGAGATCGAGCGAAACTACGAACCCGATCTACCCCGCATCAGCGCCTACGGCAGCGAGTTGAATCAGGTATGGACAGCGCTGATTGAGAACGCGCTGGATGCCCTCTCTGAATCCGGGAACGGCGGCAAACTGCGCCTTACTTGCCGTCTCGAAGGTGAAATGATGCTGGTGGAAATCTGGGACACAGGACCCGGTATTCCCCCTGAGTTGCAGGATCGCATCTTCGAGCCATTCTTCACTACGAAGGCGCCTGGACAGGGTCTCGGTCTTGGCCTTGACAACGCCATGCGTATTGTTCGCAAACATCGCGGACATCTCAGCGTGCGCTCCGATCCGGGATCAACCTGTTTCCGCGTGCGCCTGCCCCTCGATCAACTGCAGGCGTATTGACGCAAACGACCACCACTCTTATCGGCAAAACTACCATGGAGAATTTCAATGGCAGGTTCCGTGTCTACCGACAAGAAACTGGAAACAACTATCACCACCATGCTGTACGTTCGTCGCAGTGCCGCCGCAGTTGACTTCTATACGCGTGCGTTCGGGGCATTGACCGTCATGCGGCTCGACAACGATGACGGCACCGTAGTTGCCCACCTTGCCATTGGCAAAGGAGATTTTTGGGTTGCGGAAGAGTCACCCGTCCATCAGAATTTCAGCCCCGAATCCGTCGGCGGCAACAGCATGCACCCGGTCCTGATTGTTGACGATCCGCAAGCTGTCTTCGATCACGCAGTGGCCGCCGGTGCCTCCTCAATATGCCCGGTGCGGGACGAGGACTATGGCTGGCGCATCGGCCGCCTTGTCGATCCCTTCGGCCATCACTGGGAAATTGGCAGACCGTTGTCGGAGGGCTGATGGAATCGAACGCCAAAGCTGTCAAAGCGTCGGAGAAGATTGAGACAGCGCGGCTTCTGCTGCGCAGGCCAAAGCCAAGTGATGCCCAATCCGTTTTTCATCGCTATGCCTCTGACAGCGAGGTTACGCGGTACCTGAGCTGGCCCACGCATCGAAGTGTGGCGGACACCTTGGCGTTTATCGCGATGAGCGACGACGAGTGGCAACGTTGGCCGGCAGGGCCCTACCTTGTGATGACCCGGGAAAACGGCGCTAACGAAGAAATCGTAGGGAGCACTGGGCTCTTCTACAAGAGCGCCACGCGCGCCGTGACGGGTTATGTCTTTGCCAGAGACGCGTGGGGACAGGGCTACGCCACGGAAGCTCTGGAAGCGATGGTCGACGTGGCGCGCCAAACCGGCGTCGAGCGGCTCGAAGCAATCTGCCACGCCGAGCACACCACCTCGGCGCACGTGCTGGAAAAATGCGGATTTGTCCGCGAAGAAGTTCGCCGCGAACACTTCGTCTTCCCCAACCTGCGCCCGCAGAAAAAGAGCGATGTCTTCAGCTACGCCCGATCATTTGAGTAACACACCTGCCGTCTGATAGGAATCTACGTGAAAGCACCATGGAGGCCCGCTCTGCTTGATTCCTGCAAACTGATTCTAATTCTGGTATTCGCTTTTACCGGTATCCAAGCGCAGGAGATGCACGACCATCCCGCGCCGGAAAAACTGGGAAAAGTATCATTCCCCATCTCCTGCACGCCAGCAGCGCAGGACGAGTTCAATCGCAGTATTGCGCTCCTTCACTCGTTCGCATACTCTGCGGCAGGCGCGTCTTTTCAGAAAGTTGCTGTCACCGATCCCCACTGCGCGATCGCCCATTGGGGAGTGGCGATGAGTTGCTTCCACCAGCTATGGGGACCTGAAGTCGCGCCCACCTGCCTTGCAAATGCCAACCAGGAAATCAAAACCGCGCAATCGCTCGGATCATCCAACGCTCGCGAAGGGGGTTACATTCAAGCGCTTTCCCTCATCTTCAAAGATGCCGATTCGCTTCCCTTCTCTGCGCGCGATCACAAGTATGAGGAAGCAATGGCGACCCTCGCCCACGACAATCACGACGACGTGGAGGCGCAGGTGTTCTACGCCCTAGCCCTGATTTCGAATGCTGACCTGACAGATAAAACTCACGCGCGGCAGAAAAAGGCGCTTGCCATCCTCGAACCGCTGGACCGCACCTACCCGGAGCATCCCGGGATCACGCATTACATCATTCATGCCTGTGACAGCAGCGAACTCGCGCCACGGGGCTTGGCTGCCGCGCGAAAGTACGCGAAGATTGCGCCCTCCGCTCCGCACGCCCTTCATATGCCATCGCACATCTTTACGCGCCTTGGCATCTGGCAGGATTCCATCGCATCGAATCTGGCCGCCGGAAAGGCTGCTCGCGAACAGGGCGATACCGGTGAAGAGCTCCACTCCATGGATTACCTCGTCTACGCATACTTGCAGCTCGGTCGGTACGACGACGCTCGCAAAGTTCTCGACCATCTTGAGAGCATGAAGAACCTCGGCTCTGGCGACTTTAAAGCAAGCTATGCCGCAACTGCCATGCCCGTGCGCTTCGCCGTCGAGCAACGCCATTGGGACGAAGCTGCGAGGATCGATCCGATTCCGGGTTCTCCGCCAGATGTCGCCGCAATTGCCGTATGGTCGAAAGGGATCGGCCGCACCCGCAACCAACATACAACTGACGTAAGGAAGGAGCTCACTGACCTACAGAGGTATGAAGATCAATTGCATAACGCTGGAAGTGAGTACTGGGCTACGCAGGTCCGCATCTTGCGCGTGGAAGTAACCGCCTGGGCAGCCCAGGCAAATGCCAGACCAAAACAGGCAGAAGATCTCATGCGGACCGCTGCGGACGAAGAGGATGCGATGGAGAAATCGCCCGCCACCCCCGGACCTATCGTCCCCGCGCGCGAACAACTCGGAGAACTGCTTCTTGAACAGCACCGCCCGTCAGATGCAGCGGTAGAGTTTCGCGCATCTCTCGTAAATGCCCCAGGTCGTCGGGGAGCAATACAAGGTCTGTCCAAGCTGCCGCAAACGGCAGGTGAATGACGCCAGTGCACTCCGGGACTCTGGCTGAGCTTAGAACGAAACGTCGGCCGGCTCCGTCACCCGCATCACAGACTGGTCTCCAGTCTTCTGCTTCCAGGCTGCGCGAATGGCTTCGATCTTGGCGCGGTTTTCCGGCGTATCCGGGTAATCGATAATCAGCATCTTTGACCGCAGTCGCTCGGGCGTTTTTTGGTTCTTCCCTTGCCATTGCCCGTAGACGTCGAGCACGCTAAGTCCATTTGGAAAACGCGGCGTGACTTCGCGATCCAGAAATCCGCGCCAGTCCGCTTCGCTCACGCCCTGTTCCGGACGGTCGATCAATCCGAGTCCAAAATAGAGCTTGGTGTCCACCCAGCCCCTTGTGATCCCCGGGTGAGAGGGATCCCCCTGCAACGTCGGTGCTGCCGACACACTCGTTGGTGTGAATTGCTTGTGAGCACAGGCAACGAGAGTCAACGCCAGGAACGGCGCGAAAAATGCCCCACGAACCTGCATCCATACTCCTGAAAATTGGAGGATTTATTACTTACTTTTCTACTTCAACTCCACGCCAGAAAGCTACGAATCCTTTGATCTTACGAGCCGCCGGCTTAGGGTCTGGATAGTACCAGGCAGCGTCCGGATTATCTTGCCCGTCGATGTAAAGACTCAGATAGCGTGCCTGCCCCTTCCATGGGCATGTTGAAGTTGTGCTACTCGGGCGGAAGAACTCCCGCTTGAGGCTGTTCTCCGGAAAGTACACGTTTCCCTCAACGATTTCCGTCGTATCGCTTTCGGCAATCACTTGGCCGTTCCAGACTGCTTTTGCCATGATCTTTCCCACCGGAGTGCGCCGCGTCTCTTCCGAGCGTCAGCGAACATTAACCGTTAGAACAGTAACAGAGATTGAACGCGGTGGCGAGTGTCACGGAATTGAGAGTAGGGATTCAATTATGCCCTGAGATGCTCGACGAGCGTCAATGCAAGGCTTTCCCAACACTGAAGAGAGTCAGAGAGCACGAATGCTCCTGACTCTCATTTGTTGCCTGGCATGAGTTGCCGGACCTGAAGACGACTACTTTGCCGCCTCGATCGAGTCGATATGAACACTCTTTTTATCTGCGTCGGCAGTCGCCTTCACGGTTACATGGTCGCCGTAGAAGCTCTTCACGGAATCGGGGTTATCGATAGTCCAAACCTGCTTCTTTCCCTCGTCGACAAACACCGGGGACATGCCACCGGAGATGCACTTCTTGACGCATTCTGCACCGGAACCTGCGTGCTTGGCGCCGCACATCGAGTCGGAAATCCAGCCGTTGATAGTTTTGGAATCAGCTGCGTTGGCCGCGATAGCGGCAAACGAGACTACTGCTACCAGCATTGCGATGATGCGTTTCACTTTTTTGACCTCCATGGGGTGCGATAATCTACCGGCTCCCATCATGCTCCACACGACACATCTTAGACAAGCCAAGTCCTGAACCCGATTTGGCGGGATGAACGACCTCAACTGCATTCTTTACTTGGCGGTAAGGGCGCGACGGCGTGCCTCAACGTTCTTCAAGACCGCCTCATAGCGCGCGGCGGCGGCCGTAAACCGGTTGACCAGTTCCGAAGTCTTATTCATAAATGTCGGCATCTTCTCGCGAATGGCCTCGAGCATATGAGAGAACTTCGCGAGGATGAAGAACCCTTCCGCATTGCAGTCAACAAACAGTTCCGCTGACACCGCACCGTGCAGCACCATCGCCGCCCCCATCTCCCAATACGTGACCACCTGGCGGAAGAAGGCGTTATGCGGATCGGCTGGATTCTGGGCTACGGCAAAAAACTCTTCCGGAGTGTTCGGCCAGAACTCCCCCGTCATCCAGGCACGCGCCTCGCGCATCAACGTTTCGGTCCGCAGTTGGTACAGTTTGAGAATAATTTCAGCATCGGCAGGTGTTGCGAGCATGCGTTCCATGAGCAGGTGTTCTCCGCTGGCAATATTAACGGATTACGTTGAGACTCGCCGCCAGCTAGCGGTTCAGGTGGGTGAAGTGACGCGCACAGATTAGCGCGTCACCATCGTGGGAGACAAATTGCGGGTGGATCAGGCGGACTGCAGTTCCTTCTTAGCCTCAGGCCTTTCCGCAATCGGACCATGTGTCTCGGCTGTTGGCGGAGGCGGGGCGTCGCCAATGCGTTTTGAGTAGTGGCAGACAATTGCTGCACCCGGCTCAGGCTGTGCCGATTTCTTCCCGCCCTTCTTCGGCTTGGCCTCTTCTTCAGGACTCTTCTTCTTGTTGGGACATTCCAGGAAAATACCGTTTTTGAGCGTCTTCTCCACGAGGTACGGGCTTCCGCATTCCGGGCATTTTGTCGGGACAGGCTTGTAGTTCGAAGTGAAGTCGCACTTGGGATAGTTGGTGCAGCCCCAGAAGATGTTGCCGCGGCGCGCCTTGCGCTCGGCGATATCGCCCACCCCGCACTTCGGGCACTTCATCCCTTCGATCAGATTCTGCTTCACGTATTTACACGACGGATATCCGGAGCACGAAACGAATTCCCCGTAGGCTCCCTGTCTCAAAACCAGCGGCCGACCGCAAACCGGGCAGGCCTCTCCTGTCGGCTCCGGTGGTTTCTGCTGCTGCTTCTGGCTCAGCTTACGAATTGTCTTGCAAGGCGGATCTTCGTTGTACCCGGGACAGCTCATGAAAGGACCGAAGGGGCCGCGCCGCAACACCATCACGCGTCCACAGTTCTCGCAATACTCCTCGGCATCCCCAGCTTCCTGCGCCTCGGGAGTATTCATGTCCGGCTTGTCTGCAATGTTTTCTTTTGTAAAATCGCAACTCACTTGCTCGACAAAAACCTTCTTGCCCTTGGCCGCCGACTCATCCACAGCCTCTGCAACTGCGGCCGTCAGTTCCTTCACATCGGCAACTTCCTTCGAATACACCGACGCATCCTCAACCGTCGCCTGCACCGTCATTGGAAAATGCAGCGCTTTTGTGATCTTCTTGATGACCGCCTTAGAGTCCTTCTTCCACGGGCCCATCGCCACCGTCACCGGCTTTTTCCGGGTGAAGTTCGAACATGCGAAGAAGCTGCCGAACTTGCCCCACTTCACAACCAGCGGGCTTCCGCACTTCTCGCACTTTTCATCGGTCGGCCTCTCCATGCGCTTGATGTCGCGCATAGTCTTACCCGCGTCTTTCAACTCGTCTTCGAAGTGGTCATAGAACCCGTTCAACAGGTCGGTCCACTTCTCTTTGCCTTCTTCGATATCGTCCAGCTCTTCTTCCAGCTTCGCCGTGTACGTGGTGTCGAAGATGTACGGAAAGCTCTCCACAAGCAGGTCGCAAACCACCACGCCTATCTCGGTGGGGTAAAAACGTCCCCGCGAACCGCCGTGCTTCACCACGTATTCGCGATCCTGAATGGTATTGATGATCGACGCATACGTCGACGGACGCCCGATGCCCCGCTCTTCCAGTTCCTTCACCAGAGAAGCTTCGTTGTATCGTGGCGGCGGCTCCGTATAGTGCTCTTCCGGAAACAGCTTGTCGAGATCAAGATTCTTGACGTTATCGAGGCTTGGCAATTTGTTTGCCAGCGCGTTCTCTTCGTCGTCTGCCTTCTTCTCTTCCGAAACCTCGTACACCTTAAGGAAACCGTCGAACCGCAGAACCGATCCGCTGAGTCGGAACTCATATGTCTTGTGATCTACGGAGGATTTCGCTTCGACCTTCGCGGTAGTGATGTCATAGACCGCAGGCACCATCTGCGAAGCAATGAACCGTTTCCAGATCAACGTGTAAAGCTTCAGTTGCTCGTCGCTCAGATACTTTGCAATCGACTCCGGCGTACGCGAAGCATCTGTAGGACGAATCGCCTCGTGCGCATCCTGCGCATCCTTCTTGCCCTTGTACACGTTCGACGATTCAGGCAAATACTGCTTGCCCAAAACCTTGCCGATCCATGCACGAGCGCCTTCGATAGCGTCAGGAGAAACACGCGGCGAATCGGTACGCATGTAGGTGATCAGACCGGTTGTACCCTCGTCGCCAATATCCATGCCTTCATACAGCCGCTGCGCCACGCCCATCGTGCGGCGCACGTTAAAGCCCAGTTTGCTGGCAGCATCGCGTTGCAGCTGGCTGGTAATAAATGGAGCCAGCGGCCGGCGTCGTTGCTCGCGATATTCCACCAATGCAAGCGTCCATGCCGCCTTTTCAAGCGCGCCCAGGGCAGCGTCCATCGACTTTTTGTCGGGGAGCGCTCCCGCTATGAACTGATCCTTGCCTTCTTTGTCCGTCCCATTCGCCACGCGAGCCGGTTCGCCGTCGATGCCGACGAACTTCGCTTTGAAACTCTTATCGGCCTGCCCCTCCGGATGTAGCTGCGCTTCAAGCGTCCAATATTCAACCGGTTTGAATCCCGCGATTTCCCGTTCGCGTTCCACAATCAGCCGCACTGCAACCGTCTGCACGCGACCCGCAGAAAGTCCGCGTCGAACCTTATCCCAGAGAAGCGGTGAAATTTGATAACCGACCAGCCGATCAAGCACGCGGCGAGTCTGCTGCGCATCAACCAGATTCGCGTCAATGTCACGGGCATGCTTGAATGCTTCCTGCACAGCCTTTTTGGTGATCTCATTAAAGGTTACGCGGCGAATCTTGCTTCGCTCTTTGGCGCTTGTGCCGAGCTGAATGGCAAGATGCGCAGCGATTGCTTCGCCTTCGCGGTCAGGGTCAGGCGCCAGAAAGATTTCGTCGGCCTTCAGGCCCGCCTTCTTTAATTGATCGACAATCTTTTCCTTGCCGGGAGAGACCACCAGCTCGGGTATAAACGTGCGATTCTTCAGCTCCACGCCAATGTCATTCTTGGGCAGATCCATGATGTGCCCGATCGACGCGCGGACCTCAAAGCCCTTGCCTAAATATTTTTCGATCGTCTTTGCCTTTGCAGGGGATTCGACGATCACTAGTGATTTGCTCATTGCCATCCTTGATTCCGTACTACTGTACTCCATCCGGGCTGTTGGACTCGGATTGAAGTCTTTCTGTTGTGCGTGCGTGAGTAGAAAAATCTTCGCAGGCAAATTGCCAGATGGCAGACTCGCCTGACTTTCCCACTAATAATGGGCCGCAAGATTTGCAAGCTAACACGGAAGGCGTCTTTGTTTCCACTCCCGATCGACTTTTCCTGGCCTTGTAGCGCTCGCCTGGTGACGTGCAAGCTTTCTGAAATGTGCGGCTCATCGCATCTTGTGCCATCTCGAAAAATTTTGCAGAACATGCCGCACTCACAGGGTGCGCATGTAATTCTTTCCGGGAAGAGAACGTATCCGGCCGCTCATCTCAAGCTCAAAGAGAGCCGTAAATACTTCGGATGAAGTCAGTTGTGTCTCAAGCTTTTCGAGAAGTTCATCGATCTGCAAAGACTCGTCAGTGCGCAACGCCAGCAGCACAATCGTCTCTTCGGGCCGCAGCATCGGGTCCGGCAGGAGAGATGCGACAGCCTCCGGTTTCGATTCAACCCCAGCCTCCTGCTCCAGTTGCAGCCGAACCTGGGAGGGCAGATCTTCCCACACGTCTTCCCAGCTGGCCACCAGCTTGGCACCCTGTTTTATCAGTGTGTTAGGCGTCCAGGAGTTCTTGTTTGTCACGTTTCCCGGAACGGCATAAATGTCGCGGTCCTGCTCCGCCGCGCAACGTGCTGTAACACGCGTGCCGGAGTTCTCGCTGGCCTCCACCACCAGCACGCCGATGCTCAACCCGCTGATGATGCGGTTGCGTCGCGGAAAGTTCTGCGGTGCCGGGAATGTCCCCATCGGCATTTCACTCACAATGGTGCCGCCGGTGGAGAGAATATCGTCGGCCAGCTTTTTGTTCTCTTTGGGATAAACGACATCAACGCCTGTTCCCCAGACGGCAATCGTTGGCGTGCGAGCCACCAGTGCGCCCTTATGTGCGCAGGTATCGATTCCGCGAGCCATCCCGCTGACGATCGTGAGGCGATGTGCGGCCAGGTCGCGCGACAACATCTCCGCAACACCCGTGCCATAGGGAGAGGGATGACGGGTGCCCACAACCCCGATCGACGGCCGCGAGAGAAGCCCGATGTCTCCACGAACCCACAACACCGGCGGAGGATCGTAAATCTCTTTCAGCCGTTCGGGGTAATTCGAACACCAAGACGTGAGAATTGTGGCACCACACTGAATGATCTTTCCCCACTCCTCATCAGCTGCGCGCCTTGCTTTGCCGTCAAAGATGAACTGAGCGGCATCCGCTGGCAAGCGGAGGCCCTCAAGTTCTGTAAGGGTCAGTTCAAAAATCTGCCCGGGGATTCGCAGTTGCGCGACCGCGTCAAGGACTCGTTTCGGCCCAAGATTTGGGGTGAGTGTAAGCGCCAGCATACCTAATCGATTTTCATCGATTTGCATTCTGGAATCGTCTGCGGTTGGCCCTGTAGTTAGATCTTTCAATATCGGCACTCGTGTATGCGCCCGTGCGTCGACACGCGAGCGACTTTCCTTCGAAGTAAGCTAATCAGGCTATTGAGTGATTGATCTGACATCATGGTGATAAGAAATGGAAATCAAGCTGCCGGGTGTGACGGCGAACACGCATCTTGGGAATCCCTAAGCGCGGATTGATAATCTAAAGAATAGAGTGAATTCAACTTTGCATCGCCGGCTTCGTGTTGCTGCCATCCGGTTTTTAAATCCCGCCCCGCTGATGTGGGACTTCGAGCACCCACCCTTGAACGCAGAACTCGCCCAGCGCTATGACATCCAGTGGATGCTCCCCGCGCAGTGTGCCGACGAGTTGGCAAATGGCACTGCGGACATAGGCCTGGTGCCAATCGCTGCGCTCGCGACCACACCCAGCCTCCGCATTCTGCCCGGTTGCACCATTGCCTCGAAAGACAAAGTCCGATCACTTCTGCTGGTTCGGCGTGCAACTCAGCCACTGGCAGATCTGCGGAGCGTCGCCGCCGACACGGCCAGCCGCACAACGATCGCCTACTCGCGAATCCTCTTCCACAAATGGAGAAATCCTGACGTTCCATTTCTTCCCATGACTGCCGACCTTGATGCAATGCTGGATCGCGCCGATGCTGCAATCCTGATCGGCGATCCGGCCCTGATGGCCTTGGAAGAGCGCGCGAACAGATTCGAGCGTACAGGCGAAGAACTGGTCTACCACGACTTGGCCCACGAATGGAAAAATCTGACTGGACTTCCTTTTGTCTCCGCAGTCTGGGCGACCACGCCGGGCAGCCCCTTGAGCGAGCGCGTTGCTGAGGATTTCATCCACTCC
This sequence comes from Telmatobacter sp. DSM 110680, assembly GCF_039994875.1. Taxonomy (GTDB): domain Bacteria; phylum Acidobacteriota; class Terriglobia; order Terriglobales; family Acidobacteriaceae; genus Telmatobacter. Next base: position 3,091,939 of record NZ_CP121196.1, on the reverse strand, counting down.
CGCGACCACGGCCTGGAGAACATTGATGCACTGGTGAAACAGTGGTCCAGTCAGTTGCCCCTATCCGAAGGAACAATCCGCACCTATCTCACCACCAACATTCACTATGTGCTGGATGAAGAATGCATAGAAGGCATGCGAGGATTCTTCCGAATGGCAGCAGAGACATGCGTATTGCCGGGGTACGATCTTCCCGCAATTTCGCTCAATGTTTAGCAGAGGGCAAATTCCGGGAAGACTCGAAATCCTCAGTCGGCAAGAAAACAGCTAAGAGCTGGAAGCTAATAGCTGAAAGCTGTTCTCAGATCTCCCAGCGAAGAAGCGCCGTCCCCACCGTAAACCCGGCTCCAACCGCGGCGATAAGCACCAGGTCGCCTTTCTTCAGCTTCCCTTCCTCGACAGCCGTCTCCATAGCCAGCGGAATCGTTCCCGCCGAGGTGTTGCCGTACTTCTCGATATTGATAATCACGCGATCAGCGGGCATGCCCAGACGATCAGCAGTTGAAGTAATAATGCGCTTGTTGGCCTGGTGCGGGATGAAACAACCGAGATCAGCTCCGGTCACTCCGTTGCGCTCCAGCAGCTTCGTAGTGGCTTCAGCCATCTTGCGAACTGCGAACTTGTAAACCGCCTGCCCGTCCTGATGGATGAAGTGCATCTTCTTGTCGATCGTCTCGTGCGTCGACGGATTCAGGCTGCCGCCGGCTGGCAGATTCAGCGACACTCCCCCCGAACCATCGATCTCATGCACAAAATCGATCATGCCGATTTCGCCTTCTTCCGCAGGCTCAATCAATACAGCCCCGCCACCATCGCCAAACAGCACGCATGTAGCGCGATCCGTGTAGTCGGTCATGCGAGTGTTGGCATCGGCGCCGCACACCAGGACCTTGGACTGAGCGCCGCTCTCAACCAGCTTGACTCCGGCCTGCAGTGCGAATACGAATCCCGAGCACCCGGCTGAGACGTCGAATCCCCAAGCGCCCTTGGCCCCAATCTTGTCCTGCACCAGGCATGCGGTCGACGGAAACATCATGTCCGGCGTCACAGTGCCCACAATGATCACTTCCACTTCGCTGGGCTCGATGCCGCGCGCAGCCAGGCACTTCTTCGCCGCCTCAACGCAAATATCGCTTACGCCTTTGCCGGCGGCGAGCACATGGCGTTCCTTGATGCCGGTACGTTCCACGATCCACTGATCGTTGGTGTCCACCATTTTTTCAAGGTCTTTGTTGGTTAGAACTTGAGGAGGTACGTAAGTTCCAAGGGCGCTTATCTTGGCGCGCCTGCCCACCACGGGACGCACGGCGAGGCTCAATGCTTTTCTCCTTGCGGCGCCAACCATGGCGTTCCGCTGGCAACAAACCATCTTGCGGCGGCGAGATTCTCTAAAGTCAACCCCGGCGCCTCTCACAAAAACGCCGTCAGGCAATCATTGCCCGCGGCGCCAAAAAAGTACCGGGTGACCTACTGCGCCCGTACTAGCCCGTTACCGTTGCTTCCTTCCGGACCTGGCGGGTTTGGCGGGATTACGTCGCGTAGGACCCGGCACTGATAGATTTTATCATCCGGCACTGGCCACCGGCTCCCATCCGCGACCTGATTTCCCGGCACTTCTAAAGTTCTTTGCGTATACTTTCGCTGCTGCTTCCACCCCACATTCTGAGGTGCCGAATGAGGACGCTCGTTCTGTCCGCAATTCTGCTTTCAACCATCTGGGTTGCTCGGACCCAGGAGCCCGTACCCGCCGGCAAGAAAGATCCCGAAGCCCTCAACGCAACGATCGTGGCGGCCCGAAAAGCCACCGCCGAAAGACGATTCGCCGATTCCGAAGCAATGATGGCAAAGGTTACAGCGGACAACCCCAAACTCATATTGCCCTGGGTTGAACTGGGACTCGCGCAACTCGGCCTGAAGAAGTATCCAGAAGCTGAAAACAGCTTCAAGATGGCCCTTGGCGTCGATCCCGCTTCGAATGAACGAGCCCACTCGCAGGACTTCTACCAAAGCAGCGACAAGCGGGATGCGGTCGCGCCTACTGCCACTCGCAACACGCGCAACACTGTCGGCGGCGAAGTCAACAACGCACAGAGCCGCACCCCCGATATCAAAGGCGTTTCATGGGCGAGTCTCGGAGAGATCTACGTCCACGAAGGCAAGCTCAAAGACGCGCTAGAAGCCTTCGACAACGCCGCTGCTTCGTTCCCGGTGCAGGCCGCGCAATACCGCCGCAACGAGACAATCTCCTTCTTCCAGGTGGGTAACTCCGACGCGCAACTCGCCGCCGCGGAGAAGGCCATCGCTCTCGATCCGAGCCGGGCCGCTATGTACTACTTCAAGGGCCAGGCTCTCGTTTCAAAAGCCACCGTCGATCCCAAGACCCAGCAGATGGTATTGCCGCCCGGATGTGCCGATGCCTACCAGAAATACCTTGAACTGGACCCAAATGGCCCGTATTCAGCAGATGCCAAAGGCGTACTTGCCGGAGCGGGGATCCCCGTCAAAGCAGGAAAAAAGTGAACTTGATAGAATGAAGATGTGAGCAAATCTTCCCTTCCCACGGCTCCCTCCGTGGGATTTATTTCGTTAGGCTGCCCCAAGAATCTTGTCGACTCCGAAGTCATGATGGGGTTGCTGGATCGCGGCGGCGCGCGCCTGACAGCACGTCCCGAAGACGCGGAGATTCTCGTCGTTAATACCTGCAGTTTCATCGACACCGCCAAGCAGGAATCGGTCGACACCATCCTTGAAATGGCCCGCTTGAAAACCTCCGGCTCGGCCAAAAAACTAATCGTTGCCGGTTGCCTAGTTGAGCGCTACCGCGACGAGATCATCAAAAACATTCCCGAAGTCGATGCGGTAGTTGGCACCGGCGAGCTCGAATCGATTCTTCAAGCCGCCGGTATCGCACCGCAACAAACTGCGATACCCTCGCCCTTCAACATCATCAGCGGAAGCGGCCACGCAGAAATTCGCGAAGGCCGCGAAGCGGGCGCCGGCACCCATAAGACAGAGTTCCGTCCTGAAGGCGATCTGCGCGAAAAGCAAGGCCGCTTCAGCCGTGAAGACTGGCAAGGCGCAGCGCACATACTGCCCACGTATCTCTACAACGAAAACACTCCCCGCTACATCTCCACTGGCCGCACCTCCGCCTACATCAAGATCGCCGAAGGCTGCGATCATCCCTGCACCTTCTGCGTAATTCCCAACCTCCGAGGCAAGTTCCGTTCGCGCCGCTTCGAATCCGTCGTCGCCGAAGCCCAGCAACTCGTCGCCAGCGGCGTTCAGGAGATCACCCTCATCGGCCAGGACACCACCTGCTACGGCGAAGACCTCGGCTTGAAAGACGGCCTCGCGCTCCTCCTCGATGCGCTGGCCAAGATCGACGGCGTCCGCTGGTTGCGCTTCCTTTACGCCTACCCGAATCGCATCACCGGCAAGTTGCTCGAAACCATGGCGAAGCACGACAACATCTGCAAGTATCTCGACGTTCCTCTCCAACACGCCTCGCCCGACGTACTCAAGCGCATGAAGCGCGGCGCTGGCGCCGACATCTTCCTCAAGACACTGGAAAAAGTGCGCTCCGCCGTTCCCGGCATCGCCTTGCGCACCTCGTTCATCGTCGGCTTCCCCGGTGAGTCCTCCGCAGACTACGAAGTTCTGGAGCAATTCATCAGCGATGCAAAGTTCGACTGGCTCGGCGTCTTCAACTACTCCGATGAGGAAGGTTCGAAAGCCCACGCTCTCGACGCCAAGCTGCCCAAGCGCACCATCGAATCCCGCAAGCGCAAGCTGATGAAGTTGCAGCAGAAGATTTCCAAGCGTGCCAAGCAGCAGTGGGTCGGGCGCGAACTCGTAATCCTCGCAGAAGGCGAAAGCGAAGAAACCTCCATGCTTTGGGAAGGCCGCACCCAGTTCCACGCTCCGGAGATTGACGGCAAAGTCTACATCAACGACTTCGGTGACCTCGATGAACTCCAAGCTGGCAAGTTCTATCGCGCCCAGATCACTGAAGCGCACGACTACGACCTGGTTGCCCGCGTAGTTTTCGGACCTCTGTAAGCTAAACCTCAATCTTCGATAGAGTTTTGCATCGCGCTGCGTCGCCCTGCTGCTGCCGTCAAACTGCAAGCATCGATCCGCAGCGTTACGATATCCAATGAAGCTGAAAACACAAAAATAGCCATGGCCCCCAAGAAAAAATCCGCAAAGCTCCTGCATTGCCCCACCTGCGGCATGCTCGTCACCGCCAAAGACGAAGACTTCCCTTTCTGCAGCGACCGCTGCCGCAAGATCGATCTCGGTAAGTGGGCCATGGGCGTCTACAAGATCAGTTCGCCCGTCCTTGATCCTGAAGTTCTTGAGGACCTGGGCGAAGTCGGCCGCCAGCGCAGGAAACAGGATGACGAATAGTCCGACGCCCGACTCCCCTCCGCCCGAGGATCAGCGCAAAACCCCGTGGGCGTGGACAGTAGCTACGTTCTTCGGCGCTGGTCTCGGCAAACCCGGCCCCGGCACCTGGGGATCGGTGGCAGCAGTACTTCTATGGGGTGCCATCGCCTGGTTATTTCATCCCACCCCCAACGGACTTTTGCTGGTGGTGTTGATCGGCGTCGCCATATCCATCGCTGCCGGCGTACCAGCCGCAACCATCGCCGCGCGCGAAAGCGGCCGACACGACCCCCAGTTCGTAGTCGTCGATGAAGTAGCTGGCCAATGGATCGCTTTGCTCGGCAGCTCAGCCACCTTCAAGCATGGCCTCATTGCCCTCATCCTCTTTCGCTTGTTCGATATCACCAAACCCTTTCCCGCACGCCAGTTAGAAAAATTGCCCGAAGGTTGGGGCATCGTCTTCGATGACGTGGCAGCCGGGCTGTATGCTTTGGGAGTAGCTTCGCTCCTGCGTCTTTGGATTCATTGAGAATGGATATGCCGCGAACCCGCATCCAATCTGCACGAGAAGAGATGACGCCCGAACCGCGCATTGACGAAATTGTGCCTTCCGCAGCGCTGCCAAAGGGCGAGGTGGAGTTGGTCGGCGCGAACCTTGGTCCCAATCCTTATGGCCCGCCGGTAGTTGTCGTGGGTATGAATTCAGCACAGGTCCTCATGAGCCGGCCCCAGCGCGTCGCCTTCCGCATTCCCGAAAATGCCACTTCAGGGCTTGTCGAGGTCCGCACGCCAGCTGGAGTCAGCAACGCCACTCCCATCCACATCGCCAGGGAGCTATCCAGCGGTCTGCACCCGGTCACAAACCCCGCCGTAAGCCGCTCGGGGATGATCTACGCCACCATCTCCGGTCAGCGCGGAAAACAAACTCCCGTTTCCGTAGTGCGCGTAAGCCCCGATGGACGCGGCACGCCCTTCGCCTCAGGAATCCTCAACGCAACCGGCCTGGCTTTCAGTCCTGAAGGCGATTTGTTCGTGACCTCCCGTGCCGAAGGCAACGTCTACCGCATCGACGGCGCCGGCGAGTCCACTCTTTACGCTGAAGGTATGGGCGTAGCCACAGGCGCCGCATTCGACGGTAAAGGCAATCTCTTCGTTGGCGATCGCAGTGGAACGATCTTCAAAATAGACTCTCAACGCAAAATCTTCGTCTACGCCACTCTCGAACCGAGCGTCTCGGCCTATCACCTCGCGGTCGATACCGAGGGAACGCTCTTCGTAACCGGACCTACGCTCTCATCCAACGACGCCATCTTCGCCATCAATACTCATGGAGAGGCGCGCGCCTGGTATCGCGGCCTCGGTCGTCCTCAGGGCCTCGCAATCGCCAAAAATGGCGACATCTACGTAACCGCAAGCCTTCACGGACGCCGCGGTCTCGTCCGCGTCACGTCCGATGGTCACGCCAGCATCGTTGTGGCCGGAATCAACCTCGTTGGCGTTGCGTTCTCACCACTCGGCACTACTGTGGTCGCCGACAATGATGCAGTTTATGATTTGGACTTGGGAGTGGAAGGAATGAATGCCTTTTAGCTCTCGTCACTCGTTGCGCATGTGTCGACGCGTGATAATTGAAATCTTCGTTTCATCTTTGACCCCATTTGAAAAGCAAAAGCCCAGGAGCTAGAAGCTGCTTCCATGAAATCTGAAATCATTGCAGTCGGCTCCGAGATGCTCACGCCGTACCGCCAAGACACCAACTCCCTCTACTTGACTGAAAAGCTCAACGAAATTGGCGTCACCGTCTCCTTCAAAACCATCGTCGGCGACCGCAAGAAAGATCTGGTCGGCGTAATTCGTAACGCCCTCGGCCGCACTGACATCGTTATCATCATGGGCGGCCTCGGACCCACCGAAGATGACCTCACGCGCGAAGCCGTTGCCGAGACACTCTCTCTCAAACTAAAGCGTGATGCCCCACAGGTAGCCGCGCTGCACGCCCGCGCAGCTACGTGGCGCATCAGCATGCCTGAGAACAATCTGAAGCAGGCCGACCTGATCGAAGGCGCATCCTTCATCACCAATCCGAATGGCAGCGCTCCGGGACAGTGGCTCGAAACGCTCTACTCTGGATTTCGCAAGCTGATCATCCTCATCCCCGGCCCGCCTCATGAATGCCGTCCCATGTTCGACGACGAGTGCATGCCCCGGCTGCGGGAAGTTGTTCCGGTTCGTCATCTTGCCAAGCGCACGCTTAAAGCTGCAATGATTCCCGAGTCGCAGGCCGACAAACTCCTCGCCCCCATCTACACCACCTACACCGATGTCGAGACCACAATCCTCGCCCACGCCGGCGACATTCAACTCACCCTGCTCTGCAACAAGGCCAACGAAGACCTCGCCGAGCAGCGCGTGGAAGAACTCGCAACCAAACTTGAAGAAGCACTCGATGACTGGATGTACTCGGCCGAAGGCGAGTCGCTCGAACAGATCGTTCTCTACTACCTCGGCCTCCGCCAGGCCACTCTCGCGGTCGCGGAAAGCTGCACTGGGGGCTTGATCGCTCAGCGCATCACCTCGGTAGCCGGCAGCTCCCGCTCCTTCCTCGGCGGCGTGGTTGTTTATTCCAATGAATTGAAGACCGCATTCGCCGACGTGCCCCCGCAGATGATCGAGCAGTACGGTGCCGTCTCGTCGGAAGTGGCCAAAGCGCTTGCCGAAGGCATCCGCAAGCGCACCGGCGCAACCCTGGGACTGGGAGTCACCGGAGTAGCTGGCCCCGGCGGAGCCACCGAAACCAAACCGGTAGGCCGCGTCTACATCGCCGTCAGTGACGACCAGCAGACAGACTCCTTCGAACGAAACTTCCGCGGCGACCGCAACCGCGTTCGCGAGTGGGCCAGCCAGTTGGGTCTCGATCTCATCCGCCGCAAGCTCATGTAGATTGCAGTCACAGCATCGGCTGCGTTTCTCCAGCCGCGCAAAATTAACGCACCCTTCCCCGGCAATAATTTATCTTCACTATCACGGCGTTGCTCCAAAGACCCGAAACCGGCAATGCCAATCGGAGACTTCCCCATGCCTCTGCCCAATGATGAAAAAGTCGTCGCTCTCGCCAACGACCTTCTTGCACAATTTCACAAGCTCTTCGGACCGCATCCCGGCTTCCGCCCCGCCCACGCCAAAGGCCTGATGCTGCACGGCACGTTCTATCCCGCTCCCGGCGCGACGTCCTTGACCAAAGCTCCGCATATCATCCGCAAGTCCACTCCAGTCACTGTCCGCTTCTCCAACTCGACGGGACTTCCCACTATCCCCGACAACGCGCCCGACGCCAACCCACGCGGCCTGGCCATTCGCTTCAATCTGGCCGAGCATGTCCACACCGACATCGTCAGCCACTCCACCGACGGCTTCCCCACGCGCGATGGCGCAGAATTTCTCGAATTCCTCAAAGCTGCAGGAGCAAGCGGCCCCGAAGTTCCCTCGCCCAAGCCCATCGAACGCTTTCTGGGCTCGCATCCCTCAGCCCTCAAGTTTGTGCAGACGCCCAAGCCCTTCCCGTCGAGTCTCGCGCGCGAAACCTACTTCGGTGTCACCGCATTTCGTTTCTCCAATGCACTGGGTGAAAGCAAATACGGCCGCTATCGCATCGTTCCCGAAGCCGGTAATGATTACCTCACCGACGACGCCGTCGCCCGTCTCCGCGCCGACTACCACTCCGAAGAGCTGGCGCATCGCGTCAGACAAAGCCCCATCCTCTTCAGAATTCTTGTTCAGATCGCCGCTTCTGGAGACGTAACCGACGACGCAACCATCCACTGGCCGGAAGACCGCGAACTCGTTGAACTCGGTACCCTCGAACTGACCAGCGTCATTGAAGACACTCTCGTGCAGCAGAAGCAGATCATCTTCGATCCCATCCCCCGCGTCGACGGAATCGAGCCATCTGCCGACCCGCTGCTTGAATTGCGCGCTGCCATCTACCTGTTGAGCGGACGCGAACGCCGCTCAGCCAAGGCCTGACCCATCGGCGAGGCCGTTATCAGCCTCGCCGTGTTGACTCAGTCGCGCGCGCTTTGAAAGACTCGCGCTATATGCGATATAGCGGCAGGGTTGAGTATGCGGACGCCCGCAAAATGCGTACCCGCAACAAGGGATATTACCGGGTGCTCCACTGGCCCATCTGGATCTGGGTCTTTTTCCTCGCACCGGGACCGCTGGTCTTCAGCCTCTTCGCCCACGGATTCAGCATGGCCAACGGAGCATGGCTCGCGCTCGTTTTAATCGGAACAGGAGTCGCCGGCATCAAGGGCCAGCTCCCCGGCGTCGAACCCGCGCCCTACATCCTGCGCTTCGATGAGGACCGCCCCAATCCTCTCTATCGCAAGGTCTGCTACACCTTCGCCTGGAACGCCGCAATCAACTTCGCGTCACTCAACCTCATCGGCCTCATCATCGCCGTCATCACCGGCGTATGGACCATGAAGCAGCTTTACCAGTACGTCTACTTCCCTCTCGCCATCTTGATCCTTCTGCTAGGCGCACTCGGCAAACTTCCCCGCGTCGGGAAATCGACGAAAAACGAAGGCATCGAGCGTCGCTATTTCTACGGGACAGTGTGGGCAGTTACGATCTCTCAAACAGTCCTCATGATCCTGTGGAAGACACTTCCGCTCACCCGCACAGGAAGCCTCATCAAACTCGCAATCTATGCGGGAATGCTCTTCGCCATAGGTGCGGCTGCGTACAACGGAGCACTGCCACGCACCCGCCCCATCCTGCCTGGCGAAGTCATGGTCGACTAGATTTCAGAACCTCAACAAATTGGCCGGCCATATTGAAATGTGCCGGCCACTCCATTCGCTGTTGAATCGCGGTTTTACTTTCCCGCAACCGGCTTGTAACCCGATCCAGCCGCCTTCTTCATCGCGGTAATGCCCTCTTCGATGGAGAGCAGTGGAGTCGTCTTCACCGCGCTGCACGAACCACCCGCGCTGATTGCCATCGCGAAGGCTGCTGCGCTCACGTTATCCGGCATCTCCACCAGCACAACCGTGTCGTAGTCGCCAAAGGTCAGCCACGCCTCCTTCAGCGAACCTCCAAGCTTTGCGACTGCCTTGCCGACAACCGACGCACGGTCATGCGGCTTTTTGATCATCGCCGCCATGGCTTCCGACGTATACGCAACCTGTACAAGATAACTGGGCATTTGCTTTTGCCTTTCATTCACATTGAATTGAGGATCCGGGGGACGATGAAGTATACATCCGGATCAATGCGACTCGTCTGCAGTATTCCTCAATCTCTTTTCGCGGTATCAGCCACTGCCCTCGCCTCGTCCTCCACCCACTGTCGCAGCGATTCAGGCTCGACAACGCGCACCGCCGACCCGAGCCCTAGAACAATGAAGCGCGCCTCCCGGTCATTGTCGAAATCAACTTGCAGCGTGACCCGTCCCTCCAGCGCCTTGCGCGCTCCGCTTCCCGGGGCAACCGGTTTAGCCACGCACCACGTCTGCACCCGTCTTGCAGCATCCTCTGTCAGCGAAAGAATCACCCGATAGCCTGCCCTCTTGCGATTTAGTTCCGCAGTCGACGACTTCCAGTGCTCCTCGAGATCGAACCGTGCCGGACGCTCAAATCCCACCGCCAGCACTGTCACCCTCTGCATTCGCGCCACCCGAAACGTCCTCATTCCATCCGCCGTCCGCGCTACCAGGTACCAGGTCAGTCCCTTCGACACCAGTCCCAGCGGATCAACCGTGCGCGCGGACTGCTCGCCGTCAGCGCGCGTGTAGTCAAACGACAACCTGCGATCGCGCGCCACTGCGTCCTGCACTGCCGCCAGCATCGACAGGTCCTCGCCCGTATCGCGCCAGCCCGTCGGATCCACGTGCAGGCGTTGCCGCAGATGTGCCGCCTGCGCCTTCATCGGCTCCGGCATCGCGGCCATCAATTTATTCAAAGCGCTCTGCGCCGCGGTTGTAAGCCGCGTATTCCCCAGCGTGCGAGGCTGTGCCATCAACAGCGCATTTAGTTCCGCCTCATTCAGTCCTGGGACATTCGTTCGCCAGCCCTTCTCAAGCTGCCAGCCACCCTGCGCCCCGCGAACCGCAGAGACTGGAATGCGCGAAGCACTCAGCGATTCAAGATCGCGATGAATCGTGCGCTGCGAAACCTCAAGCTGCTCGGCTAATTCCCGCTCGGTCACCTGCCCCCGTGCCTGCAGCAGAAGCAGCACCGACATCAACCGATCCGCCTTCATGCGACCTCAATCCCTTTCACAACATTTTCATCTTTTCAGATCATATATGACATCGATTGTCATATATTGCAAGCGATACTCATTTAGTCGATGGAGGTTGATGAGATGAGAGGTCGCGACGTTTACGTATTCGTCTTCGACGGAGTGGCAGACTGGGAGTCAGCGTTCGCCATCGCCGGAATCAATAATCCCCAATTCCAACGCGTGCCCGGCCGCTATCGCGTCGTAACCGTCGGATGCTCCATTCATCCCGTCACCACGATGGGCGGCATGCGCATCCTGCCCGATATATCTGTCGCTGAAATCGAAATCAATCGCGCAGCGATGCTCATTCTCCCCGGGGGCGGTCTCTGGACAGATGACAACTGTGCCCACATTCTCGATGTGGGCCGCCGCTTCCGCATCCGTGGCATCCCTGTGGCAGCCATCAGCGAAGCGACCCTTGCGCTGGCTCGCGCTGGCATGCTCGACGACTTCCACCACACCAGCAACAGCCGCGAATATCTTGCTGCAACCGGATATCACGGTGTTGCCTTCTACTGCGATGTTCCCGCCATCGCCGACGAGGGCCTGATTACCGCATCTGGATTTGCGTCCGTAGGATTCGCACGCGAAATCTTTCGCGAGCTCGGCCTCTACGCCCAGCCGTCGCTTGATGCCTGGTATGCGCTTCTGCGTTTTGGTGATGCCTCACGCTACTCCGACGTGCTCACATGTGCCAGCCGGTGACGAAATCTCACCATCTTCAGCCCCTCCGCGGACGAGTACATCTATGTGCAATATCAGTCAAACGAGCGGTCTCAAATTGGAACCGCCTCACCTGCTAAACTCTGTTTCGTCATGCTCCTTGCGAGTTTTCTGATTGTGGCGATAGCTTACCTGCTCGGATCCATTCCGGTGGGCTATCTCCTCGTCAAGCTTTTTCGCCATGAAGACATTCGATCCGTTGGCAGCGGCAATATCGGCGCCACCAATGTGCTCCGTTCCGGAGGAAAAGGCCTCGGCGCCGCGACCTTTCTGCTCGACGTACTGAAAGGCGCAACGGCGGTCGCTCTGGGCGCCTGGATCACGTCCTTGCTTTCGCACTTCATCTCGTTCCGTGACGCAGAAGCCATCGCCGCCGTCTCTGCCGTTATAGGGCACATGTTCCCCGTCTGGCTGCGCTTTCGTGGAGGTAAGGGAGTCGCCACCGGCTTTGGCGTCTTTCTTGTCGCCGCACCCTGGGCGGCACTTTCCGCCATCGCGCTCTTCACCCTCGTCCTGCTCATCACCCGTTACGTCTCGCTTGCCTCGATCCTCGGCGCAGCCAGTTTTCCTATCTTCGCGTGGTTCATGGTTCGCGGTGAAAAATCCGCACTCTTTATCGCTGCACAAATCATCGTCTCCCTCATGATCATCCTCAAGCACCATCAGAACATTGGCCGTCTCCTCGCCGGAACAGAAAGTCGATTCGGCACGCGCACTCACGAAAGGAAACCCGCATGAGCCGGATCGTCATACTGGGCGCCGGAGCATGGGGCACTGCTATCGCGCTTTCTCTCACTCGCCGCGGTGGTCACGACGTGACCCTTTGGGCACACAATGAGCAGGAAGCGCAGGTGATCAACTCTGCGCGCGAGAACACCCTTTTCCTCCCCGGGTTTCCTCTGCCGGATGAACTCACCATCACCGCCGAAATGGCGCCCATCGAAACGGCAGAGATTCTAGTCTCCGTCATTCCCTCCGAGTTTCTGCGCTCTACGCTCCATCGGATCAAGAGCCATCTCCACAACGGGCAGTTTGTCGTCAGCGCCACCAAGGGAATCGAAAAAGAAACCCACTGCCGCATGACTCAGGTGATCTCTCAAACCCTTGAGCCCGCCGGCCTGCTTCTCTCCATCGGCGCGTTTTCAGGCCCAAGTTTTGCCATCGAGGTTGCGCAGGGGCAGCCCACAGCCGTCACCGTAGCTTTCAGCGATCCACAAATCGCAGTTCTCATTCAGCAGGAATTCTCTTCTGAGACGTTACGTCTCTACAGTTCCACTGATGTGATCGGCGTCGAACTCGGCGGAGCACTCAAAAACGTCATCGCCATCGCTGCTGGAGTAGCAGCTGGCGTAGGCCTCGGGCACAACTCTACAGCTGCACTCATCACGCGCGGCATCGCGGAAATCACCCGCCTCGCCGTTGCATGCGGCGGACAGAGAGAGACCCTCGCTGGACTCAGCGGAATCGGCGACCTGGTGCTCACCTGCACCGGATCGCTCTCGCGTAACCGCACCGTTGGCCAGGCGCTGGGACAAGGCCGCAAACTACCCGAAATCCTCGAAAGCCTCGGCGGAAAAGTTGCCGAAGGCGTGTTGACTTCACGCGCTGCGTTGGGTTTGGCTCGCGAGCACGGCATCGAGATGCCAATCACAGAACAGATGGAATTGATTCTTGAAGAAGGAAAAGATCCCCGCGAGGCGATTCGCCAACTAATGCTACGCCCCGGCAAAGGCGAACACTGATCCCCTTTACGTCTTCAAAGAAAAAGTTGCGAAAGAATGACAATTCGTTCACGGCTCGCGCTGCGATAATTCTCCGCACGGCAATTCTTCAGTTCCCACGTTTTGCGGAGGTCACATGAACGCTAACCTATCTTCGCCCTCAAACTTTCTTACGCGCCGCAATGCACTCAGCAAGATCGTTGCCGGTGTCGCTACCCTCACTGCCTGTGCCGCTCACGCTCAGCCATCCCAGCAACCCGCCGAAGAAAAGCCGTGCACGTCTCCCAATCAGGCGCGTACGACAATCCACTATGTGCTCGATTTCAAGACAAGCCCGGAAAAGTTTTACCAGGCGATCCTCGATGCGAAACAGTTTGCTAATTTCTCCGGCATGCCAGCCACGATCGACGCTGCGCAAGGCGGGACAATCTTGATGTTTGGCGGACTCATCCAGGGCCGCAACATCGAACTCGTACCCAACCAGCGCATAGTCCAAGCGTGGCGCCCAGCATCATGGGATCCGGGTGCCTATTCCATCGTCCATTTCGAATTGAAACCGTCAGCCGCCGGAACAAGCCTCACGTTTGACCACACCGGCTTCGCATCCGGGCTATTCGACCATCTCGATTGGGGCTGGAAGAATCGCTACTGGACTCCACTGAAAAAATACTTCTCCCAGTCTTGATATGTGACCTGCGCCGCTCCAGTAGATGACCAAGCGAGTGTGAGTGTCATCCTGAGAATCCGCGCATTGGGACCCCATGAAAGACGACAGTCGATCATGGGTTAGGCGGGCGTAGCTTCTTTTCTCTAGTCTTGGGTTCACCGGTCCCTGATGATCGGAGGCTCTCGACCGGTGAGCAGTCTTGCAATCGTCTCATTCAGACTTCCCACTTGCTCGGAACCTCTATATTCGCGATCCGCTAGCCACCCGCAATTGCGCCAACAATCAAGAGCGGTTCTTTGCCCGAGGCGACAGCTTCCGGCAGCGGCGCATCTGGCGACTGATGCGATAGATCCTCTTCGCATGCAAAGAAGCGCAGAAACGGCCGCCGCTGCAGCGTGTCGTGATCGCGAATCGTTCCGCACAGCATCGGATACCGAGCCTCGAGCGCATCCAGCACCGAGCGAATCGTAACCCGCGACGCGACTTCCAGCGTCACATCTCCATCTACTCGTGCGAGGTTGCGCAGGTGATAAGGAATCTGCACCACCACCTTGCTCATGTTCGCTTTCACTTCTGGATTACCCATACCCGCCCAATAAAAACTCGGCCCCGTTTCGCACCGCTAGCCGTTTACTTTCACCTGACCACTGATGACTGGCCACTGATCACTGTTTTCTTACGCCAGTGTCTGTACTTCCACGGACAAAACTGCCGGCAGATCATGCACAATCGCCTTCCATGAGTCGCCGCCATCCGGCGAAACATACACCTGCCCGCCCGTCGTGCCGAAATACACGCCGCACTTATCCAGTTTGTCCACCGCCATGGCATCTCGCAGCACGTTCACATAGCAGTCCTTTTCGGGCAGTCCCTTCGCCAGTTCCTCCCACTCATTGCCACCGCGTTTGCTGCGATAAACCCGTAGTTTCCCATCCAGCGGAAAATGCTCAGAGTCGCTCTTGATTGGCACCACGTACACCGTCTCCGGCTCATTCGTATTTACGTCAATTACAAACCCAAAATCGGTGGGCAGGTTGCCGCTGATCTTCGTCCAGTTATCGCCCGCATCGTCTGATCGCATGACGTCCCAGTGCTTCTGCATGAAAAGAGTTCCGGGCCGTTTCGGATTCATCGCGATGTGATGCACGCAGTGCCCGATCTCGGCCGTTGGATTCGGAATGTACTTCGAGTACAACCCCTTGTTGATTGGCTTCCATGTCTTTCCGCCATCATCCGTACGGAACGCCCCCGCCGCCGAAATCGCAATAAAGATCCGTTCTGGATTGCTCGGATCGAGAATGATCGAGTGCAAACACATTCCGCCCGCTCCCGGCTGCCAGTCGGGCCCCGTGCCGTGTCCGCGCAATCCCGGCATTTCGTGCCAGCTTTCTCCGCCGTCCGTCGATTTGAAGATCGCCGCGTCTTCCACTCCTGCGTACACCGTATTCGGATCGGTTAGCGACGGCTCCAGGTGCCACACGCGCTTGAACTCCCACGGATGCTGCGTGCCGTCATACCACTGGTGCGTGGTCAGCGGCTTGCCCGTCTCCGGCGACTGGTCATACGTGAACCGGTTGCTCTTCACCGGCGGCCACTGCGGCGTCGCGTCTTCCGCCTTCACGCCGGGCTGGAACCATGTTTTGCCGCCATCCGTCGAAGCCTGCAGTAGCTGGCCAAACCATCCGCTCGTTTGCGAAACGTAAATGCGCTCGGGATCTACTGGCGAACCCTTCATGTGGTAGATCTCCCAGCCCGCAAAAAACGGACCGCTCACATCCCACTTGTCCCGCTTGCCATCCGAAGTAAGAACGAAAGCACCCTTTTTGGTTCCAACCAGCACACGTACCTGACTCATGTTTTCCCTCCCTCGCGAGAATTTCGATGGGACCTCGCGAGCCGTCTCGAAATTCTTCCGCAACCCCTCTCCTCAGTTCAAGCGAAATCTGTGCAAATGTTTTGAGTCGGTTGGAAGAAAAGATCACACGGTCGAACTTCTCAGCCCCAGTGTCCGATAGTGGACAATTCGTCGCTGAACTCGCGCAGTTCCTGCCAATTCGCGCCCGATGCGCAGATGCTCTAGACTCAAGACTGGATATCCAGCAGATGATTACGTTATTTACCGGCTACGACGAAGAAGATAAAAAGAAAGCACAGGAATCCGAGGGCGGCGAAGAAGAACAGAAGTCCGGCTTCTTCTCGCGTATGCGCCAGGCCGTCACGCGCACCCGCGAGACCTTTTCCACGCGCATCAACGACATCGTCGCGCTCACCCGCGAAGTCGATGAGTCTTCTCTTGAAGAATTGGAAACCGCGCTCATCATGAGCGACATCGGTGTGCAGACCACCACCGAAATCCTCGATGCCCTCCGCGAACGCGCTCGCCGTCAAGCCATCGAAGGTGGCGCGGAACTGCGCGATCTGCTCAAGACCCAGATCCGCGGAATCCTTGAAGCCCCGATGCGCCCCGTCGCAGACCCCTCCGCTCCTCCCAAGGTCACCTTCCTCGTTGGAGTCAACGGAACCGGCAAGACCACCACCAGCGGCAAGCTGGCCGCGTGGTATCGAGCGCAGGATAAAACCGTGCTCCTCTGCGCCGCAGATACCTTCCGCGCCGCAGCCATTGAACAGCTTGAAGTCTGGGCCAGCCGCAGCGGCGTAGAAATGATCAAAACCCGCCAGGGCGGCGACCCTGCTGCCGTACTCTACGACGCGGCCAGTGCGGCCAAGGCCCGCAACATCGCCGAACTCATCGTCGACACCGCCGGTCGCCTCCACACCAAGTCCGGCCTCATGGATGAGCTGGACAAAATGCGCCGCACCGCATCGAAGCTAATCCCCGGCGCCCCTCACGAAGTGCTCCTCGTAATGGACGCCACCACCGGCCAGAACGGCCTGCAACAAGCGCGTCAGTTCACGCAATCCGCCGGCGCCACCGGCATTGTGCTAACCAAGCTAGACGGCACCGCCAAAGGCGGAATCGCAGTAGCCATCGCCCGTGAACTCAATCTCCCCGTAAGGTTTGTTGGCGTAGGCGAGCAGATGAGCGACCTGCTGGAGTTCTCTCCCGAAGCCTTCGTAGACGCCCTGCTCGGCTAGCGAATTTCATATTCCCAAGTAACCAAGGTGTCATCCTGAGCGCACGGGCCCCCAAGCGTTTTTCAGCTTGGGGGTGGTAAGCGAAGGATCTGCTTCGTTCCGCAACCTTCGTCGGCGCCCTATCTTTGTCGAGCGATAGTGAAAATTGTATTGCCGGCAGGTATGTTGACCTGCCGAAGCGTACCGTTTGAATCCTCAAACCAGAGCGATGAGCTATCCCCGGCGACAACCTTTCCATACCCGCTCGGCACAGTCACTTTCATTTCCGCATGAATAGAAGTTGAGGTGTGCGTCCCCACCATATATCCCGTCAGGAGCATTGCCACACCTATACAAATCCGCAGAATCCTTGCTTGCATGTTGGGTCCGTCCTTTTCCCCGAGTTTCAACATCAATGACGTTGGGTAGCGGATAAACGTTCCGAATCTCTGCGCTCGCTATTCCGATCAGCCACATGAATGAACGAGTGAGGAAGGCCGTCGAGCCATCTGAAAGGTTACACTTCTTCCTGTCGCCATCAATCAGCCGCATTGCACTATGAGCACATCAGAAAAAGACATCTACTGGATGCAGCGCGCCCTCGAACTAGCCCGTCGCGGCATCGGTGTCACTTCCCCCAACCCCGCCGTCGGCTGCGTGATCCTCGACCGCGCCGGGCAGGTCATAGGCGAAGGCTGGCATGAATACGACCTCCGCGATCACGCCGAAGTCGTTGCCCTCAACGAAGCCAGGCAACATGCCCTCACGTATCAGAAAGAGGACCGTCTCAAAGGCGGTACCGCCTACATCACCCTCGAGCCCTGCAATCACACCGGCCGCACCGGCCCCTGTACAGAAGCACTAATTGCGTCAGGACTAGCCCGCGTCGTTGCCGCCACTGGCGATCCCAATCCCTCGGTCACCGGTCACGGCATGGAACGCCTGCGCGCGGCAGGCATTGCAACCTCACTCGGAGTCTGCGAACCCGAAGCCCGACGCATCAACGAAGGCTTTGCCCGCTGGATCCAGCACAAGCGTCCTCTGGTTCTCATGAAAGTTGCCATGACCCTCGACGGCCGCATCGCACCACCTCCGGGCCAGCACACCGCCCGCGAGCCTTACTGGATCACCAGCGAACAAGCCCGCGCCGCAGTCCAGCCCCTTCGCTGGCAAGCGGACGCTGCACTCACCGGTGTCGATACAGTTCTTGCCGACGACCCCATGCTCACCGATCGCAGCGGTCTCCGCCGTCGTCGCCCCCTGTTACGCGTCGTGCTCGATTCAGCCCTCCGAATGCCCCTCGACTGCAAAATGGTGCGCGATGTCCAGAACGACGTTGTCATCTTCACCGTCTCGAAAGACGAAGCCCGCATCAACGAACTCCGCAACCGCGGCATCCGCGTCGAAGTCCTCCCAGCTGAAGCGGGCCGTGTTCCTTTAAGCAAGCTCTTCGACAAACTTGGCGAAGAAGGCATTCTCACCGTCCTCACCGAAACCGGCACCCGCCTCAACACAGCCCTGCTCGCCAGTGGAATGGTCGACCGCGTGCACCTCTTCGTAGCCCCGCAGATCATGGGCTCCGACGCCGTCCCCGCCTTCAAAGGCATGCCCAAGGCGATCCAGATGGCCGAAGTAGAAGTGGAGCGCTACGGCAACGATCTAGGCCTCCGCTCGCTGCTCCGCGACCCATGGCCAAAGCACCAATAGAGCAAAAACAATCTCTGCTCCTTTGGAAAGGTCGCTTAGAAAGTTCGCGCTAGCGCGGCCAAACGCCGCTTTTGCGTTTCTAAATAGAAGTTGAGAAGGTGTCATTCTGAGCTAACGGGGCCCCGAACGTTTCAGGGGTCCCCAAAGAGCCTCGCTCTTTGGGGCAGGTTCGGGTGTGGTGAACGAAGAATCTGCTTTTGGGTACTTCCCGACTCTCGCTACGGCTTCGCAAAATCCGGCTGCTCCGGAACAGCCGCCCCATCCGCACGCGGATCCGACGCCCCAAAGTTCATCCCCGTCGCACTGTTGTGAAGCACCGCCTGTCCACGCCCCATCTGCGACGTATAGTCAGGATGCACCTGCAGCACATGCCCCATCTTCGTCAGCGCATCAAGCGTCGGTTGCGTCACGCGTGACTCAATCACAATCCTGCAACCAAGTTGTTGCCTGTCCGTGAAGCGCGGCTCTTCCATCGCCGCCTGGATGTTCATGTGGTAATCCACTACATTCGACACAAACTGCGCATGCGCCAATGGCTGATTCAAGCCGCCCATAATCCCGAAACCGATATGCTCATCGCCATGCTGCATAAACGCCGGAATAATCGTGTGAAATGGTCGCTTCCGACCCGACAGCGCATTCGGTGATTTCGAATCCAGCGAAAACAATCCCCCGCGATTCTGCAGAGCGAATCCCATGCCCTGCACCGTCACGTTCGATCCAAAATTGTTGTAATTGCTCTGAATGATCGAAAGAATATTGCCCTCCCGATCCACAACGCTGAAATACGTCGTATCGCTCGTACCAAGCGCACCCGGCGCAACCGTGCAGTTTGCACGCAGAGGATCGATCAACGCCGCCCGCTTCGCCGCAAATTGCTTCGACAGCAACTGCTCTACCGGAATCTTCCCGAATCGCGGATCACCGTCATACGCCTTCACATCCGCATACGCCAGCTTCATCGCCTCGATGCGATCGTGCAGTTCGCCGGGACTGTGCGGACCCGCCGGATCAGGCTGCGCCCGCTCCATGATGTTCAGCATCTCCAGCGCGGCAATGCCGTCTCCATTCGGCGGCAACTCATACACAGTCCAGTCGCGATACGTTGTGTGGATCGGCTCAACCCACTCCGCCGAATACGCAGCAAGATCGTCAGCCGTCATCGTCCCACCCAGCTCGTCTGACGTCTTCAAAATCGCCTTCGCGATCTCGCCCTTGTAAAACGCTGCCTCACCCTGGTCAGCAACCAGCCTGAACGCACGCGCAACATCAGGATTGCGAAACACCTCGCCGGCCGCCGGAGCCTTTCCGCCAGGCAGAAAAACCCGCTGGCTCTCCGGATTGGTCATCAGCCCCTTGGTGTCGCCTTCCCACCAGGCATGAATAATCTCTCCCACCGCGAATCCATGATCCGCATAAAAAATCGCCGGCTGAAACAATTCGCGCCACGGCCGCCTTCCCCAGCGCTCATGCAGCTTCACCCATCCATCCACCACCCCTGGCACGGTGACAGAGTCGATCCCTTCCTGCGGCATCTCCGTAATGCCCTTCCCGCGCAGATGCTCGATAGTCAGCGTCTTCGGTGCCCACCCGCTCGCATTCAGTCCATATAGCTTGCCGGTCTTCACATCCCAGTAGATGGCAAACAAGTCTCCACCCATGCCGTTTGAAGTTGGCTCCGTAACGTTGAGCACAGCGTTGGCTGCAATCGCCGCATCAATCGCCGAACCTCCCTGCTCCAGCACCCGCGCTCCCGCCTGCGAAGCCGCCACCTGGCTCGTAGCCACAATCCCG
The DNA here is from genome assembly GCF_039994875.1 of Telmatobacter sp. DSM 110680. Taxonomy (GTDB): domain Bacteria; phylum Acidobacteriota; class Terriglobia; order Terriglobales; family Acidobacteriaceae; genus Telmatobacter. The sequence goes on along the minus strand of NZ_CP121196.1, from coordinate 3,071,572 downwards.
TATTGCGTAGCCACCACCGATCGCCCATACGACCGATCCTGCGCTGACAAACAGAAAGCACTGAATACAAAAGCAAGACACGTAACAACAAACTTGCGTGAGTTCATGCGGAACCTCGTGCCATGGCGCAAAGATGGAATCGAAGAATATGCGATTGAGAGTCAAAACTATCAAAGCCAGGTTGTTGCCTTAAAACTGATTTCAATTTCCCATCTCCGGCCAGCAAGTATCGTAGCCCACTGTCCACTACACCCTGTTCCTGTTCCCTTAAAATCAAACCATGTTCACCGGAATCATCGAGCAGACCGGCACCCTCGTGAGCGTTACCGATCGCGGCGGCGTTCGCCGGATCACCGTCGAAGCACCCGGCATCGCCAACCGCCTACGCGAAGGCGACTCCCTCGCCATCTCCGGAGTCTGTCTGACAGCACTCGATGTGGACCCAACTTACTTCCATGCTGACCTCGCGCAGGAAACTCTTGATCGCACATCACTCGGCGTACTCAACCCCGGCGCAAAAGTAAATCTCGAGTTGCCCACCGCCGCCGGCAGTCCCCTTGGCGGCCACGTTGTTCAGGGTCACGTAGACGGCACCGGCATCATGACAGCTCTCGAGCCCGTCATCCCAGAATCCAGCCCCCACTTCAATCGCGAAACCACTGACTGGACACTCAAAGTCCGCATCCCTGAGAATGTCCGCCAATGGATGGTCCACAAAGGCTCCGTAGCCATCGAAGGCATCAGCCTCACCATCGCTGGAATCGAAGACGACACGATATCCATAGCCATCCTGCCGCTCACCTACTGGCGCACCAACCTCCACGCGCTTGCCGTAGGCGCTCCCGTCAACGTCGAGGCAGACGTCCTGGTAAAGCTTGCTTACCAACAGATGCAATCAACGAAAAAACCGGAACTCAACCTGACTGAATCATGGTTGGTCGCCAACGGGTATTAAAGAGTCAAAGCGAGGAGCGATGAATATCAGACACCGTTGTCGACTGCTTGTCGTCATCGCGACTCTGATGTGTGCGACCCAACTGCGTGCTCTTGAACGTGACAAGCCAACGGAATCCAAACATGTGCGCGGCCCCAAGGGGTTGGAGGGCTGGACTTTAAACGGCCCGCTCCCCGACCGGCCAAACGAAGAATTCCCCTTCACCCTTGTCCTTGCGCGCAACGGGCGCGTCGTTCGAAAAATAGAAGGCAGTCCTTTTATATGGAACTGGATCTTCTGGTCCGATGGCAAACAGGTCGCGTACGAATCAGGCCCACTTCATTTCAGTTTGCAGTGCACTCTTGCCGACGTAAAGACAGGCAAAGAAGTCGCCAGCTACGACTGCTTTCACGGAATCCCTGCCGACGCGCCGGACTGGTTGAAAACACTTGAGCAACCTAGATAATGCGGGCTACGGCTTCGCCGCCACCTTCGGCGGTTCAATCACATACTCATCGCCCGTTCGTGCCAATATCTGTGCCCGGCGATCCGTCAGCACCTTTAGTCGATTCGTAGCTTCGACGAACTCCTGCTTCTGCGCCGCGTTCAACTCCGCACCATCCTGTGCAGCCTTGTTCAGCTCATCCAGCTTTGCCTGCGCCTTCGGAATCTCGCGATCGATCAGCGCCGGATGGATATTCGGCGTCTTAGCCTTTCCTGCCGCCAGCGCATTGCGATTGTTCTCACCCCATACCGGCATCATGCCCACGTGTTCCACTTCCACGCGCATTCCGCCGGGCCCAAAGTCATTCCGAACCACAGAGAACAATCCAATCATCGAGTCGCGCGGATCGCCATCCTTGTCCGGCATCAGCCCATCCACATAATTGCGCGACTGGTTTGAAAGAAAATTTCCCAGCGAATAAAAGATCACCGTCATTCGCCCATCCGTCGTTGCATACGTCTCAATCGGCTGCAACACATGCGGATGGTGCCCCACAATTACCGACGCCCCGGCATTCAGCATCTTGTGCGCCATATCCACGTCTTCGGGCCGCGGTGCCGTCGCGTACTCGGTTCCCCAATGAACCGAGATCACTAGCAGATCGCACTGCGCCTTCGCCGCCTTCACAGCATCCAGCACCTTCGCCTCATCTGCCCCTTGAGCACCGCCGGATTCTCCTGGATAGGGGAAGAAATTCACATGCGGCTGGTCGTCCTTATCAGGATTGCGATTACCATTCAGCCACCGCGTCATCCCCAGCCAGCCCACCTTGATCCCGTTAGCCTCAACAATCAGCGGCTGCCACGTCTGCGCGGCCGTATCTCCCGAACCCACAAACTGTAGTCCGACCTCGCGCAGGTGATCCCGCGTCTCCGCGAACCCTGCCCATCCCTGGTCCATCACGTGATTATTCGCAAACGAGACAATCTTGATCCCATTCGCCTTCAACGCCTGGGGCAGTGCCACTGGTGCGTCAAACATGAAAGGCTTCGAACCCTTCGAGTGGTCTGGAGCTACCGGCGTCTCCATGTTCACAAATCCAAAATCGACGCCCTCGAATACGTCGTTCACATCCCCCAGCAGCGCCCCCCACCCCTCCGCGCCGCCCCCTGCAGCCGCCGCCGCCGCACGAACCGGCTCATGCGGAATCACATCTCCGCCAATAGCAAAAGTAACCTTGGCTAATTCATGGGGATAAGGAGCCGGCGCGGCGGCCTGATTCAGAAAGGCGGGCAAACCGACAAAATAGGTTGCCGTAGCCGCCAGCCCCAGCAGGATAATCACTGCCAGCGCAGCGGCCTGCGGACTCAAACCCAGCCAATTACCAGGTTCACTGTCCGACGATGGGGGAAACCCCTCGCCGCCCGATTTTAACCACCTGGTCGTATGGTCCATGGGGGATTGGCCTGACTTCTTGTCCAGCATACCCCCAGGAAAAGATGCCGGTTAGCCCAAATCCGAACTTAAGTACCCCCGGCGACAGCCATCAGAATTCGCTCCCTGACATTCGGCAAGCGCTTCTTCGCGTATCTGCGTCTATGATATGAGCGAAACTGTTAACCTTGAACAGGAAAGCGAACCGGAAGGCCGGCATCCCCCGGGGGGCGATGGCCGGCAACTGACCCTATGGCAGAGTTCGTAATCAAGTTAGCCGATGAACGTGGTCGCGTAATGGAGCAGGTTCAGACCGCCTCCACCGCCGACGAGTTGCGTGCGCGATTCTCCCACGCCGGTTACCACGTCTTCTCTGTGAAAGCGCGGTCGGGCCTTGGCGGTGTCTCTCGCCGCAAGGTCAAACTCGAGCCATTCCTCATTTTTAATCAGCAGTTTCTGACCCTCATCCGCGCCGGCCTGCCTATCCTCGGCTCGCTGCAGATGCTCACCAAGATCCAGAAAAGCGCCTACTTCCAAAGCCAGCTGGATGACGTCGCCAATCGCGTAAAAACAGGTGAATCGCTCTCGTCCGCATTCGAAGCGCAAACCGGTGTGCCCATCATGTACACCACGACCCTGCTGGCCGGCGAACGCTCGGGAAACCTGCAGGAAGTGCTCGAACGCTACATCGGCTTCCAACGTGTCTCGCTGACCTTCCGCAAGAAACTCACCGCATCGCTCATCTACCCGGGCCTTCTGCTCACCATCGTCAGCGCCCTGCTCGTCTTCATGTTCACTGTAGTCATTCCGCAGTTCGCCGAACTCTACGACCAGATGGGATCAAAGCTGCCCGCAATGACACTCGGGCTTCTAAGTTTTGGCAAGTGGACCCAGCACAACATCCTCTGGATCGCGCTGAGCGTCCTCATTGTTGCCGTAGTGCTGTGGCGATTCTCCCTTACTGAAAGGGGTCGCGACACCGTGGATGCCGTGCGTGTGAAGATGCCCATCTTCGGGAAGATCTGGTTGAAGTATCAGGTCGCCCTCTTCTCGCGTACGCTGTCCACCCTGCTTACGGGCGGCCTGCCGCTGGTTCCATCGCTTGAAACCGCAGCCCGTTCAATCTCTTCGCGCCGAGTTTCAAAAGCTGTAACCACCGGCATCGTCTCTGTCCGCGAAGGCAAGAACCTCGCCGATTCGCTCAGCAACACGGGTGTCTTCCCCAGCCTCGCCACAGAAATGATCTCCGTCGGCGAGCAAACAGGCGCACTTCCGCAGATGCTCAACTCTGTCGCAGAGTTTTTTGAAGAAGATGTCGCCACCGCGTTGACCGCGGCACTCTCATTAATTGAGCCCGCAATTCTCATCGTTATGGGCGTCGTCGTCGTCTTTATTTTAATTTCGCTTTACCTGCCAATCTTCTCTCTGGGATCGGTAGCTGGTGGAGGACAGGGTTAATCCTATATATGGCTGACACTACAATCGCGGTGCCGACAGGGCCGATGGTAAACGGCCTTGACGAGCGTGCCCAGGCGGAGGCCCTGGCAGCGCGCTATCGCGCCGAATTCGTTGATTTAAAGAACTTCAAGATCCAGCACGACCTGCTCCGAACCGTCCCTGTGGAACTCATGTTCCGCTACAACTTTGTACCCATCGAGCAGCAGGCGGATGTTTTGGTTATCGCCGTCAGCGATCCCTCGCGCCTCATGGTGCTCGACGAAATCGCCGGTCTCCTGGGCCATCGCATCATTGCCCGCGTCGCCACCCTCTCGCAGATCACCGACCTGCTCAAGAAAACCGAGCAGTCCCAGCGCGTACTCGACGAAGCCAGCGAAGGTCTCACCTTCGACGTCGTCACCGGCGACGATACCCAATCCGACGAAAACATCTCCATTGAGAAACTGACCAGCGACGAAGACATCAGTCCCATCATTCGCCTGGTCGACACCACTATTTTCACGGCACTCGAACGCCGCGCTTCCGACATTCACATCGAGACCTACGACGATTCGCTCCACGTCAAGTACCGCATCGACGGTGTCCTGCAGGAAGCCATGGCCCCCATCGCGCGCGAGCATCACACCACGATTCTGAGCCGCATCAAGATCATGAGCGAGCTCGACATCGCCGAACGCCGCGTACCCCAGGACGGCCGCTTCCGCGTTCGCTACAAGGGCCGCCTCATCGATTTCCGCGTCTCCATCATGCCCACCGTGCATGGCGAAAACGCAGTCCTCCGCGTACTCGACAAGGAATCGATGAGCGAGAAGTTCCGCCACCTGACACTTGATGTGGTGGGCTTCGCTGAAGAAGATCTCCGACGTTTCCGCCGCTACATTCGCGAGCCCTACGGCATGGTGCTGGTCACCGGCCCTACCGGCTCCGGCAAGACCACCACCCTCTACGCCGCGCTCAACGAGATCAAGAGCGACGAAGACAAGATCATCACCATCGAAGACCCGGTTGAATACCAGATCCGCGGCATCACCCAGATTCCGGTAAACGAGAAGAAGGGCCTCACCTTCGCCCGCGGCCTTCGCTCTATCCTGCGCCACGATCCCGACAAGATACTCGTCGGCGAAATCCGCGACCAGGAAACCGCGCAGATCGCCATTAACTCCGCCCTCACCGGGCATCTCGTCTTCACCACCGTCCACGCCAACAACGTCGTAGACGTGCTCGGCCGCTTCCTCAACATGGGCGTCGAGGCCTACAACTTCGTCTCCGCGCTCAACTGCATCCTCGCGCAGCGACTCGTCCGCACCGTATGCGAGCACTGCGTCCGCACCGTATCTGTCCCCGACGAAGTACTCATTGCCAGCGGAATGAATCCCGCCGAATGGCGCGGTTTTGGCTTCCGCGAAGGCGTCGGCTGCATCGAGTGCGGCGGCACCGGGTATCGCGGACGTACCGCGATCCATGAGCTTTTAGACTTGACCGACCCCATCCGTGAGTTGATCCTTGAAAAGAAGCCAACTTCGGAAATTCGCAAGCTGGCCCAGCGCGAAGGCATGAGCTTCCTGCGCGAGTCAGCACTTGATCGTGTTCGCCGTGGTCTGACCACGCTCAAGGAGATCAATAAAGTCACCTTCATCGAGGCATCGCGATAGTGAGTTCCATTCTCAGCAGATCGAGTGCAGCCGCACAGTACGGTGGCCGTCCACCCGCAGCCATCGAGCTCACCCCCGAAGGCGTGCTGGCAGCCGCGCTTCCCGGCAAGAACGAGCAGCCCGTCTACGCCTTCGAACCTTTACGTCCCGGCGTTCTGGTACCCGGCATCAGCGAATTGAACATGAGTTCGCCCGAGGCTGTCTCTCTTGCCATTCGCACGGCGCTTGCCAGTGTCTCGGCGCGTGGCCGCTTCGTCACCGTCGTCATTCCAGACACTGCCGTCCGCGTATTCGTGCTCGACTTCGATTCCCTTCCCGCACGCGCCAGCGAAGCCATTCCCGTCCTGCGTTTCCGGCTTCGCAAAATGGTTCCCTTCGAAGTGGAGCATGCCGGCCTGAGCTATCAGATCCTCACGCAGAGCAAGACTGAAGCGCGAGTCCTGGTCGCCATCCTGCCCAGCAACATCCTCGAGGAATACGAAACCGTCGTTCGCGGCGCAGGCTACGAACCCGGAGCGGTCATGCCCTCCGCACTTGCCACGCTGGCCACCCTCGAGTCTTCGGAGCCTCTGCTCGCCGCCTGTCTCAGTAAGGTTGCCATCACCACCTCGATCACCCGCGGCGACGATCTGCTCCTCTACCGTACCCTCGACCTACCCGACGACCCCCAGCAGCGCCTTCTCGAGGTCCAACGCAGCGTCGCCGTGGCAGCGGCATATTATGAAGACAAGGTCTCAGTTTTGCCCAAAGAGTTATACTTCGCCGGAAACGGAACAGCGTCGGAGTTCGAGCACTGGTTTGGCCCTTCAGAGCTAAAGATCGTTGATTTGGCTCCGCGCCCTTCCAGCGGCCTAACAACGAACATGTCCAACATGAGTACTGCCGGCCTGGCCGGCGCCCTGGCAGGAGCGGTTTAGCGTGCGCGTAGCAATCAATCTGGCTTCACGGCCGTTCGCCGATGTCGCACCGGCGCTCAAGAACCTGCGCATTGCAATGGGGGCCCTCGCCCTGCTCGCCGTGATCTTAGGAGTGGGATTGCATCTCGTGCACGACAAGGCTGAAGCCGCCCGCGCTCGCGCTCATTCGCTCGACGGGAAGATCGCTGACCTCACTCACGAACGCCAGCAGTATCAGGCCATGATGCAGCAGCCTGACAACGCACGCACCCTCCAGCAGGCCGAGAATCTCAATCAGCTTTTCGATGAGAAAGCCTTCTCGTGGACCCTCGCCATGGAGGATCTGGAGACCGTTCTACCCGCCGGCGTTCAGGTCACAACTTTGGAACCGAGTGTGAAAAACGGCCAAATCACAGTCCACCTTCGAGTTGTCGGCCCTCGTAACCGCGACGTCGAACTGGTGCAGAATCTTGAACACTCCCGCCACTTTCTTCTGCCCCGCATTGTCAACGAAACTACTGCGTCCGAAGAAGGACCGAACCAGCGCGCCGAACCCGTAAGCACCTCGAACCGCGTCAACTTCGACATGCTCGCGGACTACACACCCGGTACTTCAGAGGAGCGCAAACTCGCCCGCGAGAAGGCCTTTGCCTCCGCCAAAGCTCGCACTAAGGGCGATGATGATTCCGAACCTGCGATGGGCGCCAACCATGCCCGTTCACCCTACACCGGAACGCCGCGGGCGCACGTTCCCGCTCAGCCATCCAGAGGAGTACCGCAATGAGCCCCAACCCCGTGACAACCCGCGAGCGGCTGGCCTCTCCTCTGACCTGGCACTACTTCGGCCTTGCCATCTTGATCCTCATCGTGGCTGTCCTCGCCATCCGTCTTGGCCTGGATTGGTCTGCAACCGATTCCAGTTCGAACGATGCCCTCGTCAACAAGCAGATTGAACTCAAAACGCTCGAGGTGCAGACAGCCCCGTTGCGCGGACTGGAACAGCGCGTCAAAGACTCCCGCGAGCACATCCAGGACTTCTACGCGAAGCGCATTCCCGCCAACTACTCGTCGATCGCCGTGCAAACTGGCGATCTCGCAGTCAAGTCTGGCGTACAGCTCTCCCGCATGCAGTACACCCAGGGATCGACGACTGGCGACCTTACCGAAATATCCCTCGACTCCTCTATCAGCGGTCAATACCAGCAGATTATGCACTTCGTAAACGGCCTCGAACGCGACAAGACGTTCTTCCTGATTCGTTCCATGGCGTTCACCGGCCAGCAAGGCGGACTGGTAAGTTTGCGTCTGCGCGTCTCCACCTGGCTGCGCCCTGCAGACGTACCCGGCTGGCTGCCTCCTACACCGTCCGACACTCCCTCCGCGACACCCCCGGCGGCACAGGAGGGCGAGTAACATGGCTATCCCTCTCGGTACTGAAAACAAGCGCCAGGTTTACATCGCGATTGCGCTCGGCGTAGTAATCCTCTGCGCAGGCGGTTACGAACTCTCCAACTATTTCAGCTCTTCACCTGCTGCGACCGCGCCCGCCCGGCCCAATACCGCAACTACAACGACACGTCGTTCTTCAGGAACCACCCGGCAAGCCAACTCTGCAGGCCCCCAGGCGCAACATGTTGCCAGCAACAACATTGATCCAGCGCTACACTTCGACAAACTGCAGCAGAGCGAAGATGTCGTTTACGCCGGCACAGGCCGCAACATCTTCTCCGCCGAGTCCGCACCGGTTGCAATCCCCAAGCCGATAGCACCTGCAAGGCCCGGAGTGAATACCGCAACTGTCTCCGTTCCGCAAATTCCGCGTCCGCCCGCAATCGACCTGAAATACTTCGGCTATTCGCAAAGCTCTGACAAGTCCATGCGAGCCTTTCTCGTGCACGGCGAAGACATCTTCATGGCCCGTACCGGAGACGTTGTAGATCACCGCTACAAGGTGGTCACGATCATGCCCGCCTCCGTGCAAATTACGGACCTCGGCTACAACAACACCCAGACTCTGCCGCTGTCAGCGAACTAGGTACGTTCGAAGTTTTGAAATGATTGCATTTTGGATTTGTCATTCTGAGCGGAGCAGCTTGGGGCCCCACCAAGTGGGGTAAGCGGAGCGAAGGATCTGCTTCTTTCTGCATCACCGCGTTCAATCAGACGCATCGAAAAACCGAGGGAACACAAACTTATCTCGCAATGAACACGCATCCTCCAAATCGTCCCCGCCCTTCCGAAGAGGGCTACATCCTTGTAGCCGTTATCTTCATGATGGCCATCCTTATACTCTCCTTATCAATTGCGGTCCCCCGCGTTAAGGCGGCGATCCAGCGCGATCGCGAAATCGAAACCATGCAGCGCGGCAAACAGTACATTCGCGCCGTACAGCTCTACTACAAAAAGTTCAACACCTACCCACCCAACGTCGACGCGCTGGTCAAGACCAACAACATCCGCTTCCTGCGCAAGAAATACATCGATCCCACCACCGGTAAGGATGAGTGGAAGCCAATTCTCTTCGGCCAGAACAAGACTCCCCAGGCCATGGGATTCTTCGGGCAGCCCCTCGCAGCCGCGAATGGGGCAGGCATAGGCCCATCTGGAGGCAACACTGGCCTCAACGGTGCTGCGGGCTCGCCGGGTACCAACGGGCTCTTCAACTCGACACCCACCGGGTCCACCGACACAGGAGCATCAGGCGCCCCCACGGGTGGCACCGACGCCAACGGCAATCCCGTCGCCCCAACCAGCGCTGCCGGCCCCACTGCAGGTCCAACCGGAACCACAACTACCTCTGCATTCGGTTCAACCAATAATCCAACTGGCACTGGCCAGACCTTCGGCGGCGGAGGCATCATCGGCTTCTCCCCGCAAAGCCCCAAGCAATCCATCCTCGTATACAAGAAGAAGAACCACTACAACGAGTGGGAGTTCCTCTACAGCCCCCAAATGGATCAGCAGACGATGGCCGGAGGCAACACCGGCGCCATCGGCCAGCCCGCCAGCAGCACTACCACTCCGGTGGGTGGTACCACTCCGACCACGCCTGCCCCCACACCAACTACCCCCACAACGCCTCAGCAGTAAGAAGCTGCCTACAGACACAAGAAAGCCCGTCCATCAGGACGGGCTTTCTTAATGCTTCAACCGGAATGCGCTTTACACGCTGAACGACGATCCGCAACCGCAGGTCGACTTCACTTGGGGATTCTCAAATTTGAAGCCGGCCGCCTCCAGCGTCTCCACATAATCCACGATGCATCCGTTCAGGTACATCAGGGAGGTGGCATCGACATAAACACTGAGGTCGTCAAACTTGAAGACCTTGTCCATCATCCCGGCCTGGTTCTCAAAGGCCATCGAGTACTGGAAGCCCGAGCAGCCACCACCCACCACGCCGATGCGCAGTCCAGCGGGAAGCGGATCCTGGGTAGCCATGATCTCACGCACCTTGGCAATTGCTTGCGGCGTCAGAATAAGGGGTGCCTTCTTTTCTGTACCCTGCGTGGTTGTTTCCGGTGTAGTGGTTGTAGTCGCCATGTTTTCTCCCAGTCCTGCAAAGGTCTTCTTAGATGGTACTGTACTGCCCCTTGTAGAGCGGCACAAGGCCCATTCGTCCATGTATCCCATTGGATGCAACTGGATAGCCAAAAGTCGCGAAGAGACCGCAAGCGCCCCCGACCGCTAATCGCTGTGTCATCAACAAATTCAGCTTTCCAACCCCATCGACGCTGTCCGAATTACCTGTGATTCGTGTCACGGGATTCACATATCGTTCGGGGCTATGCTTTCAGCCGTAGAACCACCGCGATCCGGCGCCTACCGAACTTGGAAATGCCGAAAACTGAGGTGGAATCATCGCTGGAGGAAACGTTATGCCTTTCGTTCCCGTTATGTGGTCCATCTGGGGACTCACCATCATCGTGCTGGCACTCATGTTCTTGTATCGCTCCCGGCTGTCTCGGGATGAGGAAGACCAGATTTTTCTCGGCGATTCCTTTAGTCACGAGCGGACGGCGCAGCAGGCCATCGTAGCGAAGGTCGCTAAAGTTCAACCCTTGATCAAAGGCTCTGAAATCGTAGCCGTGGTTGCCACACTTTTCGTGATCGGCTACTACGTCCACGACATCTTCAACCAGTTCAAATAAAGCGTAGTTGCCCGTCTCCCTCCAAAAGCAAGCGGCAGCCATTCGTCTGTCGCTTGCTTCCTTCGCGAGCCTTTACTCCACTTCCTGCTTCGCCCGATAGCCGTCGCGCGCGATGATTTCATACTTCAACTGCTTGTGCTTCTCATCCTGGAAGCGCAGCGGCTTTCCTTCATCGTCCACCAACTCAACGCGCAGTTTGCGATAGGTCCCGTCCTGCTTGGCATCGCTGGGGTGATATACCAGTTCATACTTTGAACGGATAGCCTTGTTGATGTCCGCAAAAATGTCTGGCATCTCACCTACGAACCGGGGGCTGAACCACATGCCTCCAGTCATCCTTGCGAAGGTCTTCATCTCGTTATCGGCCTGCAGATAGTCGATGTCGCGCATCTGCTGGTTCATTCCTCCGCCGCCTTCAGTCATGGCGCGCATCGCGCCGCCAGTCGAAATTGCAAAAATCGTAATGTCCGGCGTCGTCTTCACCTTCTGATAAATCTTGTCCAGCGTCAGCTTCGAAAAAGTGTCGCGTCCGGATGCAATCAGAATGATGTACTTGTGCCCCTCGATGCGGCTCAACCGGTCTTCCGCTTCATATAACGCATCGAACAGGTTCCGTTCCGAAAATCCCGGAATCACCAGCGACTGAATCGCGTTCAAAAGCTGCCGTTTGTCCTGCGTGAAATCCAGCCAGATCTGCGTGCGCATGTCGAACGTCATCAGCGCTACGTAGTCCTGCGGCCGCAGTTGCTGGGCAAACGACCACGCGGCATTGCGCATGTCATAGAGAAAGCTGTAGGTGAAATTGCTATTCGCAAACTCGCACAGCATCAGCGCCGTTATCGGCGCCTCTACGCGCTTGAATCCCGTAACCTTCTGCTCCACGCCGTTCTCATACACCTTGAAATTCGCAGGCTTCAAACCAGGGACGAACTGGCCCGTCTTCTCCAGCAACACGCCTACGTCTACCGTGACTTCAGGGACATCGACGCGCAACGAATAATCCCCGGCTCCCTCAGGATTCTTGAACTTAGGTTCCGCCGGAGCGGCTGGTACTGGCGCTTCATCTGGCTTATCTTTCTTTTTGGGCAGAGCAACTGGACCGGTGTCGCCGCCGGGCCCGCCTGCATCGGGCGATGTCTGGTCGGGCTGTTGCGTCGGCGGAGTCTGTTGCGCTGGCGGCGTCTGTTGGGCCGGAGGCGTGCTCTGCGCAATGGCCAGCGGCCCCAGCGCCAAGGCTGCCAGCAATGAGAATGAAGCAAAACGGCAACGGGAAGAGCTGAACGAATAAATCATTGGCATAAGGCCTCTGTGTTCACAGCATAGGGACTGCCCAAAGCAATCGGCAAGCAAAGCAGCCCATCCGATGAAACAACCTTTCAATCTGAGCGTCAAAACCTTAGCGGATGGAATACAAACCAGAATTGCCGCCTAACGGTCCAATGCCGCTCCGGTTTAATCTTATAGACGTGAAACCCTGCCATAAGGCAATCTCGCCGCGGAACCGAACGATTGTTCAAATAATCGCCCGGACGGTCGAAGTATCCGTGCTTGCCGCATCCCTCTCGGTTTGCGTCCCAGCGCAGGATTCCGCTCCACCCCCCTCCCCCCCACCCTCCGGAGCCGGCTTCTACCCCCTCAACCAGTTGCATCGAGGTCAAATGGCTACGGCCTGGACGGTATTCACTGGCACCAGTCCCGAACCCATGCAGGTCGAAATCCTTGGCGTGCTTCGCGGTGCACGCGGCCCCGGCCAGGACATGATCCTCGCCAGGCTCCGCGGCGCCAAGCCCGAATATACTGGAGTTGTCGCGGGAATGAGCGGTAGCCCGGTCTACATCGGCAACAAGCTTCTCGGCTCCCTCTCTTACCGCATCGGCCAATTTGCCAAGGACCCCATTGCCGGCATAACCCCGATCGAGCAAATGCTCGAAGTCAAAGATTTGCCCGTCAATACGCAGTGGGCCTCAGCACCAACGCTGTCATCATCCACGCAAAAGCAGAACGCGTCTTCTTCGATAGGCATGGAGTTTCAAGCCATGGAAACTCCGCTCGTAATGAGCGGGTTCCGCCCGGAAGCCGTCCGGCTCTGGCAAAAGGAAATGGCCGGCACCGGGCTCGACATCGTCGCAGCCGGCGGCGGCAGCGGGTCGTCCAAGACAGATACTGACGGCTCCTTCGGGGCGATCTCGCCTTCCGCCGTCGCCAGCGTAGTTCCAGGCTCCGCAGTCAGCGCCCAACTCGTTCGCGGAGATCTTGAGGTCTCCGCCACCTGCACCGTCACCTACGTCGACCCCACCCAGCTCCTCGCGTGCGGACATCCCATCCTCCAGGCTGGCACCGTCTCTCTTCCCATGACCACCGCTGAAGTAGTGGAGACTCTTGCATCGCCTCTCAACGCATTCAAGATCATCAACACCGGTGATCCCATCGGCACGTTTACTGAAGATCGAAACTCCGCAATCCGCGGCGTGCTCCGCGCCAAGCCCCACATGATCCCCGTTCATATCACAGTTCATGGCGAAGGAGCTGACCGCAAATTAAACATCGAAGTTGTCGATTTGCCTTCGCTCACTCCCCAGGCACTCCTCGTCTCTCTCTACGACTCTCTGATCGAAAATAATCAAAGCAGCGCTGAAACCAGTTATCACGTGACTGGCAGCGTTAACATCGAAGGCTATCCCGCATCCCCGGTCGACATCTGGGCGCCGGCGGGAGATCAGATCCCCGCCCAACTGTCCGCTGCGATGCAGACTGACCAGAGCTTCGCAGTGCTCTACGCCAACGGAGCACGTCAGGGCGCGATCAAAGCGATCAACCTCGACGTCGACTCGATTCCGCGCCGCGCTCAGGTCGAACTTGAGACCGCGCGTATCGACTCCAGCAACATCGTTCACGCCGGCGACACTATTCTTGTCGAGGCAACTGTTCGTCCCTGGCAACAGCCCGAGCGCAACATCCGCATTCCCGTTAAGCTGCCTCCAGGCATTGCTACGGGAAATGTGCGAATGCTCGTATCCGATGCCGGCACTCTCGATCGCGCATTGAATCAGCCGCGAATCTCCAATCGCACCATCGATCTCGAAACCGCCCTCGCTGAAGCGCGAAGTCAACATCCTGCCGATCGCATCTTCGTCAGTCTTCTACTGCCCGAGGCACAAGCCGGCGTCAACGGACAAACGCTCTCCACGTTGCCTTTGTCGATGGCCAATGCACTTGAGCCCATGCGGACAGCCAAGGACGTAACTCTCAACGGCGAATCCGCGGTAGTCGCAGGCCAAGCGTCGGCAGGCGGCGTGCTCAGCGGATTTCAAATCCTCAATCTGCACATCGAGTCGGGCGGCGGTTTAGATTAGACTTATCCTGCAGCGCATACGCAAATCTGTCGCACGCGTTATGCGCTGAAATCCGGCCCCTTTTTTGCCAACCCCCAGCGAGGACTGCGGAACGACATGGCCCTAATTCAAGGACTGGCAGCTCACGCAGCGGGCGCCGAGCTTTTGCCTTTCCGCTATGACCCGGGAGAACTGGGCATGCAGGAAGTCGAAATCGGCATTACCCACTGCGGCATTTGTCATAGTGATCTTCATCTGATTTCTAACGACTGGGGCATTAGCCAATATCCATTTATCCCCGGTCACGAAATAATCGGCACCATCACTGCGGTTGGCTCCCGCGTTCGCTCTCTCAAGGTTGGAGAGCGCGTCGGGCTCGGCTGGCAGTCCAACTCGTGTGGAGAATGCGAGTGGTGCAGCCGCGGTCTCGAAAATCTCTGCGCCTCGTTGGAAGCTACCTGCGTGCACCGCAATGGCGGATATGCGAATAGCGTCCGGGCCAACTCGCGCTTCGTAATGAGCATTCCAGGTGCTCTGCCCAGTGAACAGGCTGCTCCGCTGCTCTGCGGCGGCATCACCGTCTACAGCCCTATGCGTGACCACGGCATCAATCCATCCTCCCGCGTGGGTGTCGTAGGAATTGGCGGCCTCGGACACATCGCCATTCAATTCGCCCGCGTCTTCGGAGCAGAGGTCATCGCTTTCTCCACCTCCACTGGCAAGGAAGAAGAAGCCCGCGCTCTCGGCGCACATCACTTCGTGCATTCACGCGAATCGAAGTCGATGAAAGAAGTAGCTGGCTCGCTCGACTTCATTTTGAATACCGCCAACGCCGATCAGGACTGGAACGTCTACATCCAGGCCCTTCGTCCCACCGGAACTTTGTGCTTCGTCGGCGTGCCACCCTCGCCAGTGTCGGTGCAAGCCTTCCCGCTCATCGGAGGAATTCGCACCGTGACCGGCAGTCCCATCGGCAGTCCGCAAAAGATTCGCGAGATGCTCGACGTTGCCGCGCGCCACGGCGTCAAAGCCACAACGGAAGCTTTCTCGATGGCCAAGGCGAACGACGCCATCGAGAAGGTGAAGAAGAACAAAGTGCGCTACCGCGCCGTCCTCTCCAACTAACCGTTCTCCAACCAAAATCAAATGGGCGCCCTCAAAGGGCGCCCATCGAGTTTTCATGCGATGCGTTTACGCTCTTACTGCAATAGGCTAAACGTGAACCTGCTTGTGCGGCTTCAAACCTTCAGACACCCGCTGCAAAAGATCCTGCGGATGAAGCGGCTTGTTCAGCAGCGTAAACTGATGCCCGTCCGCGCGTGCACTGGCCAGCAGATCGGCCGTCGAAGCCTGCCCGGAGAAAAGGATAATCTTGCAATCAGGAAAGATCCGACGAATCGTGATTGCGAGTTCAATGCCGGTCATGCCCGGCAAAACCACGTCAGTGATCAGCATCTCCGGCGGCGACATCAGCGCCGTCTCCAGCGCACTGTCTCCGTCGTACTCCGCCGTTGCGTTGTAGCCGCTGCGCGAAAGAATCTCGGCCAGCGTATCGGCAATCACGCTCTCATCGTCCACCACAAGCACCATCGGCCGGTGTCCTCCGGCCCTGTTTTCCTCGATGTGCGCGGGAACTTCCTTGAGCGGAACAGTGGGGAAATTCTTGTTCTTGCTCACTTGGTCTTCACCTCTCGAAATACCCTACCAGAATTTCCCCGATACGGGGTATCTCTTTGCCTTTACGCCCTAAACGCTTATAACTTCGTGAGTTATAGAGGGCCACCAGAATACGGCCAGATTCAGCCAGAGGCATCCATATCTTTTCGGCTTGCATCTTGACTAATAGTATCGCCGTAATATAAGGATAGTTTTGCGCAGAATTAGCCATACGTTAAGGGCGCGTCTCCCGAACGGCGTGGAGAGAAAAAATATCATCCGCGAGGGAACCCGATGGCGACCAACGCCAATCCAGACGCAGCACACATAAGATACGAATCAATCGATCAGTCCGACGTCCCGAAAGGGCGGGACGGTAAACACAAGAGAATTGTGGGTCAGTTGTTAAGCGACCTCGAGCAGCTCGAATCCGGCCGCGCTCTCAAGATTCCGCTCGAGGCATTGCCGGACTCCAAAGAAAACATCCGCTCGGCGCTGAATCGTGCCACTCGGCAAAAGGGCATCGAAGTCTCCACCTCCAGCGATACCGGATTCCTTTACGTCTGGAAAACTCCACCCACGGAATCATAAAGTCCTCCGCGAGACATCGTGCCGCCCCCGTCAACCAAAAATTCCGTGCGCATCGACAAGTGGCTCTGGGCGGCGCGCTTCTTCAAAACCCGCGCCCTCGCCTCCAAGGCCTGCGATCTGGGACGCATCCATTCCAATGAGATTGAAGCCAAGCCTGCACGCGATGTCCGCATCGGCGACATGCTCCGAATCAAAAACGAAGGCGGCGAATTCCACGTTGAAGTTCTCCAGTTGAGCGAAATGCGAGGTCCGGCCGCCATCGCGCAGGCCCTCTACCGCGAAACCGAAGACAGCAAAGAAAAACGCCAGCGCGAAGCCGCCGAACGCAAAGCCATGCAACAATACGCTCCCCTGCCCGAAGGTCGCCCTTCCAAACGCGACCGCCGCCGCATCATCCAGTTCCGCAGCGGCGCATAGCAGCATGCATAAATGCGGAATGCGACCCGCCAACCATCTTTAGTAGACTCGACTTCAGAATGGTTTCTGCAAAATCCCCTTCCTTCCGCCACTTATCCCAATTGGCCGTCCTTGCGTTCGCTGTCGCGTCGATGCAATCGCATGCCCAGGGAACTCACCTCTGGTCCCAATCGCGCGTAGATGAATTTGAAAAAGGTACGCCGCAGGGCGTCGCCATCGGCAGCAGCGGCTACCTCCGCGAAGGCCCTGGCCTGGCCGAAATCCTCACCACTCCTTCCACGTTTGTCTGGTCAGTCGCAGTGGACAAGACTGGAACACCCTATCTCGGCACCGGCGCCCCTGCAGCCGTGCTGCGCTCCACTCCGCAGAAAGATGGCAAGCCTTTCACGCTCTTCGAATCGCATGACGTGAGCGTGCAGGTAGTCCGCATCGGTCCCGATGGTTCGCTTTACGCCGCCACTGTTCCCGGCGGCAGGGTTTACAAACTCAATCCGAGCGCAACCACCAAACAGGACGAGTCCACCGCAAAGCTCATCTTCGACGCCGACAAAATCGATGACCCCTCAAGCGACAGCAGCACAAATACAAAACGTGAATCGAGATCGCACTACATCTGGGACATGACCTTCGACGCCGCCGGCAAACTCTACATCGCCACCGGCGGCCCCGGAACCATCTACCGTGTCGATCCCTCCAACCCCGGTGCCACCCCACAGACATTCTTCAAGAGCGACGAACAGCATATTCGCTCACTTGCCTGGGATGCCAAAGGAAATCTAATCGCCGGCTCTGACGGTTCCGGCCTCGTCTATCGCATTAGCCCCCAGGGCAAAGGCTACGTGCTTTTTGAAGCGCCACGCCGCGAAATTACCTCCGTCGCAGTCGCCGCCAACGGCACCATCTTCGCCGCCAGCGTTGGAGACAAGAGCCGCAATCCTCTTCCCCCGCTTCCCGTGCAGGGCGTTGGATCCATCAGCTTCACCATCGTCCAGCCCGGTTCGCTTCAAGCAGCGAACGCCAGCAGTTCCACCCCCGAGGGCACTGAGATCTACGCTCTGGTCGAAGACCAGGCTCCGCGCAAAATCTGGTCCAGCAAAGACGACATTGTCTACGCACTCGCCGCGCAATCCAATGGCGTGCTCGCCGTCAGCGGCAATCGCGGACACATCGTCCGTATCCAGGAAAACGGCGACTACGCCGACATCGCGCACGTTGAGGCGCAACAGGGCCTAAGCGCAGTCGCCGCTTCCAGCACTGGAACCAATAGTCTCTTCATCGGCACCGGCAACACCGGCAAGCTCTACACGCTCGGCAAATCGGAAAAGCATGAATACGCCAGCGACGTGCTGGACGCGGGTGCATTCGCGCGCTTCGGCCGCATAGAGATCGATCCCGACTCCGCAAACTACGAAATCCTCACCCGCACCGGCAACGTCGAACAGCCCGCACGCGGCCATGGCGACTGGGGTTGGTCTGATTGGCAGCCTCTCAAGGACGGTGCCGTGCAATCGCCCTCCGGCCGCTTCCTTCAATGGAAAGCCGTCCTCCATTCCGGAGGCAGACTCGGCAGCGTCGCCGTCAACTACCTGCCCGTCAATGCCGCGCCCGAGATCGACGATCTAGTCGTCGCACCCGGCGCGCGCCTCAACGCGCAAAACGCCAGCAATTCCCCGCAGAACATAAACATCAGCTTTCCATCCGCCAACCAGCAACTCGTCGTACCCGTCGAAAGCGGTACCGCCAACACTCCTCTACCCGCCATTAAGGATCGCACCGCCGTCACCGTCCGCTGGGCCGCCCACGATGAAAATGGAGACGACCTCGTCTACTCGCTCTTCCTGCGCGGCGACGGTGAGCAAGATTGGCATCTTCTGAAAGACGGCATCACCGACAAGGCTTACAGCTTCGACGCCGCGCTCATTCCCGATGGCGGATATCGCGTCAAAGTGATCGCGTCCGATTCACCCTCGCACACACCCGGCGAAGCGCTCACCGGCGCCAGGGAAAGTGACCGCTTCGAAATCGACACCACGCCTCCAGTCGTCTCTGCTCTGCATGCTGAAGAGGCGCTTGCGAAATGCGCGCAGGCTCCCTGCCCTGCCCCCGTGCACGTAACCTTCGACGCCGAAGATGCGGCCTCTCCCATTACCCATGCCGAGTACGCAATCGACGCCGGCGCATGGCAATACATCGAACCAGTCGGCAAGCTCTCTGATGCGAAGCGCGAACACTACGACGTCCAGATTCCTGGCAAATCCACCGAAGCCAAATCGGCAGAACACCTCATCACGGTGCGCGTCTATGATCGCCACGATAATGTAGGCGTAGCCAAAACCGTGTTCAACTCTTCGGAAAAGTGAGAAGCAGCAGACGTGAAAGTAAGGCAAGATGCGATTTGAGCTTTATGTGGCGGCCCGGTACCTCAAAGCCAAACGGCGTCAGGCCGTCGTTGGCGTAGTCACCGCCATCTCCATTGCCGGAGTCGCCGCCGGAGTCGCCGCTCTCATCATTGCTCTCGCCATCACTAACGGCATGCGCCGCGACTTGCAGGATCGCCTTATCGACTCCAGCGCACATGTACAACTCATGCGTGTAAAAAACGACGGCATTCGCGACTGGCAACCGCTCGTCGAAAAGCTGTCAAAGCTCCCTCACGTCGTCGCCGCTGCCCCCGAACTCGACGAGCAGGTAGTTGTCACGCACGGAGCTCGCGAAGGATATGCGCTGATCGAAGGTGTCCTGCCCGGGCGCGAAAAAACCGTCAGCAAAGTGCTTATTAACTCCACTTCAGCAGCCGTCAACGCGCTCGAGCCTTCAACGGCCGCGCCCGAAGGTCCTCGAGACCAGCCCCTCATCCTCGGCAAAGATCTGGCTGACTCCATAGGCGCCACCATCGGCGATTCTGTAACCCTCATCAGTCCGCAAGGTGATCTCACGCCCCTGGGGGTCGTCCCCAACATCGTCCACTTTCGCCTCGTCGGCACCTATCACAGCGGCTTCTATCAATACGACTCCGCGTGGGGCTTCATCCGGCTTGCCGACGCGCAGCACCTTTATGGCGAGCCTGACCTCGTCACCGTCATCAGTTTCAGAGTCGACGATCTTAACAACGCTCCGCAAATTGCAAAACAAATCGAGCAGGCCGCTGGCCCCGGCTTCATGACTACCAACTGGGAAGAACAGAACAAAGAACTCTTCCGCGCCCTCGCACTTGAGCGCATCGTCACCTTCATCGTCATCACCCTCATCGTGGTCGTCGCTGCGCTCAATATCCTCATCGCGCTCACCATGATGGTGATGGAAAAGACCCGCGACATCGCGGTCCTCATGAGCTTCGGCGTAGCTCCGGCACAAGTGCGCCGCATCTTCCTCTTACAAGGACTGCTGATCAGCGTAGTCGGAACCGTACTTGGACTAATCCTGGGCTACATCGGCGCCTGGGCTGGCGGCCATTACCACATTCAACTCTCGCCCGACGTCTACGCCATCGACACGCTTCCCTTCGCTCCCCGCCTGATCGACGGAGTTCTAGTCTCCGCTGTCTCCATCAGCATCTCGCTGCTAGCCACACTCTACCCCTCATCCACAGCAGCAAGAATCCGCCCCGCCGAAGCCCTCCGCTACGAGTAGCACTCCTATCAACAAAGAGTCACGTAGTCGAGGTTTGATGCCCCGCGCGTTGCAGGTGCCAATCAAAAGGGCGAGATGATACGCTTTTTCCCATTCCAAACGTAGTCTCTTAGTAGGTTTGTCTTCTCCATAACCGCCCTTTATCCACAATGGGTCACCGGTCTGTTGTGTCTGACCCTGAAAATGAATCTCCCCGGAGGAATCGCCGCATGACGCCTCAAATTGAGATAGCAGACCGCGATGCATTGAAGAGCCTTCTGCGTGGCACAGTACATCTCCCTGATAGCGACGGATACCACGAGGCACGGCAGGTGTGGAACGCCATGATCGACCGCTATCCGGCAGCAATCGTTTGCGCATCCGGAGTCGCGGACGTGATGACGGCGGTCCAGTTCGCCGCCGAACGCGGCCTTCCGGTTGCCATCCGCTGCGGAGGTCACAACGTAGCTGGAACCTCTGTCGGCGATGGCAGCATCGTCATCGACCTTGCGCGTTTCAAGTCCGTCCGGGTCGATCGCGTTCAGCGCAAAGCATGCGCCGGCGGCGGTGTTTTGTGGGGCGAATACGATCACGAGACGCAGGCCTTTGGGCTCGCATCACCGGGCGGCGCTATCTCCACCACAGGGATCGCTGGACTCACACTCGGCGGCGGCTACGGCTATTTGTCGCGTCGTTACGGAATGGCATGCGACAACTTGATCTCAGCCGACGTGGTCACTGCCGCAGGCGAATTTATAACGGCGAGCGCCGATTCCCACCCCGATCTTTTTTGGGCGCTGCGTGGCGGAGGAGGAAACTTCGGAGTCGTGACGTCGCTCGAATTTCAACTTCATCCAGTCCGTGAACCCCTTGGTGGATTAATTGTTTTCCCCTTCGAAATGTCAAAAGCTGTCTTGCAGAGACTCCGCGACCTGAGCCTCGAAGCAAGCGACAACCTTGCAACAATGTTTGCAATCATCCCGTCTCCCGATGGAGGCAAGTTCGCCGCAGCCGTGGTAAGCGATATCGGAAAGGAAGGCGAGGGCGATCGTGCGGCACAGGCCTTTCGCGAACTGGGATCGGTTCTGTTGGATACTGTTGCACCTGTGTCCTACTGCACGATGCAGCGGCAAGTGGATGTGTCTTACCCCAAAGGCCAGCGTCATTACTGGAAATCCTCTTTCGTGAAGACGCTGTCCGATGACGTCATTGACCTGGTGATTGAAGCTGCTGGCTCAGCGCCTTCGCCCCTGAATGTCATCATGGTCGAGGTATATGGAGGCGCCGTCGCCCGGGTACCCAGTGACGCCACGGCTTTTGAACATCGTGATGCATTGTTCAACCTGAGTTTCCTCGCGATCTCAAACGATCCTGCGAACGATAGCGAACAGCGGGCGTGGGCGCGAGAGAACTGGCAGAAGGCCCTGCCATACTCCACCGGAGGCGCATACGTGAATTACATGTCGGAGGGGGAGGACGTGCATTCGGCCTACAGCGACGCACGCTTCCAGCGCCTGGCAGCAATCAAAGCGAAGTACGATCCAACAAATCTGTTTCGCTTCAATCAAAACATTCCGCCCGCGAGGAAATGAACATTCGATAGATAGGCGGAGGCGGATCAAACTAACCTGCGCACCATCTCAAATTCCGTGATCGCCGCATCGTTCGGATACACCCCAGTCTTACCCGTCATCGCAAATCCCATGCGCTGATAAAACGCGATCGCTACGTCGTTCACGCTGGTCACCATCAACTTCAACTCGCGCATTCCGCGAGACTGCGCCCAATCCGCCACCGCTTCCACTAATTTCATTCCAACACCCGCGCGCCTGGCCTCCGGAGCCACCCACATCGAAATCACCTGCGCACATTGCTCGACCTCCTCATACGCGCCAATTATCCCGCACACGGCATCTCCCTCCATCGCCAGAAAAATCGCCGACCCATTGCTGCTCCAGCGCACCGCGCGCTTCCTCCACTCCTCATCGGGAAACAGCGACTCCTTCGCATACGTGCTCGAAAAAGCCGTCAGAGAATCCAACAGTGCGCGCAGCCGCACATCCTTCAACACGAGAGCAGTCTCGGGCGTGATGCGCTCGATAGTGATCAAGGCCACCCCACTAAGTCTCTGAGAGTTCCTGCGAATTTACTGCGGCGTAATAATCCCGCCCAGGGCATGCCGTCTCGGCAGCACAATCCCACGATGATCCACTTCCACCGGCGCCACCTTCACTTCAGCCTGTGGCAACGACTCTCGCTCGATCAACGAACCACCGCAAGCCGGGCACCAGTCCGCTTTCGTATCATGCGCCAGTTCCGCATGGCAATGTGTACAGATCCGTTCCATGCTGCCAGTGTATCGAATCACTCCATCAATCAAAGCGTCGCGGTAGCGCGCAAGTGGTGGCCATCCATCACTTGCCCAGCATACTGTTTTTATACAAAGTGTATTCCGCAAACTCTCCGCGATTGGCGTCGGGTCCTTTCTTCACATGTTCCGCAATCGACTGTGCCCACCGGCGAATCCATTCCCAGTCCCGTGTATCCGAAACTGGCATCTTCCTCATGGGATTGCCGGGAAACTTCATCACCAGGTTGAATGGAAACGTCAGCTTCAAATGATGCGGATCAAATTTCCCGCCCACCACACGCACATCTGCCGCATGAAGCCATGGATACTTCGCCAGTTCCTTGCGAGCCTGCTCTTCAGCCTGCGTAAAGTGCTTGGGATCCTTGTCCGTTGGTCCCAGCACGAATATCCAGGGCCGCGCGTTCTCGAGCTCGCGCCGAAAGCGATTCATAAATCCGTGAAACTCCCTCGGAAAATGTCCAACATAAAGTGCCGCACCCAAGACCACCGGCGTCCCATCGGCGATTGCCTCCACCATTGCCATCGGCTTCAAATCCACGAGGACGTCAGCCTGCTCCATCGTCGTTCCAACCGCCTCGGCTACATCTTCCGTCGACCCGCTCCGCGTCACGTAAGCAATCAGTACCTTTGGCTGCATCGCGCACCTCACTTGCGCCGATTCTGCGATATTCTCCGCTTGCCGCGACGTGCCAACCATCACATCGTCCCCGCCCGCCAGCGCTCGGCGTCTCCCGCCGGTACACTGGATATATGCATCCCCCCGTTCGCCTGGTGGCGATCGACATGGACGGCACTCTGCTGCCCACCTTCAGCCAGACCATCAGCCCCCGCAACGTGCAGGCGCTCAAGGCGGCACAGGCCGCCGGAATCACCGTGGCCATTGCCACTGGCCGCCGCACCGCCTACACCGCTCCCCTCCTCGAAGGCCTCGGCCTGCGAGCGGATATGCCTCTCATCACGTCCAATGGAGCAGTAACCCGGACCCTTGGCGGAGAGCCGGTCGACCGCTCCCACCTCGAAGCTCGGGTGGCACGCGGCATCTGCACTCTGCTAAGGCCTTTCGGAACATTGGTATTCACATTCGATCAAGTGGGACGCGGCGAATTGATCCTCGAAGACTTCGAACAGGCACATCAGCGGATCGCCCTGTGGGTCGAAGCCAACCGCGACGCCATCGACATCGTAAAGCCCCTCGAAGACGCCCTCACCGACGGCAATGACCCCATCCAGGGCATGGTCACCGGTGGAGTCGACAAGATGAAGCAGGCTGAAAAAGCTCTCAAAGCCAGCGAATGGGCCGGTTCCTGCGAAGCCGTCCGCACCGAGTATCCAGCCCGTGACCTCTCCATTCTCGACCTCCTGCCCCCCGGCGTCTCCAAAGGATGGGCGCTTGAAAGACTCGCCGCCCGCCTTGGGGTCGATCGCAAAGAAACCATGGCCATCGGCGACAACTGGAACGACGTCGACATGCTCGAATGGGCCGGCCAGGCCGTGATGATGTCCAATGCCGCCCACGACCTGCGCACCCTCGCCAAAACCCGCGGCTGGAAGCAAACCGCCCCCAATGACCAAGATGGCGTAGCCGTGACTTTGGAGATGGTAGTAGCCCGCCGAACTTCTGCTAAAGTTTGAACCAACAGGACCCTGAATTTGCGTTTTCGCCTCCATCTCGCAGCCGCGGCCCTTGCCTGCACAGCAGTCGCCTGCCCCGCCTTTGCCGCGGAGCGTGTCCTGCTAGCCAACGGCTTTGACATGCGCTGCAATCACCACGCCCAGGTCGGCCCCATGGTTCGTCTCTACACCGGCACCGGCGAAGCCAGCTACATCGAGTTCCGTCCCGAAGAGATCGCCGGCTACGAAACCGTCCCCGATCCTCCACCGTCACTGGCCGCGCCCAACTCGAAATCACTCAGGGCGGAAACAACGCTAAGCCCCGCCGACCTCCACCAGATGCTCTCTGAAGCCGGACAGCAGCACAACCTCGACGCCGACCTCCTCGCCAGCGTCGTCAAGGCCGAGAGCAACGGCAACACCCGCGCCGTCAGCCGCGCCGGTGCTCGCGGACTCATGCAGCTCATGCCCGGCACCGCCGCTGAACAAGGGGTCAACGACAGCTTCAAAGCCGATGAAAACGTCCGCGGTGGCTCCGCATATCTCAATAACCTGCTAATTCGCTACCACGACAACATCGCACTCGCCCTCGCCGCCTACAACGCCGGCCCCGCCGCGGTAGACAAGTATCACGGCATCCCGCCCTACCATGAGACCCGCGCATACGTAGCCCGCGTAATCCACGAGTTCAATCGCCGAGTCACCGCCCGCCAAACCCAGCTCAGACAAGCTCAAACCCGAGAAGTGACTTTTCCTTTAGCCAGTCTGCAATCCTCTCCAACCCGCTAAAGCAAAACCACTCGACTCAAGCGCGCAAAACAGCGGAGCAACTCGCGATGTCATCCTGAGAAGCGAAGCGACGAAGGATCTGCGGTTGCTTTTCTCCATGAGCCGTCATTGCATGGCTGGCCGCGCCCCGGCAAGATGCAGAAACACGTGACACAGACGTATACTTTAGCCGCAGTGATGGCTTAGAAACGGAGGCAACTCCGATGCGTTTGAAGATCCTCGCTTTATTCCTCTGCGCCGGCGCAATGGGCACGTGTCAATCGGCTCCGCCCACTCCCAGAACATCATCACGAGTCGACGAGAGCCGCCAAGGCACTCCACGATGGACGGATTGCAAACGATCCACGCCGGACATTTCGGCGCCAAGGCAAGGGCAGCAACGTTTCAACCTGCAGTCGTTTCCTTGGAACAACGCGCAGCTTGACGCCAACAGTGCAGTCCATTCGCCGTTCTCAATTCCCATCGCGCCGTCTTGCCCGTTTAATCAAAATCTCTTGCGATCATTCCACGCGAAGTTGGAACCGTTTCCGCCTCAGCGGCCCAACTCGAGATTTGAACCGATCCCGACACAATGGCCCAACGCAGAGTTCGAGCCAATTCCCACAGAATGGCCAAATCTCAAATTAGTTCCTCTAGCGTCGCAACCGAGCACGCCCTCGATTCCGGCAAAGTAATTAGGAACGAGTGAAGAGTGTCAATTCGCAAGTTGCTTCAGTTTGGCTTCAGCGATGTAACTTGCCATTGCCTGTGCTAACTGCGAATCAACTTCATCTGCAATCACCATAACGTCAACCAGAAGTAAGCTGAAGTCCACCTTCTGCAGGTTATTCTGCAGCGATTGAAAGATGCTGACTTGCAGCATCCGGGATTCCTCCACCAGCATGGAAGCCGTGTAACCTTGTCTAAATCTCATCCGCCCATGTTCAGCAGCGTCAGCCGAAACCAGGGCATGCGTGCCCAGCGGCAGCGGGTTGCGCAGTCGATGAACAAGATCGCGGAAAACTGCTGGTAGATGTGCACACCTTTCGCTTTTCTCTAAGTGAACAGTAATAAAGCTCGACTCGCGTTCCGCGCACCTATACCAGTCATCAGTTGTATTCTTCGACTCGCGTTCCAGTATCGTAGACACATTTTCGATCTCATTGACTGAACTCTTACGGCCCTCCTTCAATCGCTTCCTGATCGTTTCAACAAGGGAACCGGGCGCCATCGGTTTTAATAAGACCTGATCGGTTTGAAGAAGAATTGCAGCCGTTGCTGCAGACATCTCCGGATAACCGCTGTAGATAAACGTTGCGGCTTTCGGATGCGAGTGCCGCATTGCGCTCGCAACCGTCAATCCGTCCCCGGGATCCGGCATATGCAGGTCAGTCAATAAAACGTCGAAGGTCTGAGAGCCAATCTGTCCGAGTGCTTCGCTTACATCTGCCGCAGTCACTACATCGAATCCACTGAATCGAAGCACCATCCCGAGTGAATCCCGGTTTGACTTGTCATCGTCTACTAATAGAATTCTTGCTTTTAATACTGGTTCGGCGCCTGTAACACCTTCATTTTGAGCATGGGGCATCGTGTTCTTTCTTCCGAACAGTTGAGATTGTGTCGGAGTCTACTTCCACTGTGTCATGTACCGCGCATTAAAGCTGTTCATAACAAACCACATAACCACTCACTGCTGCGATGGCTCTTTAGGCGGATGCGCATCCTGTACATTGCCCAGCGCGAGAACAACAGTCTCGTTGAAGTGGGGATCTTCCACGCGATCAGCGGCACCTTTCAGCAGAGCGGCAACCAGCCCAATCACAGCCGCAACAGCCATGCACTCCATCTCGGCAAAAATTCGGCCAGCGCCGAAAAACAGTTGAAGGAAGTGGCCACCGAAGACGAACAAGAAAGCCGCGACCACGCCCAACGCCCCTGCGATCCCATTTATCACGGAACACAGAAGAGGCCGAACGCCGTGCGGAGCAGCTGTTTCTGCGGAATTCACGTCACCCGCAATATACACCGCATCGAGATCGCACTATATCGATGCGATCGAGGTCAAGAAGTTCTTGTCTAGCTGGTCACAGTAAGCTACAGCGATTTGGTTCAGTGAAAGCAGCCGCAAGGCGCGGATTTGCCTCGGCCAGATCAATGCTTCAGTCATCTAACTTGGCGATGGACTTGGGCGACCTTGTTGTCGATTCTGCACCGACTTCGGACGGAGTCGCTGGCATGAGCGATTCGAGATTGCGAATCGCCCGCTCCATCGTCGTCTTGAATACGAGTACAGACGGATCGTTCCCTCCGCTGCGGCCGTAGTAGTCGATCAACCATGCGCATCTCTCGATCACTTCGAGAAGCACGTCCCGTTCCGCAGTGGTCTTCACTGTTCCAGAACTTTCCGGGGAAGAGAGCAAAGGAATGTGAAAGAAGATTACATCGGAGCCTATAAAAAGAGAATGAGAACTAGCGCATCACTACAATTCTGCCGAGAAAATATTTGGGACATCAAACATTGCAGCGGTCGTGCAAATCGCGGCGGTGAACCTGCTGGTTAACGGCGTGCGGGGAGGCGGCTCTTGATTGAGCTCCTTGTCTGGTTGAGTTGTATCTATGGTTATCTCTGGCAGTACGACTTCCTTTGGAATAATCGCAGGTTGAATGACGGCGAGAGAACGATTCTGGCGGTAAAATCGGCTGAGGGTAAGAGACTGACATACAAAGCCTCTCCAAACCATGTGTAAGCCTGCGAAGAAGAAACCGCGAAGACCGGACCAAAGCCTGAAATGCTCAAGATCAAGGGCAAATGGCAGGATGCGGTTAAGAAGTCTCTAGCCAAGAAGAAACCGGCTATCGGGTGGCCTAAATAGATTAGGATTCTTACACAAGAAAACCCGCCTGCCAGCGGGTTGCTTGTGTTTCTGATGTGTCGCGCGTCGGGCAACGCTTTCAATAAGCGTACCGCAGGAGTTTGCCTGATGCAGTACTCCCAGTTGCAATTTCCCGCTGAGGTTCAATCGATGGTGGAGTCTAAAACCGCCAAGCCAAAAGACGGGTCATTCTATATGGCTCTGGCTTCTCTTGTCGCGACAGTGATCGGCATTCCCATCATGTTCCTTACATGGATAGAGCCGCACCTTGAAAATGACCAAAAAAACCAAATATCTATAGAAGTTGGTAATCAATTAAAGGAACCCATCAAAACGATGGGAGAAGCGAACACGCACTTGTCGAAAATTGAGACGAGCCTAGATGACCTGAAACCATTTATTCGTGATGTCGTAGATCATCAATTCGAGAATGTTTCTAAGCTATCAAGTAAAGAACTGGGAGAGCGGCTTCCGGCACTAAAAGGTCTCTTGGCGGTTGCAAAAGATCAAGATGTGAAGGCGAAACCTCAGATTACTGAAGCTTTGGGCAAAAAGATGCTGCAAATAAATTCAGAGGCGGTCAGCTATTGGCCTACCGCCTCTGAATTTATCAACTATCGCTCCAGAATCGG
Organism: Telmatobacter sp. DSM 110680; assembly: GCF_039994875.1. Lineage (GTDB taxonomy): Bacteria > Acidobacteriota > Terriglobia > Terriglobales > Acidobacteriaceae > Telmatobacter. The sequence continues at coordinate 3,042,739 of NZ_CP121196.1, read as the reverse complement.
AGTGACCAACCCAGAGAAACTCACACAGCCGAGTCTCCCCAATTGCAGGGATCAAGCGCCGGGCGGGATGAGAGTGGAGAGCATTGACCGTCCACCGGGTTCAGCTGGACCCGAGACTGTACAAGTCGGAAATGCAAAATTCTCTGATTGCCGGATGGAGTTGGATTCGCCAGAAGACGCAGCAGTGTTTAACCTCATCCTTCAACGCAAGTCGCCTCGCATCGCCTTCACGCATTGCCTCATTGTCTATCGCGGCGGAGCAATCAACATCATCTTGGCATTCAACAATGACATGAGATTTGTGAGCTACCGAGATGTGAATGGCGTTTGGCATAAGATGGGAAAAACTTCGCTTTCCGGGCCCACGCTAGTATTTGTTGATTGCTTATTGGACTTTTCTGTGGCTGCCCATCCACCGCCTTCAGGAAGAAAAGCAACAGAAGTGTTGTTGGCTCAAAACGGGTCCACATACACACTTCCCTAAAGGCGACCCATTGAGTAAAGTACATACTCCCCGAAATTTGCAGTTTTCCACAAAAGGTTTGAACGTACGACCGACTTGGTCGCTCGCCGCAAGGTTGCAGCGAAATGTCCTGTGATCCGCGAGGTTCTGGATTCGATCCGCATCAGATCATATAAATTCAATAGCAGGATCTTGCTGTGAGGCGTCTGGGATTTGCGTAGGCCCTATTTTTTTGAGAAGTTCCGCCATTGGACCGCTCGCCGGGTAATCGGCTATGCGCTGGCGTTCGCCGCCATCGTGGCAGTCATCCTCTTAATCATCATCAAGTCCTAGCAGCATCCAAACTCGACGTTTTCTTCCTGCAGCGAACATTCCGCAGCCCTTCGCGCGCACCAACTCCCATAAAGTACATCAGACATTACGTTGGTCTGCTGCGGACCCGCTCTATACCCATAAAATCAAATGCAGCAAACGAAACGGAGAACGCTTGAACAAGAAGCAGTGGATTCTGGGCCTCGTAGTCCTGGCAGCGCTGGTTGCACTCTTCCTCTGGGGCCGCCAGAGGTTCCGCTTTGACTTTCACGTCTTTCGGACACAACTGGCAGAGGCAGACTGGCGCAAGATTGCCGTTGGAATGTGCTGTATCTATCTGGCATTCGTCTTCCGTTCTGTCCGCTGGGCCACTCTGCTCAAGCACAACAAGAAAATTCCTCCTTTCTCTCTTCTCGGAACCCAGGTTATGGGATTCGCTGCCATTGCTCTGATTGGCCGCGTCGCCGACCCTGTCCGCCCCTACCTCGTCTCCAAAAAGACCGGCCTGCCGCTCAGTTCTCAATTCGCTGTATACATTGTCGAGCGGCTCTTTGACGCCGGATCGATGGCGCTCATTTTTTCAATTGCTATGCTCTGGATTCCGGAAGCCGACATCGTCAAGGCAACCAGCCACTCAGGTATGGTCTCTGCCATGCAAAGTCATTCCCCTTTGCTCGCAACCTTCTTCGCGCGGTATGGCGGCCTGGCCCTCACGCTCTTCGGCGCGCTCTTCCTGGTCGCCGTTCGACTCTGGGGCGCTCCAGTCGCATCGTTCTTCGAGCGAGCTTTCGGCCTAATCTCCAAAAAACTCGGTGCCGCTATCGGTGAAAAGATCCGCACCTTCCACGCCGGCCTTGATACCATGCGCTCCTTCTCGGAGTTCGCCGTTACCGCTTCTCTATCAATCGGAATGTGGATTCTTATCGCCTATGCCTACCTGATAACCTGTCAGGCCTTCACAGCCAGCCACGAGCTGGCTTCAATCACTCCACCCAAGTGCGTTCTGCTCATGATCGCCAGCGGCGGCGCAAGCATCTTCCAGTTGCCCGTCCTAGGCTGGTTCACCCAAATTGTTGCCGTCGCTGCTGCGCTTACCGGACTTTTCGGCGCTTCGCCTGAGGCAGCCACTGCCTGCGCGGCAACCCTGCTTCTCGTGACGTTCCTGGCCGTCATCCCCGTCGGTCTCATCTGGGCGCAGTTCGAACATGTCAGCCTGCGCAAGGTCACCCACGAAAGCGAAGTCGCTGAAGAGATCGCCGACCACCATCCCGCAGATGACGTTGATAGGCCAACAGCTAACGCGGCGGAATAAGAACAGCGCCCGCTTCTTCCCGCAGCACTTCAGGCCGCGAAAACACCAAGCTCTCCGGAGCCACTGCCCCGCCCGTCATCAGCATGCTCATCGCCTGCTCCATGGTAAGGTCGGTCATCGTCACCCGGCTCAGCGGCAGCAATTGCAGAAACGCCGAAGTCGGATTGATCGCGTTCGGCAGCAGCACAGCCGCCACCTCCTCGCCGCTATTCGAGTCCACCATCGTCCGCGTCAAAAACCCGATGCTCTTCTGTCCCGCAATCGGAAAATCCACCAGCACGACGCGCTGATTTGTGTCCTTCTTCACCAGCATCGAGTCGATCAGTTGGCGCACCGAGGTATACACCTTCGCGACAAACGGCAGACGTTCCAACATCGACTCAAACAAGCTGAAAGCCTGCTTCCCGATCACCAGCGAAGTAACCCGCCCCAGCACATACAGCACGACCAGCGTCAGCACCACGGCTAGAAATGACTGCATCACCGGACCCGCCAGCCAGTCCTCGGGGAAAATAGCAGCCAGCACGTGTACCAGGGGCAGTCCCGCCTTGGCTAAACTGCCCAGCAGAAAGCTGAATACCAGCCACGTCACAAACAGCGGTCCCGCCGTAATGATGCCGGCCAGAATATTGCGCTGCAGACTCCGCAGGACACGTGCCATTACAGGATTCAAAGTGAGCTCCTGGTCTCAAGAATACGAGAGTTTCTTCCGTTTTTTCCGAATTGGGCTTTGACGGTGGTTCCCCTATAGTTAGAGACGACGGTGCTTATGATCGATCCCCTTGGCCCAGATCCGACCGACCCCGTAACGCGCCCGAAGCAGGTCGGCCCCGACGTGGAAATTCAGACGCCGCCGCACCCCCCCGGCCCCAGGATCAGGTACGCCAACTACGACGACCCAGCCGCAATAAAGCGCCCCGAAACCGCGACGCGCCCAGTCCCAGTTCCAAACCCGGTTAATACCGCGCTCTCCCGCCCCACCCCGCCAAAGCCAACCCCCTTTGAACGCGCCATCGGGATGGCAAAGACCGTCCTCCCCTACGTCGGCAAAATGCTCCCACTCCTCGAAGGCAATTTTGTCTCCGCCGCCACCAATCTCCTCGCCAATCGCCCTATGCAAGAGCTGGATCTAAAGCCGCTCGAAGAATCCATCGCTCGGATTCAGGCAGATCAACGCGCCCTCACTTTCCACACCACCGAGCAGAAGCGCGCCATCCAGCGCCTACAGGACGAATTCGCCACCGTACAGGAAGCCGTCCAGAAAAGCGCCGCCGATCAAGCCGAATTGATCGAACATGTCGCCAAACTCGCCAAACGCACCTCGTCATTTATGCGCCTTGTCACCATCCTTCTTCTGCTCTCCATCCTCTTCACGGTCCTGCTTTGCGTCCGGATTGCCTACATCATCCGCTTCTAAGCAGCGTCTCATTTCTGCCGCATCTGGCCTCTGCAGCCTCAAACAACCGCGCCAAGAACTCGCGTTTCCTGCCACTTTGCCCTTCTTTTGAGGAAAACTCGATATCGTTAAGCGGTGTTTTCACGCAATAAAAGCGATTTTGCAATCTCTACGTACCTTTTATGCGCTTCGTGATGCAGATCATTGCCAGCGGTCTAATGCGAGGACTAGTATTCCCGGTAGTCCAATTGGGGATCCTTCGCCCTGTGTCGAAACGCTGTTCTAACTGAGTTCACAGAGCTTCACTAACGAGCGGCGCGCTTACCGGCGTCCGCACACGGAGTGCCTTCATATGGCATGGTATGCCTATTGCATTGGTGAAAAACAAGCCTTCCCAGAATTAGCCCGCCACCGAAAACCAGTTCCGCTTGAATCTGTACATGGAGTAAGCGGAAATCAGGTCTTCCTTTACCCAGCCAGTGACCTAGCCGTTATCGTCAGCGAACACAATCCCACCGAATCTTTAAATCAAAAATCAGGCGTGGATCATGCTCGCGTCATCGCTGATTGCTTCAAACATTCCACCGTACTTCCTTTCCGATTCGGTACCGTATTCAACGACGACGAAAGTCTCCGCAAATCCATCCGGTCCAATCAGCGACAGTTTCTAGGTAACATCGACAAACTGCGCGGCAAAACCGAGATGCACCTCAAGATTCTGGTCGACGATTGCGCCTGCTCCCGCGAGCTTGGCCAGCTTTCACCAGACAAAGTAGGCCGCGGATACCTCACCAACCTTCGTGAAACGGCAACCCGCCAGCGTGAACGCCAGACGAGGGCACGCGCCGTCAGCTTCCAGATGCATCGCCTTTTCGCACCCCTGGATGAGGAAGTCAGCTGCCGCCTCACCGAGACCGGCAAGATGGTCCTCGACATTGCCCACCTGATCGATCGCAAGTACGTGGAGCGCTACCAGAACAAATTCACCACCACCACTGCCATGATGCGCGACTGCCAGATGCAGCTATCCGGCCCCTGGCCTCCGTATCACTTTGTCCATCGCCTCACCCGCGGCGCGCACGTTCCTGCGCAGCCTACTTCTGTGGAGCCCATCGCTACCGATGCTCCGTCAGCGGCTCAACCTGTTGCGGCAATGGTCTAAACCTCACTTCGTTAGCTCCAACGAAAAGCCCGGCTTTGGCCGGGCTTTCTACTTTCATTCAGATCGTCTCGTACGCGATCGCGTAAAACTACGGCCGCACCGCCCAAGCCAATCCATCCGGCTCCCCACCAACGTCGATATGCCCGGTCACTTCCAGGGTCTTCAAATCCACTACCGCAACATAGTTGTCCGGACCACACGAGACAAAAGCGCGATTCCCCGCCGCATCCACAAGGATCCCCGCGGCTCCATGCCCGATCTTCACCCGCTTGTATTCCTTCCGAGCCGCCGCATCGTAGACCACCAGGTCGCCGCCGCCCAGCATGGAGATCAGCACCAGCTTTCCGTCCGGCGTAAACTTCAGCCGATTCGCCCCAAATGTCTTTGAGTCCAGCGTGGCCTTCACCGTCCGCGTCGACAAGTCGACCACAGACAGCGTGCCATCTTGCGCGTTAGCAGTCCACAGCTCCTGCCCATCCGGCGAAACATCAAACCCCTCATCGCCCTTCCCCACCGGAATCACCGTCTCATTCCAATCCATGCGCGGTTGATTCCCGCCTGGAGGCCCGGGTGGAGGTTGCATTCCAGCAGAAGGCTTCATTCCCGGAGGCGGGCCCATTGGCGGCAGCGTTACCTGCTCCAGAATGCTCACCGTTCCCGAACTCACGTTCGTCGTGTAAATCTGCTTCTGATCCGGCGTCACGTAGAGCATGTGCGTCCGGTTCTGCCCCGTACCCATTACCCAGTCGAACTTCGCCGACGCCGGGTCAAAACGCGCGACCACCTTCGCGCCCTCCGCCGTCAGCCATAGCTTTCCGCCGACGAAGGTCAGCCCATGTGGCCCATTCAGCGCTCCAGTATCGATGTCCGGCAACGCCTTCTGCGCCACCAAGTCGATCACCGACAACGCGTGGTAGCGCCCGCCTCCGTAAATTGAGACATACGCAGTCTTCCCATCTTCAGACGCAATCACTTCGTGCGGATCAGCACCAACCGGGGCGCGAGCAATCACCTGCAGCGTCGTCGGATCCACAATGGCAAGCGTGTGGTTGCGCTTTGAAAGTGCCAGCAGTACCCGGTTCGGCGTTGTCTGCGCACACGCTCCAATCCCGGTCAAAAACAAAAACGCCAGCACTGCACCAGCGCAGAACAATTGGGGAATTCTCGATCGCATTGTCTGCTCCATTGAAATTCGTGTTCTAGCTATTGAGTCCGCCGCCCGATTCACTTTTCCTGCATGACATCGAGCCGAAGAAACCGTGCAGCGTTGTTGTACAGAATGTCCCGCTTCTGTTCAGGGCTCAAATAGTCGGCATTCTGGATGATGCTGATCGAATACGCCATCAGTTTGGGCCACTCCATCTGGTCGGTTCCAAACATCACGCGGTCTTCGAACCCCGCATCCACTATCCGCTGAATATAACGGTTGACCTCTTTCAGAGGATAGCTCCAGATCAGTCCAGCCACATCTACATAGACGTGAGAATTAGCCTGGAGCAACGTCAACATGTTGTCGATCATCGGATAGCCCGCATGCATCACCTGCACGCGCAGTTTGGGATGCCGAGCCAATAGTTCCTCCAGCAAAAGCGGATTCCCCATTGATCCCCGAAACTTCGGCATCGCCACATTGGCGCGGCCTGACCCGCCCGTTCCCATATGAATCGCAATTGGAATATCGAGTTCCTCGGCAAGAGCAAAATAGGAATCCACCGACGGATCGCTGGGCGAGAGACCTTCATACTGCAGCCCGATCTCCCCCATCACCTTGAATCCATCCTTGGTAAAGTCCTTGCGCAATTCCTCCAGCGGAACGCGCCCTCCCGGCGTCATTCCCTGGCTGAAACTCGTCCCGGGAATCACGCGCTTGGGCGCCGCGTCTCTCCACTTTTGCACGCTCTTGGGATCGCCAAAGACGACGGCCGTCACATTCAGCCGCTCCATCTCCGCGACCATGTCTTTCAAATACTCGCCCTTCGCCGCGGGATAGAGTTTCGGACTGCACTCCTCCTGGCTCCAGCCAAAGGGAGCCTCCTTGGTGCTCGGATCAGAGGCTAAAAACTTCGATTCATTCGGACACATTGCTCCCATGCCGGGAAACGACTCGTCCATCGCATGAACGTGAACGTCAATCACCGGAGGTACGGTCGCGCTGGTGTTTTGCCCAAGCGCAAACCCGGCAGAGAGAGCAAGAATAGGAAAAGTTACAACTGCAAGCCGCCGCACATGCGAAATCATCAACAACCTCCGGACTCAAGAATCTTAACCGAAGGATGCGATGCCACCTTTGTTCTCGGAACAAATCAGATGAGAAACTAAAGCCGACTGGCAAGTGTGCGGGGAGCACACTCGCCAGCCGGCTTGTTGAATACTTCGCCCAACCTTCCCGCGCGCTACCGCTCCGAATCAGCCAACCGATAAGCGGTGTGGATGACACAGCCGGTCGAAATCAGGTTTCCGTTCGCATCAAAGTCCTGAACCGTGCCGGTTGACGTAAAGTGGCCATCAGAACCGAGCGTGATGGTGTCGAACCCATGCGCGAGTGAAGCAAATGTTCCAGTACTCGTATACCGGTAGAACCAGAAACTGTCCTTGTACATCTGCTCACCAACGGGTTTCCAAACTCCTTCGCTGATTCCGCGAGACGCGGTGTTGGCGGTTTCAGTGATCGTCCCGTCATGATGAAATGCCTGCAGCGAATCAACAGTCCTGATGATCGCGCCTGTCTGGCAATTGGTGACGGTGACACTCACGTTCCAAACACCTTCCATTGTGTGCTGTTGTGCCTTGAGCGTCTGCAGTGAAGCCACCACGCCAAGTGCAAGAATTGTGCAGATCCGGAACATACTCGTCTTCATTTCGATCTCCTTATCGGTGTGAAGTGGGGAGCGAAGCAGAGGGCCGGTATGTTCCGGACCGTTTCTGATCGCCTTTGCACCTCTAGGCGCAATCCGAAGAAGAAAACTGGCACGAGTTGTAAATATTTTTTGACGGGCAAAGTCTAGCCGTTGCTGCTGAGTTCGGCCTGCAGCCACGATCGTGCAAACTTCCAGTCCCGCATGACAGTCTCGGGCGAGACTTCCAGCACCTCGGCCGTCTCCTCCACGCTCAGTCCGCCAAAAAATCGCAACTCGACAACGCGGGCCTTGCGAGAATCTTTCTCAGACAGTGCGTTCAGAGCATCTTCCAGCGCGATCAGTTCCCTCGCTCGGTCACCGCTGAGATCAGGCAACTCATCCAGATTCACGCGTTCCGCGGTCCCACCTCGCTTTGCCGCCACCCGTCGTCTTGCCCGGTCTAGCAAAATATGACGCATGATCTGCGCCGAGACCGCAAAGAAGTGCGCACGGTGCTGCCAATTCACGTTGGTCACGTCGATCAATTCCAGGTAGGCCTCATGCACCAGGGCAGTGGCCTGCATCGAGTCACCGGCGCGCTCCTGCTGCATCTGGTATCCGGCTATGCGCCGCAGCGTGCGATAGACGCGAGGTGTCAGTTGCTCCAGGGCGCCCCGGTCACCATCAGCCCACGCTCGAAGAAGCTGAGTCGTTTCCGACGTTGACGGCTCTTCGGAACTCATCTGAGGCTGATCGGACACCGCCAAGACCTCCCAACTGACCCTCATAGATGGAGCATGCGCGACAAGGCCGTGTACAACCCCTCGCCGTCGGCGTCATAATACCATCCACCATTTATCCCCAGTGAGGTAATCCTTGTCTTCGCAGCGCTGGCGGCAGATTGAGGAACTCTACCACTCCGCATGTGAGCACGGCGCTGGAGTTCTCGACGGTGCCGACCCTGAAGTTCGCCTCGAGGTAGAAAAGCTCCTGTCCCATAACTCGCCGAGCGGCGCCAAGCTGCTCGATCAGCGTGCAGCCGATCTCATTACAGGTTTGGTCGACGCCCCCGTCTCTCCCGGCTTCCGGCTCGGCCCATACAGAATCGATGCAGTGATCGGCGAGGGTGGCATGGGGCACGTGTTTCGTGCCACAGACACCCGCCTAAATCGGCCGGTAGCCATCAAAATCTGCAAGCAAGCTTTCATTGACCGCTTCGAGCAGGAGTCGCGGTCCATCGCAGCCATAAGCCATCCCAACGTCTGTACGCTCTATGATGTCGGTCCCAACTATCTAGTAATGGAACTGGTCGATCGCGAAACTCTGTCTGCTCGTCTCAAGCGTGGCAAGCTGTCGATTAGCGACACCATCCGCTTCGGAGCCCAGATCGCGGAGGCGCTAGCGGTGGCTCATGCCAAGGGCATCGTTCACCGCGATCTCAAACCCGCCAACATCATGCTCACGAAGTCCGGCGTGAAGGTACTCGATTTCGGCCTCGCAAAATCGGCTGCAGATCCATCGTTTACACAGGCAGGAGGAGTGATGGGCACTCCGGCCTATCTGGCTCCCGAACGATTGGAGGGAAAAGAGGCGGACTTCCGTTCCGACATCTTCGCGCTCGGTCTGATTCTGGCGGAGATGACATCCGGCAAGCGTTCGAAAAATGCTGGAACTCTGTCGCCTGCTCTCGATCGCATAGTCAACCGCTGCCTCGAAGTTGACCCCGATGAGAGATGGCAAAGCGCGCGCGATCTAAGATGGGAACTGGAATCGATTGCACAAGTTTCTCCAGCTACTCCGGCACATTCTTATAATTTCCTGCTCGGTGCCGCAGTGGCGGCGCTGTTGCTCGTATGCGTTATCGCTTTCTTTTTTTTCCGCAGACAAGGTCCACCGCAGCCGTTAAGCCGTGTAAGCATCCTACTTCCGGAAAAGTCCCGGGTCCGCTCGCTTGCGGTCTCGCCCGATGGCCGCCACATCGCCGTCGTTTTGGTGAAGGATGGCAAACAGCAGATCTGGATTCGCGCTCTTGATGCGCAGGATCTGGTCCCACTCGCAGGCACCGAGAATGCGGTCGATCCATTCTGGTCGCCCGACAGCAGGTTTATCGCCTTCTTCGCTGATGCCCGGCTCAAAAAAGTCGAGCGATCTGGTGGACCGGTTCAAACCCTCTGCGACGCGCTCGCCGCCGTCGGTGGCACATGGAATCAAAGCGGCGACATTCTCATCGGCGCTCTCACACAAGTGCAGCGAGTCTCTGACGCAGGAGGGGCGGTATCTCGACTCCCTGGCCATCCCGGCATCACCGAGCTTTTCCCGGCGTTCCTGCCCGATGGCCGTCACTACATCGCCACGCGCAATCTGGTTGGGCGCGCGATGGACTCCGGGCTGTGGCTCGATTCGATGGATGGACCGGAGGCCCGGAGAATCCTGCCCGATGTCACCCCACCAACGATCGTTGCACCAATCCCCGGCAGCCGCATGGGCGCCATCATGTTCACTCGCGCCGGCACCTTGATGGCGTTGCCGTTTGACATGAAGCGACTCGAACCGTCAAGCGACCCATTTCCAGTCGCGCAGGAGATCGCGGTGGGCACAAACTCCAGGTGGCTGACCGCATCTTCCTACAATGGAGTGCTGGCCTACGTCTCGGGCACGCGCAGTAGCTGGCAGTACGTCTGGCGCGACCGCCAGGGTAACAACCTCGGCGCGATCGGCGATGCCGGCGGCGTCGCGATGATCTCACCGGACGGCAAGCGACTCGTCGGCGATCCGGGAGGCGCGATCTCGCTCCTTGAGTTTGAAAAAGGTAATATCAGCCGGTTGACCTTTGGCTCGTCCGGCGGGATGAATCCTGCCTGGTCGCCCGACGGCCGCTACATCGCCTATTACGGATCGAAGGGCATCTACCGAATAGCGACGAGCGGCGGTACGCCTGAAGAACTCCTGCTTGCATCGCCGACACTGGCGGTTCCCAAAAGTTGGTCACCCGACGGGCACTACTTGATCTACGCCCAGATCAATCCTCAAACCGGAGCAGACCTTTTTGCCTTACCGATCGGACAGCCCGACCTGCATCCCCTGGTTCTTGCGCAGACACAGGCCACTGAAGATCAAGGACAGTTCTCACCCGATGGGCATTGGGTCGCTTACACGTCCAATGAATCCGGACAAAGTGAGATCTACGTAATCCCCTTTCCTTCTGCAAGCAACAAAGGCAGATGGTTAGTATCCCGCGGCGGTGGGGTAATGCCTCGCTGGCGGCGCGACGGGAAAGAGTTGTTCTTCATTTCGCCTGATTGGAAGATGATGGCGGCAGCCGTGACCACCAGCCCAACCTTCCAATCCATGACACCCCACGCTCTGTTCGACACAGAGATGGTAGACACCGGAATTCGCACCGGCCCGATGAGTTGGGACATTGCCCCCGATGGCAAACGATTCCTCATCATCAGCGAAAACTCCGCCGGAACCTCATCTCTGAACCTAATTCTGAACTGGACGCCGAACCCACCCAAATAGTTCTTCAAAACTGAAAGTCGGTCGCAAACATTGGGACGCTCGATCAGGCGGAGGGTTTCGTTCTTGTCTATGATTCTTTCATCATGAGGAGGCGGACACATGCCTGATCTGAAAAGTCCGGACATGGCAGACCGCTTCGCTACGATTGTCGCAAATTCTCTGGATACACCAGCAAAAACGCAAGACCTGGCGCACAGGGCCTATCAAAGCCGCACCAAATTTCATCGATTATTCCGAGATGTTATCGAGGAAACTCCCGCGGCCATGCGACGACGTCTCTTGTTGGAAAGAGCCGCATACCACCTGGCGCACACGGGATCGTCGGTCACAGATGTCGCTCTGGACGCCGGCTTCGGATCGTTAGAAGCGTTCTCTCGCGCCTTCCGGAAGTCTTTCCGGATATCCCCCAGCCGTTACCGCCGCATGCGTGATCCTCACTTTCATCTGCCGGCGTCCAACAAGATTCACTTCTTAGCCCCCGGTTCCCCAACAAAAGGAGGAGGAGACATGGATTTATTCGATCGCTTTGCAGGTAACGACTCCTGGCACACGCGGCGCTTGCTGGAATACGCGAGCGCGTTGACAGACGAACTATTGGATCGACCAATGCCGACCGTCGTTGAACTGCTCCCCTGGCGGGAGTCGAATAAGACTCTGCGGCAATTGTTCGAAAACATCATCTTCACCAAGGAAGTCTGGACCGCTGCGCTTTCCGGAACCCCGATGGATATGAACGGCCCAGCCCCGTCGCAGCGCTCCCCGCAAGCAATGATGCAAAGACTCGAAAAAACCGATGCCGAATTGCATCGGATCTTCGCCGACATCCGCAACCGCTCCGCCTGGGATGATACATTCGTTGACGCCCTGTGTGAACCGGCAGAAACCTTCACATTTGGAGGCGTCTTCGCCCACATCATGACGTTCAACGCGCACCGCCGTTTGATGGCCCTGGACGCTCTGCGCCAGCTCGGCGTCGAAACCCAGGGCTTCGGCGATCCGATGGAGTACGAAGAAAGCGTTGCGCCCTGGAACCAGCCAGTGGCGCTCAAAATGTCATGATCAACTTCATTCGAATCGAAGTGCTGTAACCGGATCGACACCGGCGGCGCGGCGAGCCGGCAGCCATCCGGCGGCCATCGTCATCAGACTCACCACTAGCAACGCGACGGCGAATGAAACTGGGTCAATGGAGCCCACGGCAAACAATTGTTCCTTGATGATACGGGTCGCCAACACCGCGAGTGGCAAGCCCAGTACGGTCCCGATTGCCAGCAGCACCAGCGACTCGCGCATGATCATCCGCAGTACATTTGCACTTTGAGCGCCGAGCGCAATCCGTATCCCAATCTCGTTGGTACGACGAGCCACGTTGTAGCTCATCACGCCGTACAGCCCGATTGCCGCCAACAGCAGTGCGAGTAGTGAAAACAGGCTGGTAAGGGTCGAGATGAGTTCGTCGTGCGAGATAAGGTTAGAAACTTGATCGCGGATTGTGGTGACTTGTAGAAGAGGAAGGTTCGGGTCGACCTGCGCAACAGCGGCTCGAAGGTCCGCGATTGTCTTCTCAGGGTCGCTCGTCGTGCGAATCAAGATTGTGTGCGCATAGCAATCTTCGTTCTCTTCGCGAGGCGTCGGTTGCCCAGCTTTTCCGCTCACGGATGCGACAGCGGCAGGAAGATACGTTTCGATCTGCGAGAGGGGAATGTACGTCATTCTCACAGGATCGGTGATGCGCGGATCGCCGGGTTTCGTGTCCCTTGCAATTCCGACAATCTGCCATGGACCTTTTACCGAATCGATCCCGATGGTTAGCTGCTTCCCGATTGCATCTCCCTTTGGGAAGTATTTCCTTGCCAGCGTCTGGCTCACGACGGCGACTTTGAGACTGTTTGTAGTGTCCGCGGGAGTGATCGCGCGGCCTGCAACAATCGAGATTCCGGCAGTCTCGAAGTACTGCCCAGAAACTCGATTCAAAATCGACACCATGTTCTCTTTGGGAGCAGGCGTATAACCGGCAAGTGAAATATTAGAAGTCCAGGAACCGAAGCTGATCGGTGGAGTTGCAGACAGTGCAGCCGAGCGCACTCCCGGTATCGCAGAGAGACGATCCAGCAGCGTCTGGTGGAGTGCAGCTACCTGGTGAGGCGCATATCCCGCCAGATGCTCTCCGACATCGGCCAGCAGCAGGTGAGATCGCTCGAAGCCGTAATCCTGATCCTGCAAGTTCCGCAGGGTCCTAAGGAAAAGGCCAGCCACCACCAGCAGGACCAGCGAAAGCATCACCTGAAGCGTCACCAGCGCTTTGGGCCAGAACCTCGCCATCTTTCCGCCAGCACTTGCAGCGGTGCGTGCTCCGGCACTTAAGGTTCCATGACTTCCAATGCGCGCCGCGTGAATTGACGGCGCGAGTCCAAACAAAATCCCTGTCAAAAGAGAAACGCCGAGCGTGAAGAGCAGCACTCCGGAATTAGGGGTTGGACTCAAATCGACATAAGCATTGCCCCGGCTGACAAATGCAATCAAAGCGCGGGTCGCTGCGAAGGCGATCCCCAGTCCCATAAACCCTCCAACGAACGACAGGAGGAACGTCTCTACCAATCCCTGCCGCACGATGCGCATGCGATTCGATCCCAGGGCCAGTCGCGTGAGGATTTCGTGACGGCGCGTCGTAGCCCGCGAGAGCAAAAAGTTAGCCAGATTGGCACAGGCGATCAGCAGCACCAATGCGACAACGATCATGAGGATCTGGAGCGATTCTCCATACTGGCTGCGAACGAGTGAAACGCCGTGCGCGGCTCGAACAAGCGGAACCTCTATTCGGCTGATCTCGATTTGCCGGTCGACCGGAATGTTCGTTCCCTCTCGTTCGCGCATGCCATCACGGATCTGCTGATTCAGCCAGTTCTGGCTTTGCGCAAATTCGGCCTTGTGCGCTGCCGCGCCTTCTGTCAGCCGCGCGAACAGATGAAGGAAATACAAACCGGAGTGCGGCGTGAGCATCGTCGGCTGCTGTAGTACTACGGTCTGCATACTGATCGGCGTCCACAGTTCTGTCGGTTCCAGGTCCTGTTTGATACCGTGAAATGCTTGCGGCATGACCCCGACGACCTCAAACGGAGTCCCGTTGATAGAAATGGTTTTTCCCACGACGTGCGGATTGGAAGAAAGGGATTGCTGCCAGAAGTGATAGCTCAATACGACAACCGCTCCGCTTCCCGGCGTAGCGTCGTCCGACGGAACAATGGTGCGGCCAAGCAAGGGTTGAGCGCCCAGCACACTGAAATAGTTGCCCGACACAAGATTTGCAGGTGCCAGCAAAGCTGGTGAACTTTGACTTGATGCGGCACCGTCGTCATGAGTCCGAATGCTTACCTGGTTTGAAAAACTGCCATATGCGGCGATACCTTGAAAGGGGCCCGGATTCGCCTCCATCTGGCGCGTAAAGTCCCATGGGAAATAGCCGCCAAAACCTCCCAGATCAATACCACCTGCAACGCCACCGTATTCAGATTTGCCAAATGTAACCAGTTGTTGCGGGTCGCGAACTGGAAGATTGCGAAGCAGAACCTGGTTGATCAAAGTGAATATTGCAGTATTGCCGCCGATACCAAGCGCGAGAGAAAGCAGTGCTGTTGCGGTGAAGCCGGGACTCTTCAGCAGGCTGCGCGTGCTCAGACGAATGTCTTTCAGGATTCCCTCCATGGCCGATTCCCAGCGGGACGCCCAGATCTGGTGCTTCACAGAATTGCCGCTGCCAAATTCCACCATTGCAGCTCGGCGCGCCTGCTCCGCGGTCATGCCGTTGCTCTGCTTATGTGCCACGGAGGCTTCAAGGTAGCCCTGCAACTCCTCGTCGAGTTCCCGTTCAACAAGCCGCCGTTGAAAAAGAGAAACAATTCCCTTGGCAAGGCTTTTGAGCCAATCCATATCGATCCTCGCTTATGACTGGTCTGCGTCGTCAGGCTTCAAGAATGCGCGCAATCGCGCCGATCTGGCGTTGCCACTGCTCCGTCTCTGTCGAGAGTGACCGGCGGCCCTTCGCCGTCAGTAGGTAATACTTGGCCCGGCGATTCTTTTCCGTAGCTCGCCACTCAGACTTGACATCGCCTGCGCGCTCCATCCTGCTGAGTGCCGGAAGCAGCGAGCCCGCATTAACTTTGAACACTCCGCCGCTAATCTGCTCGATGCGCAGCCCGACGCCGTAACCGTGCATCGGGTCAAGCGCCAGCGTCTTCAGGATGAGCATCTCCAAGGTTCCCTGAATCAGATCGCTCGATTTGGATTCCCCGGGATCAGTGGTATTTGATTTCGTCACGGCACTTTACCTCTAGACTGCCTAGAGAATAGCTCGGCTCCTCTTAGACTGTCAAGATGAGAACAAATGATTGAAGGAGGAATTTGCTGGCTTTGACTATACGGGTTGTGCTGGAAGTCGTGGCTCAGCGACTGGTGCCTGTCGTCGAGACACCCTTTTCCCGTGACAGCACGTATCCTCGCCGCCGATCCTTCGAGGCGTGGTCAATCTGCTTCCAGAACCCCACGAAGTAGTCGATCGCTGAGATCGTTGAGACCAGCACAGTGAAGTAGATCGCCGCAATCGCAATCCACAACACCGGAATCACTAACACCCCAAACTGCCACTGGTACCAACGATGCGCCAGCACCGCGGACACGACGCAGACAATCTGCACCACCGTCTTCAGTTTGCCAAGATCGCTCGCTTGTATGGTGAATCCCTCGGTCGAAGCGATCGAACGCAGCCCGGAGATCAGGAACTCGCGCGCAATGATCACCACCACGATCCAGACCTTGACGACCTGCGGATTGTAGGCCACCAGGGCAATCAGCGCTCCGGTCACCATGATCTTGTCGGCGATCGGATCCAGAAGCATGCCCATTGTCGTGATCTGAGCTCGCTTGCGCGCCAGGTATCCGTCGAGTCCATCGGTGATTGAAGCGAGAACGAAGAGGACCGAAGCCAGAATCTCCTGTTCACCGTTTGGCCCTTGCAAAGGGAAATGCGGTGACAGAATCCACAGAAGGAGCGGGATCATGGCAATCCTGCTCAACGTGATTGAGTTTGGAAGATTCACGCTTTGCTCATCGGTCCTGTAAGAGTCTTTCTCAAAGCAGCCCGATTCGAAACGCCTTAGTACCTGATACACATACCTTTGTACGTGCGTCGAACCGAAGCCTCAAATACAACTATAGACCGCATCCATCAGCGTCTCAACGAACCAGGGTTGCCGCAACGAACTAAAGGTCACGCAGATTCGCCGATCTATAACCCCTACGCCGGCTGCAGTCCTTTTGCCAGTTCATCTAGAAATGGCTGCTGAGTCTTGAGGATAGCCCCGCGCGCAGCCGGGAGATTAAACCACGCCCCGCGGTCCACTTCGGGAATCTCAATCATCTTGCGGGAATGGGGCGGCCACTCGATGGAGCAAAAATTGCTCACCAATCTTTGTGGATCGCAATCACCCTCGAATGCCCATCCGCTAACGAGTTTGCCGCTGTTCTGTCGGATTACTCCCAGTTCGATGAATCTTCCGTTTGCCTTGAATCCGGTTTCCTCCTGAAATTCGCGACGAGCAGCTGCCAGCGGTTCTTCGCCATCAACATACTCTCCCTTGGGGATGGTCCAGGCACCGGCATCCTTGCCGGCCCAGAATGGACCGCCCGGATGCACTAGGAAAACCTCGAGTTCTGGTCCCGTCCGACGGAACATCAACAAGCCCGCGCTTCGCTTCGGCATTGCAATCAGTATAAGAGCAACCGTTCGTTTACCATGAGGAACGATGCTCGCGTTCGACGCACAACTTACCGCAGCCGAGGTGCTGCGCGCCTTCCATCATGATGAGCCATTCCTGTTTCTTGGGGCCGCATTCAACACCGTGACACTCATCCTGATCGGACTTTGCATCATCCGACGCAAGGCGGATGGGATGCTTCTTTCGCTCGCATGGTTTGCACATCTCTATGGAATTCGGCTCTGGATCAACTCCGAGCTGCTGCATCTTTCGGTGCCACCCACGGAGTTCTTCCATCGCTTAAGTGCAGCGGTAGATTATCTCGTGCCTGTTCCGGCATTCATCTTCTTCCATTTCGCCGGCTTTCTCGGCAAGATTGGCAAGGTCGTCACCCCCATTTTCGTCGTCCTTTTTCTGAGCATTTCAGCTGGATCGATGCTTTTCGGGACACTTCCCGCATTCCGCATCATCAACAACAGCGTGATCGCGTGCGCGCTGGTCGCAGTTGCGTTTCGCTGGTTTCGCCGCATGGTGCACGATCGTGATTCTCGCGTCATTGGGGTTGGCTTGCTGTGCTTTGTGTTGCCTTCAATCTCCGATAATATCTACGGTCCATCCCACATAGAGCCCTACGGATTCGCCGTGTTACTTGCTTGCCTCGGCTACGTAGCGGCCCGGCGAACGCTCCAGCGCGACCGCGAATACAGCGAGATACAGCAGGAACTGGAACTTGCGCGGCGCATGCAGCTTTCATTGCTGCCTTCATCGTTTCCTCCCTCGCCCTCGTTCAACGTGGCGGCAAAGTATGTGCCTATGACCTCGGTTGCGGGCGATCTTTATGATTTTCTGCTCGGTGACGATCGACACGCTGGACTGCTGATCGCCGACGTATCAGGTCACGGAGTTCCAGCTGCGCTTATCGCCTCGATGGTGAAGATGGCTGCTACATCGCAACGGGCGCAGGCTGCTCATCCTGCAGCTTTGATGGCTGGAATGAACTCCGCGCTATGCGGCAATACCCAGGGCCAATACGTAACTGCCGCGTACGTGTATCTCGACGCCCATGCGCGAGAGCTGCACTACTCCGCCGCCGGACATCCCCCTATGCTTCTGCTCCGCAATGGCGCGGTTATTGAAATCGTGGAAAATGGAATGCTGCTGGCCGCCGTCGAAGATGCCAGTTATGACAGCAAGTGGGTGGCGCTTCAGGCAGGCGATCGATTGCTTCTCTATACCGATGGTTTACTCGAAGCCCGCAATGCAGACGGCAAGCTTTTTGGAGAGGAGTCTCTAGTCTCTGAATTGAAGAGAAGTGCCAAGCTAACACCCTCCGAAACCGTTGATCATCTTATAAATGCTGTACAGCGCTGGGCCAGTGTGCAAGACGACGACCTTACGGTGCTCATCTGCGATTATCTCGGCAATCCGGATCTCGCTGTCGCGGATTGACAAAGCTAAGGGCCGCAGAAGCGGCCCTTGTTCATACGTTCATTAGGTTGAAGCTAAGCGTAGATCCCACGCTGCTTAATGGTGAACGCCACGCGATCGATAGCCAGCATGTAGGCCGCAATACGGTTATTCACGTTGTGTGCCTCGGCGTAACGAACGACATCATCGAAGCTGTCGCGGAGAATCGTCTCCAACTGCTCATTTACGATGGCTTCTTTCCAGAAGTAGCCCTGACGGTCCTGCACCCACTCAAAGTAGCTCGCCGTGACTCCGCCGGAGTTAGCCAGGATATCGGGCACGATAAAGATGCGTTTGTCGGCCAGTATCTCATCCGCCACGGCGGTGGTGGGCCCGTTGGCGCCTTCCACGATGATCCGCGCTTTGATTTTCTCGGCGTTGCGGCTTGTGATCACGTTCTCTGTCGCCGCCGGAATGAGCACATCGCAATCGGAGACGATCAATTCGTCGCTAGGAATGGCTTCGGCCCCGCGAAATCCTAACAGCGTTCCATTGCGGTACTTGTATTCGACAAGTTGGTGGATGTCGATCCCGTTCGCGTTCAAGAGGCCGCCCTCTTTTTCCGCAATGCCAATTACCTTGTAGCCGTGTTCCATCATCAACCGTGCCGCATTCGATCCCACGTTGCCAAAACCTTGAATGATGACGCGGCAACCGTCGATGGGCAGGTTCAGATAGCGGAGGCTCTCATCGCAAACCACCATCACTCCGCGTCCTGTTGCCTCAACTCGTCCACGCGAACCACCAATGTTGAGGGGCTTGCCGGTTACGACGCTGGTTACGGTATGACCCACGTGCATGGAGTAGGTGTCCATGATCCAGGCCATCGTCTGCTCGTTGGTGTTTACGTCGGGCGCGGGTACGTCTTTTTCGGGTCCGATAAACTCGATGATCTCGGATGTATACCGGCGCGTCATCCGCTCTAGTTCACCCTGGCTCATCTTCTTCGGATCGCAGATCACTCCGCCTTTGGCTCCGCCAAAAGGAATGTTCACGACCGCACATTTCCACGTCATCCAGCTCGCCAATGCCCGAACTTCATCAAGGGTAACCTCGGGTGCATAACGAATGCCGCCTTTACCTGGGCCGCGTGCAATCGAGTGCTGAACTCTGAATCCAGTAAAAATTTCAATGCGACCGTCATCCATGGTCACAGGAAAGTGAACGATAATTTCGCGCGCGGGCGTTCGCAGCAGCTTCCAAAGTCCCTCATCCAGATTCAGCTTGCGTGCTGCAAAATCAAACCGCGCGCTTTGCGCTTCCCAGGGGTTAATCTCCTGGTCCAATGTCATTGTTGCGGGTACCATACCATCTCCAATTCTTTACCCCCGCCGCGGAAAGGCCTGAGGCCCTTTCCCTTGCCAACTGATAGACGCAGCAGGATTTCCCCGATTAACGGGGCTTCTCTTTCACAAATTTGCATCAAGGTTTTCCCCTGAGGCTTTCCTTTGGGTTCTTAAATTTCCAGCGGTCGCCCAAACCCATGTGAGTCTAGGCCCCCAACACTACTCCGTCAAGACGGTGTGAACCAGTCTGGGAACCCCTTGGTACTGCGCCAAATCTCGAATTTAAATGACGCTTCAGGAACTCTAAAACTCAGCTGCAAAGAGGCTTTAATCATGTCCAAACGGTTTCCTTGTATTTCTGGGTACGAATCGAGTTTCTGTCCCGCATATAGGCACTTGGATGTAGGCCACTAACGATAAGATAGCTATGCCCTACCACGTTAGTAATGGAGCACTTGCAGGAGCAGGCAATCCAGCATGAAGCGCCGGGCTACACTCAGTCAGAAGCCCCATGCCCTATTCTGACCACAACCCGGTAGCCTGCGCTACGGATGCCGTTTTCGCCGTAAGACCTGGAGAACAAATGTCATCAGGGAACAGGATAGTGCTGATTGACGACGACAGGGTCGTAGGCGAGATCGTTTCCGCGCTGGCAAGTGCGATGGGTTTACAGTGCGATATCACACGTACACCGGAAGACTTTTTTGACCGCATCGGACCCGACACCGACCTGATCCTGCTGGATCTCGTGATGCCGGAGATGGATGGAATTGAGATTCTGCGCCTGCTGGGCGAGCGGCAATGCAAGGCGCGCATCGTTCTGATGAGCGGAATCAACATCCGGGTCATTGAGACGGCCAAAAAGCTAGCTCAATCCCTCGGACTCGTGGTGGTTGGTCACCTTCAAAAGCCCTTTCCCATCGGTCAATTACAGGATCTCATGGGCGAGAATATCGCTGCCGAAAAGCCCATCGATCATCAGCATGAACCGCAAATCGCGATCCCTGACGAGGATTTGATCCGGGCCTTTGACAGGGACGAATTCGTGGTCTACTACCAACCGCAGATCAACATCGCGACCGGAGTGGTTACAGGCGTCGAAGCCCTCTCGCGTTGGGAACATCCCGAGTTGGGACTCATCTTCCCCGACAATTTCATTTCACGAATCGAAACCCTCGGACTTATGGACCGCTTCTGCTGGATCACAGCTGAACGTGCATTGAATGAAGTGAAGCAGTTCTCAGCGGCCAACGGTTACCTCCCTCGCCTGGCCATCAATGTCTCGGTCAGCTCCCTGCGCGACCTCAAGTTCCCCGACATCTTTATGAACCTCGCGCGCAAATATGACTTTCCGGCTGAACGCATCGTGCTTGAGATTACAGAGTCCGGCCTGATGGAGTTTTCGCTGGCGCTCGACGTACTCACCCGCTTGCGCATGCGCAACTTCCAACTCTCCATCGACGACTTTGGAACCGGCTATTCGATGATGAAACAGTTGCAAAACGTTCCCGCCATCGAACTGAAGATCGATAGAACCTTCGTTCAGCACATGGATGCAAATCACGCAGATCTGGTGATGGTGGAAAAGATCATCGAGATGGGTCACGAGCTCGATATGGAAGTCATCGCCGAGGGTGTTGAGACGCAGGAGCAGTTCAATATCCTGCGTGAAAAAGGCTGTGATGGCGTCCAGGGATTTCTCTTCAGTCGAGCTCTCGCACCGGCAGAACTTACGCGTTGGCTTGAAACCTATCGCGCCCACCAAGTACAGTAATCCCGTCGCCATTCAACGGGATAACGAAGTTCCAGAACAATTCCCATTTCATTCATGCCTATCCGGCAACGCGCGATATCCGCGTTCAGCGGAGAATGCTTGGCGATTGGAGAGCCTCTTATGCGCAAACTCGCAAGCGCGTTGCTGGTTGTTGCACCCGTCTTTACCGTAGCAGCCACTTTTGCCCAGGTTCCGGTAGCTAAGCCGACGGCTAACCCGATGGCCCAGCCTGCGGCCATGAAAACCGAAACTAGCGCTCCAACTCCCGCTCATCTACTAGATCAGGCTGATCTCACCGCATTTTTCGACGGCATTCTTCCCTTGCAGCTTGAGCGTAGCGACATCGCCGGCGCGTCAGTCCTCGTGATGAAAGATGGCAACATCCTGCTCCAGAAGGGATACGGATACGCGGACGTCAAATCAAAGAAGCCAGTAGATCCCGCTTCAACCATCTTTCGTCTTGCATCGATCTCCAAGCTCTTCACCTGGGTCTCGGTAATGCAGTTGGAGGAACAAGGAAAGCTTAATCTCGACACCGACGTTAACCAGTATCTTGACTTCAAGATTCGTCCCGCTTTCAACAAGCCGATCACCCTACGCTATCTGATGACGCATACCGCTGGCTTCGAAGAGACCGCCAACGACATCATCATCATCGATCCAAAACAGGCCGTTTCGTTGCGCGACTATCTAATCGCCAACCAACCCATGCGTATCTTTCCTCCCGGTGAAATTCCTGCATATTCCAACTACGGCGTCGGTCTGGCAAGCTATATCGTCCAGCGCACCAGCGGTGAGCCCTTTGAACAATACGTACAGGAGCACATCTTCGCTCCGCTGGGCATGACGCACTCTTCCTTCTACCAGCCGCTACAGAAGTCCCTCGTCCAATTACCCTCGGATGGTTATCGCTCCAACACTACCAAGCCACCGATAGGCTTTGAAATCTTCAATCCCGTAGGCGCAGGCGGCATCTCTTCCAGCGCCGCGGACATGGGCAGATTCGGCCAGGCGCTTCTCAATGGCGGGGAACTTGACGGCAAGCGCATCCTCAAGCCGGAGACGCTTGCCCAGATGTGGACACCGCAATTCCGCGCCAGCGATCAACTCCCTCCCATCTGCATGGGGTTTTACCAGGATTGGCGTAATCATCTGCGCTGGATTGGCCACGAGGGCGATCTGATCGCATTCCACAGCCTCTTCTTCGTTGAACCTACGCAGAAGCTTGTTCTGTTCGTCTCCTACAACTCTGCAGGCGGAGGTAGCGAACCACGTCCCGAGATCATCAATTTTTTCTCTGATCGGTATTTTCCCGGCGCACCCGAAGTCCAGTATTTGAAGAACCCATCCAAGGACCTGAAAGATGCCCAGGGCACTTATGAAGCCACCCGTCGCGACGACACCACGAAGCTGAAACTGTCATCGCTCTTCGGCCAGCGCACAGTATCAGTCGACAAGAATGGCGTGCTGAAAGTCGACGGGGCCAAGGATCTTCGCGGGCATCCCGTCAAATGCAAACCAATCGGTAAGGATCTGTGGCAAGCCGAAGATGAGCAGAATCGCATTTTCGCAATCCGCGATGCGGACAACAAGGTGGTGCGCCTCGCCGTCGATTTTCCCGGCGTACAACTGCAGCGCGTGCCCTGGTACGAAAATCAGTCGTGGGTAATGATCGCGCTTGGATCGAGCATCGGAATTCTCGTTCTCGTGATTCTCGCGAGCATTGTTCGCACATGGAGACGCCTCTTTCAGCGTCGTCGTCCTCGTCCTGAACCGCAGCCCGGAACCATCTGGCTCACCGCCGCGCCACGCACGGCAGCCTTCCTCTGGGTTCTGTTCCTCGGCACGATATTTGTCTATTTTGCCGTAAAGGGCGACGACCTGTTGCCTCCCACTCCGCAGTGGTTCAAGTGGTTTGTACTCGAGAATTTCGTCACGATGGTTGCGATCGTAATCAGTACGATCGCGGTCATTGCAGGGATCGACGCCTGGGGTCGCAATGTTCGTGTGATTACCAAGCTGAAGTTCACCTTTGTCGCGCTCGCCTGCGCCTTCCTAAGTTGGTTCGCCATTCACTGGCACATCATCGGCCCCACGAATCGCATTTAGAAATGCGGTTAGGACGACCGGCCAATTTCGACAGGGCTTCGGTGCAATTACACTGGTTGCTGTGAAGCCCTCATCGAGTCTCATTCATCCCGGCCGTAAGGAATTTCTGGCGCTTGCCAAAAAGCACACGCTCGTCCCTGTCTATCGCACGCTCACTGCGGATCTCGAGACGCCTGTTTCGGCGTTTCTGCGGGCGGCCTGGCAAGAGCGCGAGTGCTTTTTGCTGGAGTCGGTCGAGAACGGTGAGCAGGTCGGCCGCTATACATTCATTGGGCTCAACCCGTACAAGCGCATCGTTGCCCGTGGCCAGCAGATCGACATCACTGAGGCGGGGCGCACCGCTCGAATTGAAGGCGACATCTTTCATGTTCTGCGCGAGGCGCTGGGCGGCCACAAGCCAGCCCGCATTGCCGGACTTCCTCCGTTCACCGCCGGCGCGGTAGGTTTCTTCGCCTACGATGCTGTCCGCCAGATCGAGCGGCTACCCAACCATGCGAAGGATGAACTCGGCGTACCCGATGCGTGTCTACTTTTCTTCGATGAAGTCCTGGCTTTTGATCACGTACGCAAGCAAATCTGGATGGTTGCCACCGCCGACGTCACCCTTACGAATCCCGGCGAAGCTTACGCAAAAGCCGTAAAGCGCCTGGCTGCGCTCGAAAAACGCCTGGCAAAGCCGTTACCTGAATTTTCCCGGGCACGCAATACCAAACCTGTAGAGGTGAAACGCCGTACCAGCAAGAAAAACTTCCTCGCCGCCGTCGAGCGCACAAAACAATACATCGCGGCCGGAGATATCTTCCAGGCAGTTCTTTCGCAACGCCTCGACGTCTCGACCGGTATGGACACGTTTCAGGTCTATCGCTCGCTGCGCACCGTGAACCCAAGCCCGTACATGTATTTCCTCCGTTTCACTCCCGACGGTCCACTTGGCCGCCCGAACTCCAAGTCCGGACAAAAAGCAAAATCCCCCGCAGCAATCGAACTCGCCGGATCATCGCCCGAACTCCTGGTTCGCGTACACGATCGCAAAGTGGAGTACCGCCCAATCGCCGGAACGCGCCCCCGTGGCACAACCGAAGCTGAAGATCTCCGCCTCGAAGAAGAGATGATGCACGATGACAAAGAACGTGCCGAACACGTGATGTTGGTCGATCTTGGCCGCAATGATGTAGGCCGCGTGAGCGAGTTTGGCAGCGTGAAGGTAGACCGGCTTATGTTTGTCGAGCGTTACAGTCACGTGATGCACATCGTCAGCACCATCGAAGGTAAGCTCAAGCCGGAACTGACCGCCGTCGACGCGCTGCGTGCATGTTTTCCGGCTGGCACACTCTCCGGCGCCCCCAAGGTGCGAGCCATGGAAATCATCGAAGAACTCGAGCCTTCGCGGCGCGGTACCTACGGTGGCGCTGTTCTCTATGCCGATTTCTCGGGAAATCTCGATTCCTGCATCGCGATTCGTTCTCTGCTGACGACAGGCGGAAAGGGATACGTGCAGGCAGGCGCAGGCATCGTTGCCGATTCGGTTCCTGAACTTGAGCACCAGGAATCGCTTAACAAGGCGCAGGCGGTAATTCGCGCTATCGAGCGTGCTCGCGAACTCTAGATCCCGTTCGCACTTCAAGACCAGGATTCGCGTCGCCAGAAGGGCGCGCCCGTAACTCGCGCTGACCCGATCAGATACAAGATGCCGAGCACCAGGACCCCCGGTACAATCGTCCATCGCCCTTCGACGCAATCCATAATTACGTCGAACATTTGAATTAAACCAACGAGGACCATCATGCTTCCAAAAGCGCGCCGCGCGCGCATCACCAGCAGAAGCGGCAGAAACAATCCAAGCGCAAGGTTTCGGACAGCAAAATACCCAGCGTAGATGTGAACTCCGGCGGTGATCTGGTCAGTTGGCGCAAGCAACATCGAGGGTTGCGCCAGCGATATAACACCTCCAAGCACCATGAGGAGGCTGCCAACAATGACCAATGCGCGAATCCACATTGGAATCGTGTAGGCATCATCGGCAATACGAGCCGAGGCACTCTCGGGCTCATGGCTGATTCGATTTGGATTCACGGAACTCGCTCCCATCACGCCGGAGAATTCTTGGATTCTTTGGTTACGAGGTGAGGATGGCTAAAGTTCCTCAGAGAGGCGACTCAAGCCTTTACTTCTAATCCAGCAAACGTGGCAGGCTGGGGGACATCCGCGGACTATTCGGCCCCGAACAGTCGACGGAAGAAGTGGCCCATCCGCGTCATGAAGCCTGGCTTTTTATCACCCTTGACCTTCGGAGGTTTTTTGGTAGCTACCTCCACGTGAGGATTCGGAGTCCTTTTGGTCGAGGTGATGGTGTCGGTATCCGGTGGCGGCTCGCCACTCTTGTGAACAAAAGTATCCGTCGCTTCGGTCGGTGTGCCTGCGGGTACAGCTCCCGGAGGGCCGGGTGGCGCCAGCGGTGCTAGACCGGCACTTTGCGCTTCAGGAAATTCATTGCTGTTGGGATGCACCGGCGCAGGACAGCCGCAAGCCTCCTTTTCTTGATCCACCACCGAATACACGCTGCCGTGCTGAAACATCACGCGCTGGCCCGGCTGCACCCGATAGATGCCGCCGTCAAAGACGCTGGTCACCAGCACGTACGGAGCGTTCGTTCCTGCATTGTCCACGCACGTATCGCCGTGCTGCCCGAGCCGTACTTTTACATCAGCGGCACCCGGCGCACCAATCAAAATGCGAAAGTCAGGAGTAAGCAGAACGTCGGAGTTGCGACCCGTCGCGAAGCTCGCCTCAATCGCCCCGTGGTCAATCACCATCATGAGTCCCGGCACTTCGCCCTGGGGCACGCTGGCATCTGCAGCCAGCTTTACAGTGGTTGCAGCGCAGACTCGAAGCACGCCGCGCCGTGGCAGTGTCACTTCGGTCGTATTTGTGCCGGAGGTGATTGCTCCATTTGTCGCGATCATCGCCCTTCCATTAGCAACTTGCAGTGCACCGGTTACCATTGCCGCGCTGCTTGGATCCTTGCTGTCAAGCGGGACGATCGCGAGAGGTCCGGATTGTGTTGGTCCGTAGGATGTCGTGTTCTGTGATGCAGCGAGCGGCGCGGCCTGTGGAGTGTGTAGCGGAGTATTCGACGGAGCCGGTTGCGCTGGGGCCGGTTGCGCTTCCACAGGAGCAGCAGGCTGCACCGGCACTGACTGCGCGAAAAGTTGCGGCACCATCCATGCTGCTGCGAGAGCAAGTATCCGAACCATGGAGTGTTTCGTGAGCCTTGGCGAAGCTTGCATTGCGCCTACATTCCCAGAAAATTGCGGATCATCTGATGGCCGCCCTCGGTCAACACCGATTCAGGATGGAACTGCACGCCCTCGACGGGAAGAGTGCGGTGGCGCAGCCCCATAATGACAGACCCGACCGTCTTGCCTCTACCATTCGCTTCAGGCGTGCGGGCCGTGACCTCAAGCTCCTTAGGCAGCGAAGCTTCGGCCACAATCAATGAGTGGTAGCGTGTACACGTCAGCGGAGTCGGCAAACTGGAGAAAATCCCTTTGCCATCATGATCCACCTTGCTGGTCTTGCCATGCATCAGGGTGTGCGCTCGAACCACCTGCCCGCCAAACGCCTCTCCGATCGCCTGATGCCCAAGACAAACGCCAAGAATGGGCACCTTCCTGGCCATGTGCCGGATCAGCGGAACCAGAATTCCTGCCTCGCCCGGCGTGCAAGGCCCCGGCGAAAGCAGGATGCGTTCGGGCTTCAGTGCTTCAACCTCCTCCACAGTCAACTCGTCGTTGCGCCGCACCTCGACGTCGGCCCCAAGCTCGCCAAGGTACTGAACCAGGTTGTAGGTGAAGGAATCGTAGTTATCGAGTACAAAAACCATCGGTGAAACCAGTGTAGCGCGAGCCGCACCCTTGGCTGCAGACGGCTCTGCGGTCTTGAATCTGTCGTTATCTGGTTCTTCTTGATGTGAGTCGGCCTTCGAATACCCAATCAAGCCCGATCAGACCTCGGCAGTTGCAGGCAGGCAAGTGCATCTGAAAAACTGATTCCGGTCGAGATTGATGATGGTTCTTCACTTTCTAATTCAGGGCCGTGTGCAGGGCGTAGGCTTCCGGTGGTTCGTTCACCGCGAGGCCAGCGAACTCGAACTCCACGGCTGGGTTCGCAACACCGAAGACGGCGACGTGGAGGTGGTTGCGTCCGGCAGCCCTGAAGATCTCGCCGAATTGCGCGCAAGCCTCCGACAAGGTCCGCGCGGCAGCCGCGTAGATCGTCTCATCGAGCACTACCTTGACGACAACGAAGCCAAGAACCTGGATGCGTTCCGCATCGAAGGCGCGTGGTGAGAAAAATCTGGGGGCAGGCGCTAGGGAGTAAAACGCACCTGCAAGCCTCATCCGTTTTCTGAAACTATAAAGCAGGTCGTCATTCCCTATTCCCTGATCCGTGATCCCTAGTCCCCAGTCCCTAGTCCTCTATAATCATCAAGAAAGCAGACCTGACAAACATGCCTGAAGCAATCAAGCCCATTGATGTGGAAGCCCTGAAAGCGCTCGTGCGCACCGTACCCGATTTTCCCAAGCCTGGGATTCTTTTCTATGACATAACCACGCTGCTGAAGGACAAGACGGGTTTTGCCAAGCTGATCGACGCGCTTGCCGCTCACTACATCGAGAAAAAGATTGACCTGGTGCTGGGAATCGAGGCTCGCGGATTCATCTTTGGCCCCGCACTCGCCTATCGCCTGAACGCGGGCTTTGTGCCCGTACGCAAGCCGCGCAAGCTCCCTGCCCCGGTAGCTCGCGTCACCTATGACCTCGAATACGGATCGGACACACTTGAGATTCACATGGATGCCATCCAGCCCGGTCAGCGCGTCGTGCTCGTCGACGATCTGCTGGCTACGGGCGGCACGATGGAAGCTACCGTCAAGCTTGTAAAGCAACTAGGCGGCGAGATTACGGGACTTGCGTTTGCCGTAGAACTCGACTTCCTTAAAGGCCGCGATCGTTTCAAGGAATACGACGTCTTCAGCCTGCTGCATTACAACGAATAGGCTTAAGTGGCAAACGGGTCGGCGCCATCGAGCGAGCACCAGCGGTAGCGTCGATCTTCGCCTGAAGTGCCTGGACGGCTCCAGTGTTCCGGCGTTGTGGTGTCGAGCCAGTCCGTGGCACACACGTTGGATCCCCCACTGGCCGCAACTCGGAAGCCCTCGGAAATACGCTCCTTCAGGTCGGCAGCTGGAACGCGGGGATCAAGTGAGATAAATAGAGCCGCACCGCTCCGGGCAATGACATCTAGCCATTGGCGGTTGTGTTCCCATGGCACAGCTGGAGTAATTCCCACACAATCCGGATCTTGCGAGAAAAAAGTTCCGTTCTGCGGAAGTCGGAAGGCGAGCGTGTTTATTCCCATCTTCCGAGTTCTTTCCCAATGCTCTCCGCTCGTGTCATCACCGGTGCGTTGCGCTTCGAATACTCCAGCGGCAAGATGACCCACGGTATTGCATCCGAGGAGGAGTGTCCGCTCTCCAACAGCTTTGCGGATCGCCTCGTACAGCTCTCGAATAACTTCGGCGTTGGTACGGGAGCGATCGTGCAGGCTCCAACCGCCTGAGGTGGGATTTGGTCCCATCTCGGAACCCCAGCGCCCGAGGAGATCGAATGTTGTGTAGTCGTGCTTTACCAACTCAAATCCGAAATCAACTACCTCGGTTGCTTTGGCGAGGATCAACTGAAGCGCGTCAGGATGTGTGGGATCATATGCTACCTCTCTCGCTCGTTCCTTCTGCGTTCCGAAGCGAAGGTCGGGAAGCAGGAGATCTTTTGGCGCGGATGTTGGTGCTATGAGCGGCCTGATCCAAACGCCCGGGCGGACGTCGCGATGCTTGATCTCGGAAGCAAGTGCGCGCATGTCAGGAAACCGCGCAGGATCTCGCCACCCATCGTCGATCACGGTGTAAGGTCGCGCGACAAGCCCCGCTGAGAATTCGGCAACACGATCCGCATCGCGAAGTATTTGCGCGGCGGAGTTTTGTCCGTATGCGTAGTACCAGTCATTGGAACCATAGAGCGGGGAAGAAGGCAGTCTCGGTTTCTCGCACATTGCGCGGCAAAACGCACGCATAGACGACAGCGGTGGCTCTTCAGATTGTCCGTTACGCGTGACGACGATGGCAGCCTGAAGGCGGCGATTGCCTAGTTGTACTCCCTCTCCGCCGTTGCATACGTTCAGCCAGAGAGAGACTCCCTCCTGATCAAGTTGCCAGAAGCAAAGCGCACGGGCACCTGTTTTGACACCATATGCGTGACACGCCGCGCCATCCCAGGAAATGAAGTACCACGGCATCACGCGCTCGGGGATGATGCCTCGCCACGCAAGGTCGCCGTAGCTGCGCTCCCAGTGGTCGCCCAGGCAACGAAGCCGTGAATCAACGTCGACAGACCAGCGCAGATGCATATGCGTGAGCGCCAGAGAAGGGCTCGTAATCGTGATCGGCATTTGCTTGGCGTCAGGTGCAAATTCTACTTGGACACCATTTCCCTGCCATGCATTTGCTGAACGCGCGAGAGTAACTGGATGATCGATCCCAGTGAAGGCAGAAACCCTGTCGGGAACGCGAAGAATATCAAGCAGTGTGGAGGCACGCCCTGCTGACTTGCTCACATTGGTGGATTGAGATTGAGCTGAATCTGCAACAGAGCCTGCGGCGGTCACTGCCACAACGTGGCCGAGGAACGAACGTCGTGTGACGCCTTCTGGCATGAATCAGTCTCCATATTGATTTTGAGGCAACGATCTTCGGGACAAGCTTCTTATGACGCATTCTCCGCAACGTGTTCCTGATCGACACCTGCCGGGCCGGTTTCGCCGCTGTCGCCTTGCAACATCTGCGCATCGGCGAAACGATAGCCAACGTACACATCCGTCAGCAGGTAGATCGGCTTGGATGGGTCGTCTTCGATCTTCTTGCGAAGCTGCCTAATGAACGTACGAAGATACTCAACTTCTTCGCGGCAGTCCGCTCCCCACACCGCCGTCAGCAGCTTGGCGTACGACACAACGCGCCCTGCGCGGCTCATCAGGCAATACAGGATGTCGTATTCCTTGCGCGTAAGATGAACGGCCTGGCCGCGCTTGGTCACGGCGCGCTTGTCGGGAATGAGGCGAATCTCTCCGATTTCAATGGGCGCATCTTCAGCTCGTGCCGGAGCGTGCACCCTGCGCACCGCGGTGCGAATACGCGCAATGAGTTCGCGTGTGCTGAAGGGTTTGGTGACGTAGTCATCAGCGCCAAGTTCCAGGGCTTCAACCTTTTCTTCTTCGCCATCGCGCACCGTGAGCATAAGCACGGGTAGCCGGGGTGCAAATGCGCGAATGCGCCGCAATGTCTCAATGCCCCCAATACCCGGCATATTGATGTCGAGAAGTACTACATCGTACTGACTAGAGTGCAGCAAATGCAGCGCCTCTTCACCCCGAGAGGCTTCGCTGAATTGAAATCCAAGTTCGGCCAGCGGCGGCTTGAGCGCTCGGCGTATCGCGGACTCATCATCGACGATCAGAATGCGAATGGCGGGCTGGTTCATGAGACTTCCCTCTTTCTTGCCTGCGATGGTATTGCCGCGTAAAACGTATTGCCTTCATCCTGGTCGCTCGTAACCCAGACATATCCATCGTGAATGGTCGCCGCGCGCTTGGCCACGGAGAGACCAATGCCCGTACCAGATGCACGATTCGACGAGGTCGATGAGCGATAGTAGCGATCGAAGATGCGCTCACGATCAGCGATAGGGATCACGGGACCAAAGCTATGGACGGAGAAGATCACTTCGGCCTTCGACTGGATAGCACGGATCGTAATGGTTGTTCCGTAGATCGCATATTTACATGCATTGTCGATGTACTGCGAGAGAAGCATGGTCATCAGCCGTCGATCGCAGCACAGCACAAGGTTATCGTCGGGCATGTCGATCGCCACCTTCATTGACGCCAGCCGCTCACTCAGGCTGGCCACAACCTCGTCAATCAAGGAGGCGACACCCACCGGTACCGCGTGAACCGTGACTTCGCCCGCATCGAGACGAGCCGTTGTAAGCAAGCGCGTCGTCAAATCATTCAACAGATCGGCCTGTTCATTGATCAGGGAGACAAGTTCGCTTTGGCCGGCCGAAAGCTTGCCCATTTCGTTGAGTCCTGTCGAGGCAGCACGAATCGCCGTAAGCGGAGTTTTGTATTCGTGTGCGAGCGAGTCGAGAACCGTGGAGCGAAGTTGCTCAGTCTGGCGCTCTGTCTCGATGCGGCTCTCGTTCGCAAAGGCGCGATAACGATCGAATGTAACAGCAATCAAAGAAGCGATCGCGTTGTTGGTAAGTGGGCTGGTCTCACCGCGGATAACCACTGATCCAACCGGTACTGTGCCGAGACGAACTACGCGCCGAGCAATTCCAGTCTCGGGATCGTCATCCGATGTTTCGAAGTAGTACACGTTCTGTGCGAGTTCCTGGGGATCGACGTTCCAATAGCCAGCCTGGTACGTTTCATGCAGATCTGCGTCGAAGATCACCACCGCCTCGAGCGCAAAAATTTCATGAACCAGCTCAGCAAGTTGAGCACCGGGCTCTACATGCAGATTCATTTGCAAAGTGCGCCGAGTGAACTCGTAGAGGTCTTCCATCTGGCCTCCCCAGGAATCAGTCTCCCGGGCATGCTGTGTGACGCGTGCCGACAGGCGGCTGATCACCAGGGCAGTAAGAATGAACGCTACAAGCGTGATCGGGTTGGCAGGATTTGCCGCCGCGTTCAGTCCGGCTTGATGCGGAGCGAAGTAGCTCTGCACAGCTACCGCGGAGAAGGAAACGATAACGGCCTGCCAGAAGCCGCACCAAAGAGCAGTCGGCACAATAATGAGCAGATAAAGCAGGACTGCAACAGGAAACAGCCATTGCAGCCAGTGCACAAACACCCCAAGCAAAACCACCGAGAGAATGCCCAGGGCACACTCCGTGGAAAACAGCAGCGCCTTCAGCCCGGACCCGCGCACACGCCGTACTGGAAACACAGTGCGCAGAGGTATGTATGTTCCAGACAACCGGCTGCCATCCTTTCTATCAAGTGCCATGCAATTTGAGTCACCTTGAGAGTGAGTGGACCGCTCATGTTGATTGCTTGCATCTGAGCAGAGTGAGATCAGCAGCTTGATCGGGCTGCACAGTCTGCTGAGGCCGAGGATCTAATTTCCAGAGAATCACCGGATTCAGGAAAACATCCTCGCGGACATCTTTCTTTCCTTCCCAAGGGGTGATTTTCTGGCCGCGGAGATTGTTTGTAGATTTTACCAGTTCTTAATTTGATTTTTATGAGGTAAGGCGTAAAGAACCGCAACGGCGAGCAGCCATTATCCGCTTAAGTCGTCACCAGTACACCGGTTGCTGAAGACGGTGATACATCCCCCATACAAATTCTTTTGATTATCCTCATCTCTTCTTTATGCATTCCTTGCATTAATAATGTCAGCCGCACTTATTCAGTAGCTGAACGGAGCAGCGCTCACCGCGCGAGACTTCATCATCTTTGCCTCGGCAACGACACAATCCTCGTGTGTCGCCTTTCCCGGGCCTGACTGCAAGGTAGTCCGAACGAAAGAGACTGAGTCAACCACCTCACCTCTCGCATAGAGGCATCACATTTCACCGAGGGCCTCGCATCGCACATAGCGCCTCTCGTATCTCATATCCATTTTCTTTTTCAGGAGGAATCGTGTCGATATCTCTCAAGTTGAATCGCATCATCCTGCAGTCCCTTGTTGCAGCGTCGCTCGCCACGGCTATTGCAGGTGCGCAGGCGCCAGCAACTGTCGCAACGGCTGCACCACCTGCAACCACCCCAGCAACACCAGCCGCCGCCACCGATCCAGCACCAGAAGCCGCGCCCGCTCCAACTGCGCTCTCTACGTTCGTTCTCACGGGTCCGCTGCAATGGCTTCCTCCGGCGACCTTTGATGCGGGACCGCTGGGCAAGCTGAGCGTCAATGGCATTATCACCGGTTTCTCGCAGTTCCAGAGCAATCACGTTCCGGGGGACGACGCCGCACAGGCGACCCTGAGCAACGGACAGATCTTCATTCAAAAAGCAGACGGAAAAGTTCAGTACTACATCCAGGCGGGCGTTTACACCATGCAGGCACTCTCAGTGCCTTTTACTGATGCCCAAACCACGGTGAAGAATACCTATGGGCCGGTTCCGGTCGCCTACCTGAAGCTCCAAGCAGGCAAGAACACCCAGTTCCTGATCGGCTCTCTTCCTACGCTGATGGGCGCCGAGTCCACCTTTACTTACCAGAACTTCAACATTGAGCGTGGCATTGTTTGGAACCAGGAAAACGCCATCAACAAGGGCATCCAGATAAATCAGACCCTCAATAAATATCTGAGTGCCTCGGTTAGTTGGAACGACGGTTACTATTCCAACCGCTACTCGTGGCTTTCGGGCTCGGTGACTCTTACCAAGGGGCCACACGTACTTGTGTACGACGGGATGGGGAACCTCGGACAGACCGTTTTTGAAACGGCGGCTACGCCTATCCAGAACAACGGCTACATGCACGCCGTGATCTACACCTACACCAAGGGCCCGTGGATCATTTCGCCGTACTTCCAGTATGGCAAGCTTCCGACCAATGCGAAGGTAGGCGTCGTCAACGGCACATCCGCAACCGGTGGCGCGCTCAACGTTAGCTACGCCTTCAAAAGTGGCTTCTCTCTTCCGGCGCGTGTCGAATACCTGACGAGTTCGGGGAGCGCAACCGATGGTTCCGTTAACATGCTGGGCTTCGGGGCTGGCAGTTCGGGCACCACTTTCACCGCAACGCCAACCTACCAGAAGGGCGGTATGTACGTTCGCGGCGACCTCGCGTGGGTGCATGCAACGGACTACACGCCGGGAAGTGTCTTTGGCAGCTCAGGAACAAATGCGGACCAGTTCCGGGGCGCTCTTGAATTCGGCTTTATCTTCGGGAAAAACGTAACCGAAAAATAGCAGAGCTGATTTAAAAATCCCGTCCTTGAAGTGACAACAAAACTCCGAGGACGGGATGCATCCCCGCAAAGTCCTCAACCCCGAAACGGTCCGATTCTTCATTTCATCTTCATCGACCACTACGTAGCATTCACATAACCCAGAAACAGCAGGCTTCACGCCGGACTTTGATCCGGCCAGCCTCAAAACAAGCCCGTTACTCATACGCGGGAGAAGACCGTAAAAACTTCATTTTCCAGGAGAATCTAAATGGCAGAACAGAAAGCACCACAGATGCAGGCAACTCTGGGCCTAACCGGGTTGACCAGCAACGCAATGGCGCTGATTGCTCCGGGCGCCTTTCTTTGGCTCACGTTCTTCATCCAGGCGACAACGGGAACCGCAGGGCAGCCTTCCACGGCGCCATCGATGTGGTGGGGCATCCTGCTGGCGCTGGGACTTTGTCTAGCCACTGCCGTTGCCTACGCGGAGATCTCCAAGCTCTATCCAGGCACAGGCTCCAGCTACTACTACGCGGAGCAGGCGCTGCTCTCCAAAGACAAGGCCTTCAAGTACGCCCGCATCGCGAAGTTCGTTGTCGGCTGGGGCTCGCACTTGTACTACTGGGTTTACCCAGGCGTGATGGTGGCCACTACCGGCATCTTCGTCGGCTACGTCGTCGGATTCTTCTATCCGAACTTCATCAGCGGTTCCAATCCCGGACCGGTTTTCATGGGTTTGGTCGCCATCGCGTTCTCGTTCTTTGTTGCCTGGATCGCCCAGAAGGGCGCGGGAGCATCGACGGCCGTCAACCTCGCCATTAACGTAATTCAGATATCCGCACTACTGGTATTCAGCGTGCTCGCCCTGGGTTATCGCGCCAATCATCCAGCAGGATCACCGGCGTTTAACTACGACGGCCAGTCGCTCGCGACCTACACCTATCAATTCGCCACCGCCAAGGACGGTTCTGTCGTTCGCGACGCCAGCGGCGTTCCCCAGCCTCAGCTCGACAAGGCCGGCAAGCCGGTTCCATTCACGATTGACTATCCCGCAGCGGACGCCAGCGGCAACATGCTCACACACACCTCCGCGAAGTCTGTCGTCTCGCCACACAAATTCAGCTGGGTATTTATTCAGGCGACGGTTGCGATTCTGATCCTTGTCGGTTTTGAATCGGTGACGGCGATGGGAGGCGAGGCAAAAAATCCGACTAAACATATTCCAATCGCCGTAATCGCTTCGCTGCTGATTCAGGGCTTGGTCTGTTATCTGATTGAGTATTTTGCCGCAAACTATTTCCTGAATTCCGGGTACACGATGCAGAGTGCCGCGGGATCGGCGGCGCCCATCGGCGACATGATGATCATCGTCGGGGACGCTCTGCTTGGCCAGGGACATGGAAAGTACTTCATGATGGCCGAAGCGATTACTGTGTTCCTTGCCCTCATCGGAACCACGCTGAGCTGCATGAATACCGGTGCTCGCGTCACCTATGCAATGGGTAAGGACGACGAAGCACCCGAGCACTTCGGCATGCTTCACGCCGAATCGCTTTCACCACGCCGCGCCATCTGGACGTTGGCTGCTATCTCCGCAGTTCTCGGATGCCTCGCCGTAACGCTCGTCTTCGCCGACGCCAGTGCGCCGACGGATGCGACCATCGCGGCACTTCCTCATGGCATCTTTTCGAGCTTCGGCTACTCCACACACGACAAGATGGCCGCCTTGCCCAACTCTCTGCTGACCATCACCCTCACATCCAACTTCGGCACGTTCATTCTGTATGCGCTCAGTTGCTTCCTGTGCATGGTCGCGTTCCATAAACGTCCTGATCACAATTTTGTGAAACACACGTTGATTCCGGGCTTTGGTCTGCTGGCGAACTTGGCTTGTATGGCCGTTTACGTCCTCGGACCCTTCTTCAACCTCGGCACCAAGATGGAGCCACTTACTGCACTCGGCATTTCGGGAGTCTGGGGCCTCTACGGCGCGGTTTACTTCCTGAGATCATCGAAAGCCAAGGGCAAAGCGGTACTCGTAGAAGTCAAAGGCTAGACAAACGACGTCAAATTGAATGCAACCTTGGGTGGCTTTCCTGAGTGGCACCTTTCAGAAGGCCGCGGATGGAAACCACCCAAGTATTTTTGGCAGAATCCAAGCATATGAACTTCGGCGTCCTTCTTTCATGATGCGCACGATATGCGAATTCACCCCGCGAACAAGGACCCTTCCGCGGGGAACCAATCAACTCCGCGGGCAGAGCACCTCGCGCGCGAGAAACCCGATGAGGCGACCGGTCCATGTTGGACGTAGTGTTTGGCCAGGCTACTGACCCCGGCAAGACGCGCAAAAATAACGAAGACTCCATGGGGTCCTTCATTCCTAATTCGCGCCACCAGGCGCGGTCCCACGGTTATCTCTTTGTAGTTGCCGATGGTGTGGGAGGCCTCGATCTGGGCGAAATCGCATCCTCCACCGCGGTCTCAGTTCTCGTGCAGGAATTTGAGAAAGCGCAGGGCGGCGCCATGCTCATCAGCCTTTTGCCGCGCCTGGTACAGCATGCCAATGCCGCAGTGCATGACCGCACTCTCGCTTCCGAGTTCCGCGGAAAGAAGATGGCGACCACAGCCGTAGCCTGCGCTCTGCGCCACGATCAGGCCATCGTCTCCCATGTTGGCGATTCCCGTTGCTACCTCGTACGCAAGGGCGTGGCAAAGCAGATCACGCAGGATCACACATGGGTCAACGAGCAAAGAAAAATGGGCGTCATCTCTGCAAGTGATATCGCCACATCCGAATCCCGCCACGTCCTGATCCGCTCACTCGGACCCGAAATGTTCGTTTCGCCTGACACCACAGCGCTCACCCTGCAAGCCGGCGACGTACTTGTACTCTGCTCCGATGGACTGCACGATGAAATGCCCGCAGACACGATGGCTTCCATCGTCACTCAGAACAAACCACTCGATGAGATTGCGCAGGAATTGGTCGCGCGAGCTGTGGAGATCGATGGCAATGACAACACCACTGCGCAGGTCATTCGCGTGCGATCAGTCGAGCAGGTGGGCATGTATCGTGGTCGGCCCTACCGACTCCCCTCCTGAACATCTCCGCGCAGTCTTATGAAATCCTTACAGTCAAGCCCCCTGAACTCGATACAGTAGAAGAAGCACAAGCACTGGAGCACGCCGCCCCATGGGCATACTCGACACCATCGAAACTGGTTCGACAATCGACTCTTACCGCATTGAAGCGCCGATCGCGCGAAGCGGTATGGCTTCGATCTTTCGCGCCGTGGATACGCGGGACAATCGTGTCGTCGCCTTGAAAATTCCACATCCTGATATGGAAGCCGATCCGATTCTTTTTGATCGCTTCAAACGCGAATCGGAAATTGGCGAGAAGCTCGATCACCCCATGGTGATGCGCGTGTTCGGCGGCGAAAAGCGCTCGCGTATTTACATGGTGATGGAGTGGTGCGATGGAAGATTGTTGCGCGAGATCCTCTCCGAAGGCCGGATGCCGCAGGATCGCGCTATTCGTATAGCCATCGAGGTTCTCGAAGGACTCGAGTACATTCACGAGCAAGGCGTGATTCACCGCGATTTGAAGCCAGAAAACATCATGGTCGACGCTAATGACAACATCAAGCTGATCGACTTCGGCATTGCAGGAGATTCGGCCGCGCGCCGGCTCACCTACGCCAACTTCACCGCCACACTGGGGACCGCCGACTACATCTCTCCCGAGCAAGTAAAGGGGAAACGCGGAGATCGCCGCTCTGATATTTACGCCGTCGGCATCATCCTTTACGAAATGCTCGCGGGCCGACTTCCCTTCTCCGGTTCCTCGCCCATGGAGATCATGAATGATCGGCTCTTGAATCATCCAATGCCACCGGCACTTGCCGAGCCTTCGATCTCGCCACAGCTTCAGGAGGTCCTGTATCGAGCCCTTGAACGCGACCCCCAGAATCGTTATGCCAACGCCCGCGAATTTGCACATGATTTGCAACATCTGAACGAGGTTGGCGTTGAGGATCGAGTCGAATTGCGCGATTGGAACAAGCGAAAATCCCACATGAAGCGGCAGGTTCTTTACTACGGCGCGCTCGCCCTGATTCCAGTTGTTATCCTGTTGTTGATGATGCTCGTAGCTCGGCACAAGTAGCCAATCACTTAGCTGCAATCTTCACGGGTTCCTTATACAAGAAACCCTAGACTGATCATTGAACGCCCCAACAACTTTTTTGTCAGCTGGAAGGAGAGCCATGTCATCCGATTACCGTAATTTTCTTGCCCTCTCGTACGAGGAGCTCGAAGAACTGAACTTGGAAGCTAAGGCAGATCGCATGAATCGTCTGCCGTTTGAAGAGGTTCGCGACAAGAGGATCAAGTATCTGACGGATCAGAAGCACATCAAGGCTGTAACGGTATTGTTCTCCGACCTTGAAGGTCGCCTGCACCTGTTGGACTACGATAAGAAGTTTCTACTCGGTTCGCACGAGAACCTGACCTTTGACGGCTCCTCGATCCGCGGATTCACCGCGCAAAAGGAAAGCGATCTGCGTCTGGGCATCGACTGGAGCGCCTTCTACTGGGTTCCGGCTGACGTGTTCGGCAATGGCAAGGTGCTGGTGTTCGGCACCGTCATCGACAAGGACGGCACACCCTACTCCGGCGACCTACGCGGTGTGCTCAAGGCCTACTCCGAGAAACTTTACAAGGACAAGGGCTACACGCTGAACGCTGCCAACGAAATTGAAGGCTTTCTCTTTGCCGGCAAAGATGCGGAGCGGCACTACCACGAGACGTTGAAATTCGACTTCATCAATACCGGCGGCTACTACCACGTGCTGCCCCTCGATCCCCTGCGCCAGTTCATCGACACGGCTGCTGAAGTGCAGCGCGCCATGGGCTTCCAGAACGAAAAGGATCACCCCGAAGTTGCGCCCAGCCAGTTCGAAATCAACTACGGTTACGGCGAAGTTGTCGCAGCCGCTGACCAAATTCAGCTCTACAAGTTGCTCTGCCGCCAGATCGCTAACAACATGGGATACACCGCATGCTTTCTGCCTAAGCCAGTCGTCGGCGTCAACGGCAGCGGCATGCATACAAACGTCTCCGTCTCCAAGGACAAGGTCAACCTGATGTGGGATCCCAAAGGCCAGGAGATGCTTTCCGGATTTGGGTGGAAGTTCATCGACCGCATTCTAACCAGCGCGCTGGATATCTGCCTGATCCTGAACCCCAGTGTCAACGCATATCGTCGCCTTGATCCGCACTTCGAAGCTCCGAACCAGATCAAGGCATCAGCCACCGATCGTGGCTCCATGGTGCGCGTGCCCATCGGCAACTCGCGCTCGATGCGTGTTGAGGTTCGGTCCGTCGCACCGGATGCGAATCCTTACCTGGCTCTTTACTCGATCTTCAAGACCGGCATCGATGGCAACACGGCCAAGATCAAGAATCTCCGTCAGGCCGAGCGCTACCTGCCTGATCATATTCAAGCGGCCATCGACGACTTCAAGGGTTCGGAGTGGATCGCCGAAATCCTTGGTTCGGACGTGCAGGGACGTTTCGCCGATCTGAAGCAAGCCTCTGCAAACCGCTGCGCACGCGACCTCGGCACCTTCGTCAAGGCTCCTGAAGTGCAGTTCCACCACGAGATTTACAACCAGTCGCTCTGGAACTTGTTTTAGCCCGAGCGTCTCATCTCAAATCAAAGAGGCGCGGCCAGCAATGGTCGCGCCTCTTCATTTGCGATTGTCAGCGAATCAGTGATCCTTCGCTTCGGCGGTGCCGGTCTTGCGCTCCTTAATGATCCGCAACACCGCTTCCGCTTCTGCTTTCCTGCCCGACTGCGTTAGAACGTCGGCAAGTTGAGAGGCAAGCTCAACAGCATCAGGATAAGTGTTCAAAGCATCGCGAAGAATACGTTCGGCATCTTCGCGTTTTCCTTCCAGCACGTAAGCTGTCCCGAGATTCATCGCCTGGTGCACCGTGCGTTGGGGAACAAGGCGTGGCTTGTCGAGCAACTCGATTGTGCCTTTGCTGTCGTGATCTGCAATAAGATCGTCTGACAGGGCATCAAGAGCATAGGAATACTCCGGATCGATATCCAGCGCCGAGCGCCACTCCGTCTCAGCCTCGGGCCGCGCATGCGCATCGTCCTGCGCCCGCGCTAGCAGCAGATGAAGCTTGATCTCGTTGTAGCCGGATTGCTCGGCTGCCTGCAGGGCTGGGATCGCTTCTTTTGCGTCGCCTGCATAATACAGGCTCGCCCCAAACATAAAAGCGACGTGCGGCATGTCCTTCTGTTTTGGATCCATCTGTAGCGAGGTCGCAAAAGCTTCGGCGGCGCAGGTGTAGTTGTCATGCTCGCCAAACCACGCACCGAGATCATTCAACGCAGTTGGATCCGGCTTGCCTGCGAAGCGCGCCTTCATGGAATCGGGAGGTGCGCAGGGCTCCTGCGCACCTCCCGCAAATGCCGCAACGCCCCACGCAAAGATCAGTACGCTAAACCGCAATGAAGATACCCGCGCGTGTCGACTTCCGTTGATGCCTGTCCTCATTTGCCAGTCGCCGCAGTCTGAACTCCATCGGCCACATGCACCTCGATCTGGTCAATGCCATCTGGGTTGATGTTTACAAACTCCGGAATATTCACCGCGCGATTCGAGGCCGTCGCATTATCAATCAGAATCGCCGGACTCGAGTTACCCTGCTCATCGATATGAGTAAGATACATCTGCGTGTACGGCGAGCGGGCCTTCGATGAGAACACTAGCCACCGCCCATTGGGCGACCAGCTGTGCCATGAATTCATCAATCGGGTGTTGGAGCGCAGCCGCCGCGCCGTTCCACCCTCTGCTGGAATGATGTACAGCTGACTGTCCGGCCGCATCAGTTGTCCATTCTTGCACTGCACGAAGACAATCCACTTGCCATCCGGCGAGATCTTCGGAAAGTTGTTGCTCATTCCATTTTGTGAAGCGCCCTTGATCGGCTCCGGCGTTCCGCCCTTCCCGCCATTGAAGGGAATGCGATATAGCTCATACTTAATCTGCGCTTCGTTGGCATCATTGGCATGCGTGGCACGGCCCTGACCCGGCGGACGCGGATCGCGCGCCTCGGCTCGTGCGAAGACAATGTACTTTCCGTCGGGACTCCACACACCGTCTGTCTGCACATATTTCGGATCATCTGCGCCCGGCAACGGTTCACGCAGTCCC
Source organism: Telmatobacter sp. DSM 110680 (assembly GCF_039994875.1). Classification (GTDB taxonomy): domain Bacteria; phylum Acidobacteriota; class Terriglobia; order Terriglobales; family Acidobacteriaceae; genus Telmatobacter. The sequence continues at coordinate 3,001,087 of NZ_CP121196.1, read as the reverse complement.
GTAGCGCGGTTAAGGTACTCCAGAATTCCTTTCGTTGGGAAAAAGACCTGCAAGAAGCGATAGTCCGTAAAATTGGTCACGTAGTAACTGTCGATCAGCCTGCTCAACTCCGGACCTGCAAAGGTGCTCAGAACGTATTGGCCGTTGGGCGAAACCTGCGACATGAACCCGACGCGGACTGTCCCGACCTTGCCGTCGGTATTCCAATGCACCATGTCCTTGCTCTGGATCACCATGTGCTTTTGCACGGGGACCACCGCGTACAGGCCCTTGTCGTTTGCAGGGCCGTCGATATCCATGCCAAAAGTCTTGCCATCGGCCGAGAACGAATGGCAGTTGGCGCAGGTGGGCATATCCTTCAGCACGGTGTGGCTTTCTGGCTTGCGGATATCGCGAATGCGCCAGTGGATCAGGTGAATGTTGGACTGCGCGAGGGGCGCGACCGCGCCGCCGCTGCTCGATGCCGGCATCAGCGGAACATCGCGATAAAAAATCGGCGCGTTTACTTCGTCCTTAGAAGTGGTAAACCGGACATGCGACTGCGAGTAGGCTTCTTTCCCGTCGCGATACCCAGTGATGGTAACGGTGGCTTGACTGTTCGCCGAGTGCGTCTGGATTGCGGCCCACTCCGCGGCATCGGGCTTCCAGGTCCAGGTAGCGGCTTGCTGTGGTGTCAGCGCGGGCGGAGAGTTAGAATCGGCCACACAATCCGGATCAATCGGGCCAATCTGCATGCGCTCTCCTTTTGAAGTCGCATGAATGGGAGCAGAACTGTCAGCAAACGAAATGTCGATGCTCCAGGAAGTCCCAGCTGCATCGCGCCAAAGAAAAGTAGGCGGAGTAATGCCAGGCGGAAAGATCGAGCCGTCTTCCGGATAATCGATAGAGATCTGCGTCAGGACTGCTGCTTCGGAGCGTGCAGCAAATGCCCGAGTGGTAACGGGAACTTCAATCCGGCTGGATCTATCGGCAGGCAGAAAGAGGACGGTTAGGAGAACGACGACAAACATTGTGCCCTGACGCAGCGTTCCCCAAAACATCTGCGCGATTTTGCTTCCTCGATGCACTGTTCCTCCAAGGAGCTTTTGCCTCTGCATCGAGGAACAATGAAGCAAACTGGCTGCTTACGCTTGCAGTTCGCTCAATGCTAACGGGAGCCCGGAATTTCTTTTCTGACTGGCGAAGTCGTGACCTGCATCATTCCTGATGCTTGGTCGTAGGAAGACAGGAATGATGTCGTCGATCTAGACGATGTTCGCAGGCCAAGAAATGAGCTGTCAAATCGCCGTTTATCTCGAAACCATTCCAGCCTTCGTGTGTGATGCCCGCCCATGCGAATTGCGATTACTGAAGCTTACTTGCTTGCGCTGCGCTCAGCGCAAGGGTCTGCTGATCCGCAGCTACTACTTTCTGGTAAAAGTCATGCAATTGCCCATAATCTTTTGGGTCGAGCAGGGTAAACCCTCGCGCTAGAATACGCGCCTCGGTAATTGAACTTCCCTCAATCTTCGTGTGAACCTGGTACGCGGCGTTCTCTTCCCACTTCAGAGTTGAATCCTTCGGAGTTGCCTCGAGCGTATAGCCGGGCGGCACCGTGTAGGTAATCTGTTCCTGCTCTTGTGCCGGATATCGCATGTCAATCGGAAGCTCTCGCGGAGTTTCTGGAAATGGATTCCTCTCCTGGGCCTCGAAGAAATTGCGGGGAAGCTCAATTCTTCCATTCGCACTCTTCGAGAGGGAACCCGTCACCGAGATTACGGCCAGCAACTGCTTGCTCGGATCATCGAGATAAACGATGTGATCGACCGCGGCATTGATGCCAGATGGCACCTGCTGCGCGATCATGGCGTCAATTTCCGATTTCACTGCTTCAACCCCCGACCTTACTCCGAGTTGTCGCAACTCGATCCCGCGCTGTCCAATGAATCCAATCTTCAACGTTCCAGAGACGGCACCTTGTGGTGACACGTCGATCGTGCCCACGTGAAGGGTGCTGTTGTCCGTGTTCTTCTGCAATGGCGTGATAATGATCTGAGCCTTGTTGTTTGCATCCATTGCCACTCCACCCGCACCCGCATGTGCCCAGTGAAGAGTCGCGAAGGGGGCCATGCTCGTGCCTGGATCAACAAGGATCTCCTTACCGTCGATCTGCAATCCGATCAGCACAGTGTCGAGCTGAATATTGTCCATGAATTGCGCGGAGAAGATGCGAAGACTGCGGCTCGCAATCCTTTCGGGCCGCGCGCTGATTCCTGCCGTTCTCATCAGCGCCAGGTAAAGAAACGCAATCTGATTGCTCGATCCTTTCTTGTTCAGGAGAACCGATTCAACTTTGCCGCGCGGAATAAACTCACTCCCCGTAAGAGGCGCGCCATCCGGGCTCGAATCCGTGTTCTCAATCTTCTGCGCCACGTCATAGAGTTTTTTCGCCTTATCGACTGGAGAATCGGACTGCGATACAAATTCCTTCACGGCATTTTGCAGCGTCTGGGTGGGTGCGGTATAGGCGTTCAGCGCCCGTGTCCAAAAACCCATCTGCTTCTGCCAGTAGTCCTTCACATCCGGCGTGTACGTGTAAAAAAAGTCCACGCTATAAGCCTGATCGGTCAGCGGAGGCGCGTAAGTCTCCTGTGGAATGGGGGGAACATCCGTAAGATCAATGACGTAGTTCCCCATTGCATCCGTAATGAGAGTTTTGCCCGCTGGAAGAACGGGCTTAAACCGGATGTCAGTCAGAATGTTGTCGTGCGGATCTTTCAGCGCGCTGTCCCCGGCCCCAACGTCTTTCGATTGTTGCGGGAGAAATTGCTTCGATGGCCGGAAGACAAAGTGCTCCTTGTGAATGAAATACTCTTTCTGCAACTTCCAGTCCGGAGCGGTTAGATAGCGGTCGTAACGCACCTGGTAGCGGTATTCGATGACACTTCCGACTTCAACGCCCGGCATCGTGAAGCTGGTTTCGCTGCCGCGCGTTCCTTTCGTTGCCTTCAACAATTCCGAAGGCTTACCCGTCAACGGCACGATTGTTCCATCCGGATGGATTACCCGGCCCTCGAGCGCTCCAATCTCCACTTTGCCAACATAGCTGTCCGTGTCCCATGGCTGATCTTCGCCAAGGTGATTGAGACTCGGCGCGTCCCAGCTGTTAGAGTTCCCCGTTGCCATCCGGCTTGAATTCGTACCCACTGCATTGAAGACAAAAGTCTTGGGATAATTGATATGAACGACGGCGGCACTTTTGCCGGCTTCCGTCAGCACCTTGATGCGAGCATAGATCGTTCTGAATGCGTGCGGATCGTCTTCAGTTTCCTCGCGATAGAGATAAACAGCCGCGGCCCCTGGCGCCTTGGGATCTGCCGTCATGGTCAGCTCCTCCTTGGGAACAGGCGGAAACTGGGCATGCACAACACGTGGAACCGTCACAACCGTTAGCAGAGAAACAAAAAGCAAGGCACCATGAAAACGCATAAATTACTCCTGGATTTATCTACTTCTAGGACGGATACATGCCCCAAAAGGTTCAACTCGAATAAAACCTCAAGAACTCCCCTGCGATTCAGGAATCGCCCTCTCGCTGAGAAAGCTCACTGCAGAGAAGAATAGTCCAGCGGACTTCAGAGATAAGTGATCCTCGCCGCGAAAGAATCTCAATGAGTCCCGATCGACTCCTCCAAGCCTTCGGGGTGGCGACTTCACCTAATCGATGTGAGCGGGATCACCGAATCATTCAGTCCACACCTTCATTCTCAAGATAGGGCGAGAGCTCAGTTGCGATCGTTCGGAGGCTCATGAGGGTTCGTCTTTCCCACATTGTGATTGTGGCGATCGTCACTGCGGGCGCGGCGCTGCTGATGTGTGGCGCCGCATTTTCGCCATCATCTGATACAACACTCCAAAATCCATCACCGTCGCAGGCCTTGCCGATCAAGATCGACTATCCGCTGGAAGGCTCCGTCTTCCCTCCCGAAATCACACCGCCCACATTCCTTTGGCACGATGCCAACGAGTCATCGAAACGGTGGGTGCTTGAAATCTCATTCGCCGGAGTGTCGACTCCCCTCCGCATAAACGCACCGGGCGATCTGCTTCAACGCGGTCAAAGCGATCCGGATGCTGGGCCTGACCTCGCTCTGACGCTTGAACAAGCCACAACGCACACGTGGAAACCCGACATCGCAACCTGGGAAAAAATCAAGCATCTGTCTGTCAACTCACCGGCTCGCATCACCATCATGGGCCTAGCGCCGAATGTGACCGAGCCCAGCTCAATTGGTCACGTCACAATCTCGACGTCGTCCGATCCGGTTGGTGCTCCAGTCTTCTATCGCGATGTTCCCTTGCGTCTTCCGCCACCTGAAGAAAAAGGCCCAATCGCCCCGCTCCCTCGCTCAGCGATTCCCCTGATCAAGTGGCAGATTCGTGATATCTCTCAACCCAAAAGCCACTTGGTGATGACCAATCTGCCCACATGCGCCAACTGCCATTCCGTCTCGCGCGACGGCACCACGTTCGGCCTCGATCTTGACGGCCCCCGCAATGACAAGGGTCTCTATGCACTCGTCCCCATTTCGAAAGACATGACCATTCGCAATTCCAACGTCATTCATTGGAGTTCTTTCGGGCTGAACGAGGAGACGCGCGCCGCCGATCCAGCAGTCAAGCGCTTCGGATTCATGTCGCAGGTCTCACCGACGGGTCGATACGTTGTCACTTCCATTGGTCCGCCCAACAATACCAATAAGCATCAAAACGAGGAGCCTGGATTTGCTTCCGGAATTCTCGACAGGATCTACAGCACCAACTACCGCAGCATCCAGTTCAGCCAGGTTTTCTATCCCACCCGTGGCATTTTAGCCTGGTACGACAGCAAGGAAGGCAAGATGCGCCCGTTGCCGGGAGCGGACGATGCCCAATACGTCCAAACCAGTGCGTTCTGGTCGCCAGATGGCAAGTACCTCATCTTCAGCCGCGCCCTCGCTCGTGATCCCTATCCCGTAGGGGCGGCAAAGCCCGAGCAAGCTAACGATCCCGGCGAGACGCAAATCCAGTACGACCTCTACAAGATTCCATTTAACGAAGGCCGCGGAGGCAAAGCCGTTCCTGTCGAAGGTGCTTCCGCCAACGGAATGAGCAACAACTTCCCCAAAGTCTCGCCCGACGGTAAATGGATCGTCTTTGTGCAGAACAAGAACGGCCTGCTAATGCGCCCTGACAGCAAACTCTACATCGTGCCCTTCGCTGGTGGGAAAGCTCGCCTGATGCATTGCAATCTTGCACCCATGAACTCGTGGCACACGTGGTCGCCTAATGGACACTGGCTGGCGTTCTCCTCGAAGGCACGGGGACCTTACACGCGGCTTATGCTCACCCACATCGACGCCGACGGTAACGATACCCCTGCCATCATCGTTGACGACACAACGGCCGCCAACCGGGCCATTAATATTCCGGAGTTCATTAACCTGCCTGCCGGCACGTCGATCGACAAGATTGATCCGGAGGCCACCAACTTCTATCGCCTCTTTGATCAGGCCTACGCGCAAATCGAAGCCAGCCAGTTCTCTGAAGCAATCGACACGCTGCACAAAGCCATCGCCACAAATCCCGAAGACCCGCTCTCCCACTACATCCTTGCCACGGCCCTCAGCGCCAACGATCAGGAAAGGGACGCGCTCATCGAATACCGCAAGGCCGTCTCCCTGATGCCCACTAATCCCACCTTTCTCGACCACCTCGCCGTCTCCCTGGCCCTTAACGGCGACTCCGACGGTGCCATCGAGCAACTGAATAGAGCCATCGCCGTAGATCCCGGCTCGGTGGAGTATCGCTTCAACGTCGCCTATGTCCTTGAATCACGGGGCGACTTTGACGGGGCTGTTGCTCCTCTTGAGAAAGCAGTCGCGCTCAGCAGAGGCAAAGACTGGCGCTGTCTCGCGGAGTTGGCTAAGGTGTATGACAAGACAGGTCGTACCGCCGATGCCATCCCCGCAGTTCGCCAGGCGCTGGACCTCGCGGTCAAGCAAAACGATCAGCAGGCTGCGGCAACCCTGCAGGACGCGCTCAACCACTACCAGCATTTCGACTCGGGCAGGAAACCAAATTAACTTGCACCCAGCGTAAGAAGTTTCGTGATGCGGGATTGTTCCGTCTTCCCCTCTGTGCTCTCATTTAGAAGCTGTTGCGCGCCGCTGGACCCACTGGCCGCTTGATGCAAGCATTCAATTCTTCGGGCCGATGAAAAGAACCTCAATTCCCCGCGCCGCATTATGGCTCGAGCGCGTCTACTATACACACACCGGTCGGTCGGGCCGGAACAGGAGCCATTCCATGCCAGGTCACCCTCTTCCCCATACCCTAGGGGAACTGCGCAGCACCAACCAGTTTTCCGAAGCTCGCCTAAAGTCCCGCAATGTTAAAGATGAACTGCGCTCGAACCTCATCGTCCGGCTGCAGGCGCATGAGACGCTCTTTCCCGGCATCGTCGGCTTTGAAGACACGGTGGTCCCGCAGATCGTCAACGCTGTGCTTTCCCGGCAGAACTTCATCCTGCTCGGCCTGCGCGGTCAGGCCAAGAGCCGCATCCTCCGTGCCCTGACTGCGCTGCTCGACGAATACATGCCCTGCATTGCCGGTTGCGAAATCCGCGACAACCCCTACAATCCGCTCTGCAAGCGCTGCCGCGACCTCATCGCCGAACGTGGCGACTCAACGCCAATCGCGTGGATCGGCCGCAGCGATCGCTATGTTGAAAAGCTGGCCACGCCCGACGTCACCGTTGCAGACCTCATCGGCGATCTCGACCCCATCAAGGCGGCCCGCGGCGGCGAAGATCTTTCCAGCGAACTGACCATGCACTACGGCCTGCTGCCCCGCGCCAACCGCGGCATCTTCGCCATCAACGAACTGCCCGACCTCGCCGGAAAAATCCAGGTGGCCCTCTTCAACATCATGCAGGAAGGCGACGTGCAGATTAAGGGCTACCCCGTCCGCCTCGCTCTCGACGTCGCCCTCGTCTTCAGCGCCAACCCCGAGGACTATACCGCCCGCGGCAAAATCGTGACTCCGCTCAAAGACCGCATCGGCTCCGAGATTCGCACCCATTATCCGGAAACCATCGAAGAGGGCATCGCCATCACCGCCCAGGAAGCATGGTCCGAGCGCGGAGCCGCACCCATCGAAATTCCCGCGTATGTCCGCGCCGTCGTGGAACAGGTCGCCTTCACGGCGCGCGACGACAAGCGCGTCGACAAGCGCAGTGGCGTAAGTCAGCGCCTCCCCATTTCCACCATGGAACTGGTTGTGTCCAATGCCGAACGACGCGCCCTCGTGAACGGAGAGAAACTCGCCGTCCCGCGCATCAGCGACATCTACGCCGCGCTGCCCGGTATCACCGGCAAGCTCGAACTTGAATATGAAGGCGAGATGCGCGGCGCTGATACCGTCGTCCGCGAACTTATCCGCACCGCAGTCGGAAAGATTTACGATCGCTACTTCTCCGAAACCAACACTCAGCAGATCGAGCAGTGGTTCAACCTTGGCGGAACCGTCAAGCTCGATGACAACCAATCCAGCACCGCAGCACTAGCAGATTTGAAAAAGATCCAAGGCCTTTTTGAAAAACTCTCTCCGCTCCAAGTCAAGGTCTCTGACGATCCTTCCAGGGCCGTCGCTGGAGCAGAGTTCCTTCTCGAAGGCCTCGTTTCGCACCGCAAGTTGAGCCGCAGCGAAGAACGCGGATTTGCGGCTCCCGAAAAATCGAAGCGCAAGGAAGACCGTGACATTGAAGTCGAATTCGACGATTGGCAGCGCGCCCGCCGATCAGGCCGCGGTGGAGGCTTGAACTAGCAACGGAGGATCCAGGCTTAAGACTCCGCGAGAGCTACAAGGGATCGCACCAACTGCACTGTGTCATCCTGAGCGGAGCAGCTTGGGGCCCCACGCAGTGGGGTAAGCGGAGCGAAGGATCTGCTTTTCGACCTGCAACGCAAGTTCAACCACACTAGGACAACCCATGAAGCGCGTTCGCTACACCAAATTCACCGGCGACCTGGCCTCCGAGATGGATATCGAAGACCTACTTAAGGCACTCTCCGATTACCTCCTCGACTCGGGCTTCCGCGATCCCTATCTGCGCTTTCAGGACATGGACCACACTCTCGACGACTTGCGCGAAGCCTTGCGTCAGCTCCTCGAATCCGGCGATATGTTTGACGACCGCATTCGCCAGCAGCTTGAACAAATGGGCGAGCGGGGCAAAATCGATGAGCTCATCGACAAGCTCATCCAGCGCATGGAGCAGGAAAACTATATCTCCTACTCGCAAAACATGAGCCCCACACAGATGTCGAAAATGATGGGCGAAGCTGGAAACATCCAGGGCGAAGTCAAATTCGAAGTCACCGACAAGAGCCTCGACTTCCTCGGCTTCAAGACACTGCGCGATCTGCTGGGCTCGCTTGGCAAATCAAACTTCGGCCGCCACGACACGCGTCACTGGGCCACCGGCATCGAAGCTCACGGCGCATCGCAGCGCTATGAATTTGGCGACACGCTCAACCTCGACACCACCACAACGCTCAAGTCCGCTATCTCCCGCGAAGGAATCGGCCTGCCGCTCAATTTGGAGTACGACGACCTGCATGTTCACCAGTGCGAATACCAGAGCTCCTGCGCCACCGTCGTCATGCTCGACTGCTCCCACTCCATGATCCTCTATGGCGAAGACCGCTTCACCCCCGCCAAAAAAGTTGCGATGGCGCTGTCGCATCTCATCCGCACGCAGTACCCTGGCGACTCGCTTTCGCTGGTTCTCTTCCACGACTCCGCCGAAGAACTGCCCGTCTCGCAACTAGCCCGCGTCAAGGTCGGTCCGTATTACACCAACACCCGCGAAGGCCTGCGCGTCGCGCAGCGCATTCTCGCCCGCCAGCGCAAGGACATGAAGCAGATCGTCATGATTACCGACGGCAAACCGTCGGCACTGACACTACCGGACGGCCGCATTTACAAGAACGCCTATGGCCTCGATCCGCTGGTCGTCAGTGAGACTCTGGAAGAAGTCGCGCGCTGCAAGCGCTCCAACATCATGATCAACACCTTCATGCTGGCTTCCGACCTCGGCCTCGTGCAGTTCGTCCACAAGGTTTCAGAGATGTGCCGCGGCAAGGCATACTTCACCACGCCCGACACATTGGGCGAATACCTGCTGATGGATTACATGAACCGCAAATCGAAGACGGTTCATTGAGCGAGAGCCCTCTTTCAAAGCAGGCACAAGTTCGACGGTACATTTGGTCTAACTACATCACACTCCTGAGGCCGGGAGCAGCCGTATAATTCCCGGCTGCGGTTGTTTCTCAGACTCTGCGTGCATCCTGGGACCCGGTCGCGAGCCAGAGGACAGTGATGTTCAGGTTTTTTGTCACGCCATTCTTGATGCTGATTGTTACTGTTCCCGCGCTGGCCAAATCAATCGACGTCTATCAGGCTCCCTGCAACGACCTTTGGCGGGCCGTCAAGGACACGCTAGGCAAGCCAGATCGCTACGGAATCATCTCAATAGATGATGCCGCGCAGAGAGCGTCGTTCGTTGTCGTCGGGAGGTTCACCCCCTACACACAAAAAGTAGAGCTGACGGCCAAGAACGGCAGTTGCACGGCAAAGGCGACCATCGATCAGGTTGGCCCAGAAAACTCCGATTGGCGTCAGTTTCAGCATCGAGTTGCGAAGGCGCTGGCAACTTTGCAGGCAGCGAAGCCAAAACCGTCGTGAACGACTTAATGAAGTGTCAGGCCAAAAGCGCTCATAATCCGTTGGCCAGAGAGCCCGATTGAAGTCCTGTTCCGCGACTTCACGGTGCCAGCTTTCCATCGAACGTCGGGCAGCTGTTCACGTCGCCGCCTTGAAGCCCACGCTTGAACCACTCGGTCCTCTGCGCGCTTGATCCATGCGTCCACGTCTCTGGACTCACAGCACGCCCGCTCATTTTCTGCAGATGATCGTCTCCCACCGCCGCAGCCGCCTTAAGCGCGCTGGCGATGTCGTCTTCATGAACGATGTTGCGCTGCTCGGTGCTATGTCCCCACACGCCGGCGAAGCAATCCGCCTGCAATTCCAAATCAACCGACAGAGGATTTTGCTCGCCCTCGTCCTGCTGCGACAACCGGCGCATGCGCTGTTCGATCCCCAGCAGCTTTTGCACGTGATGTCCTAGCTCATGCGCAACCACATATGCCTGCGCGAAATCGCCTGTATCGCCGCCAAAGTGCTTCAGCTCCTGCCAGAAAGACAGGTCGATATACACTTTCTCGTCCTCAGGGCAATAGAAAGGTCCTGTCGTAGCTTGTGCCGTTCCGCAGCCCGAATACGTCACATCGCGGTAAAGCACAAGCTTCGCGTGGCGATACTGCCGTCCGTGCGCGGCAAAGATCTTAGACCACGTGTTCTGCGTGTCATTCAGCACGAAGCTGATGAGATGCACATCGCGATCTTCCCCGGGAGCTTCAGCCACCGGCCCGCTCGGCGCCCCCTGCGCCGCCCCTGGGCCGGGATCCACATCTGTCTGCCCTCCACCCCCGGCGAAGAAATTCCGTCCCGTGATCACGCTGATGATCAGGACCAGGATGAAACCACCAATCCCCATCCCTCCGCCAAATCCAAATCCGCCGCCGCTCGAACCGCGGCGATCTTCAATATCCGAGCTGACGCCCTCGTCCTGCCATTCCATACGTTCTGTCCTCAATACCTCAGATGCAGTTTGGCATACTCGGTCACCAAGCGGTTCCAAGACGATTTCCACCTGAGTTGTTATCCTGATTTGCAGGAGATCCTTAAGTGGTTAAGCGGCCGGTGGCGAAGTTTGCAGTTTTAGCTCTGGCCGGCGTTTCGGGCTTCACGGCCACCGCCGCGTATGCCGTCTGCAACGGTCCTGCAGAATTGCTCGCCAAGATCAAAGCCCATCCCACCACCGACAATGCCGTTGTCCTCGGCAGCTGGTACGCCAGCCACAAGCAGTTTGACTGCGCCGTAGCGACATTTCGTGCCGCCGTGAAGTCAGATTCTGGGTCAGCGCAGCTGCATTACCTTACCGGCCTCGCCTACGTCGATGGCAACCATACCGCCGACGCTCTCCCTGAACTTCAAAAAGCCGTGCAACTTGATCCACAAGTCATCAAGCCTCACCTGATGCTCGCTTTTGTCCTCGACCAGGAAGGAAAGCGGCAGGAGGCCGAAGAACAGTGGCATCAAGCGCTCGCCATTGATCCGGCGTCGACTACTGCGCTTGAAGGTCTCAGTCAGGACCTGCTTGATCGCAATGCATTCATCGACGTGGTGATTCTGCTGCGCAATGCTCCGCACACTGAGAAACTCACAATCGACCTCGCACGGGCTCTTGGAAATCTGAACATGCTTGACGATGCCCGCGACGTCTTGACCGAAGCGCTGAGCGCGCGCCCAGCTTCTCTGCCACTCTCAAGAGCTCTTATCGTTGTTTTGGTCAAGCAGCTTCGTTATCAGGACGCGATCAACCTCGCTCAGCATATCGTTGAGGCCAACCCCGGCAATCAGGAAGCCGAGCTGCAGCTTTTCCGGATTCTTGTCCTCACCAATCACATAAATGCGGCACGTCCTATCGGTCCAAAGCTCCTCGCAAAGCGTCCGCATGACGCTGAAGTCCTTTATCTCAATGGAATTGTTCTTCGCGCATTAGGTGATTATCCCGGAGCCAAATCTCTCCTCGAGCAATCCGTATCGATTGATCCGAGTCTTCCCAACTCCCACTACGAACTCGGCATGGTCCTGGTATTCCTAAAGGATTGGGCTCCCGCGCGCCAGGAACTCGAAAAGTCCATCGCTATGGGGGCAAAAGAGGCGCAAGCTCATTATCAGCTCGCGCTCGCTCTCCGCGGTCTTGGTGAATCCGAACAGGCAAAGAAAGAGATCCAGATTTACCAGGAGCAGAAATCAAGCGACGAGTCCCAGCTTGAAGCATCGATGAAAGCCGCTCAGGCAGACGACGAGTTAAAGAACGACAAGCTCCAAGACGCGCTCAGTCACTATAAGGAAGCTGTAGCGGCGCAACCCAGCAATGCCAATTTCAAGTACAAGTTGGCACTAGCGCTCCATAAAGCCGGCGACTCGAATAGCGAGCGCGCCCAGCTTGAACAGGCGATCCAATTGGACCCGAACCTGGCCGGCGCACAGAATGAACTCGGCTACCTGCTTTCACGCAGTGGAGATTCCGCCGGCGCCCTTCAGCATTTTCAGGCGGCAGTGCATGCCGCGCCAAGTTATCTCGATGCCTGGATCAATCTTGCGGCAGAGTTCGCAATAGCTGGACAATTCCCTGAGGCACGCGATGCCATTGCCATGGCACTGCGGCTTGATCCGGAGAACGAGCAGGCAAAGAAGCTGAATGATCGCCTGTCCCGCGAATCAGCTGCGCATCAATCTCAGCCGTGATTGCGCCGGGACTTACTCTCGTGCGTGTTTGCCCCTCCTCTGCGGCAAATGTAGAATGAGGACGCTCAAAGAATGAAGAAGTTCTTCCCCACTTCCGGCTGGAGCCGGCGGAAACTGCTGCAAACTGCTCCTGCACTTTGCGCCACGACACTTCTTCCCCGCGATCTTTTCGCCGCACAAGCAAATCACCCAGCGGATACAGCCAAGCCGTTTTCGACGTTCACGGATATCGCTGCGTCCGCAGGTCTCACTGCCAAGATGTACTACGGAGTTCCCGAAGCCGTTACGTACATCATTGAAGAGATGGGTGGAGGTTGTGCTTTCTTTGACTATGACAACGATGGCTGGATGGATATCTTCATCCTCGGCGGACGGACCCTAGAAGCAGTTCCGCCGGATGCGTCGAACCGGCTTTACAAGAACAATCGAAACGGCACTTTCAAGGATGTAACCAAAGAAGCAGGTCTGTGGGATGCCGGCTGGGCCGTGGGCGTTTGTGTTGGCGACTACAACAACGACGGCTTCGAAGATCTATTCCTCACCTACTACGGCCAGAACAAGCTGTATCGCAACAACGGCAACGGCACCTTCACCGACGTCACTGAGAAGGCTCACCTCACGCACGATACGATACGATTTGGCGCAGGCTGTACTTTCATTGACTACAACCGTGATGGCTTCCTCGATCTGTTTGTCTCAAACTATGTCGACATCGACATGGCGAACGCGCTCAAGCCATCCCTCAGCGTTCCCAATTGCAACTACGAAGGCGTGCCTGTCGCGTGCGGCCCAAAGGGGCTGAAGGCGCCGCAGCACTTCCTTTACAAGAACAACGGCGATGGTACCTTCACCGATGTTTCAAAAGAGTCCGGCATTGCGGCGATCAAGAGTTCCTATGGCTTAACTGCCGTCTCTTTTGACATCGACGAGGATGGATGGCCCGACCTCTTTGTAGCCTGCGACACGACTCAGAGCCTCTTGCTCTTGAATAACCACGACGGCACTTTCCGCGAGGAAGGACTGATGCGCGGCGTGGCCATCAGCCCGGACGGTCAAGAGATGGCGGGTATGGGTATTGGAGTAGGCGACTACGACCTGGACGGGCACCTCGACATCGTTAAAACTCACTTCCAACTACAAGCGGCCGGACTCTACCGAAACGATGGCAAAGGCAACTTCGATGACGTAGCGCACGAGGCCGGTTTAGCCGGGGAGCGTACGTACGTGAGCTGGGGCACGGGCCTGGTCGATCTCGACAATGATGGATTTCCTGATATCTTCTGGGTCACCGGAAACGTTTATGCAGAGGTGGAACGAATCAATCCCAAATTCCCGTACAAGGGTCCCCGCCTGCTCTTCAGAAATCGAGGGAATGGCACATTTGCTCGATTAGGGGACGAAGCCGGACCCGGGATCGGTGCTCATCACGTGAGTCGGGGGTGCGCTTTCGGTGATTTTGACAATGATGGCGATCTGGATATCGTCATCATGAATCAGCATGAGCCCCCTTCCCTACTCCGCAACGACGCTCCCAAAGAGAACAACTGGATCAAGGTCCGCCTGGAAGGCACCAAAAGCAACCGAAGCGCCATAGGGGCTCGAGTCCTTGTCCACTACGCTGGAAAGGTTCAGGCCCAATCGGTCATGAGCCAGGCGAGCTACATGTCTTCGAATGACCCTCGCCTGCATTTCGGCTTGGGAAAAGCGGTTTCGGCCGACATTGAGGTGATCTGGCCGACTGGAGTCACGGAGAAATACCCCGGACAGGCGGCAAACCGCCTGATTTCGATCCTGGAGGGGCATGGAATCGTGGCAGGGAGGCCTTTCCAGACCCTCTGAATTGGGTGATTCAAAGCACATCCAGCGCCGAGGTTCTCGCGTATAAAGGTCTGGGTTATTTCCAATTTTATCTGTGTTCGATTTTGAGCCAAAGGAAAACTTTGACCCGGTGACAATTAAATGACAATTGGCCAGAATAGGCCAACCGGGTAAATCTCGAGAAATCTAGGTGATAAGGGAAACCGTTTTACTTGAGGGTCAAACGCCCAAAAAGCGCTTGCTCATGGTCTCTCGGTTGTGATATCGATACTCGATTCACTTAGATGGGTTTCTGGCGGTGGCTAACCTCGGCGCGTCGAGGTCAGTTGTGTGCCAGAAGATTAAAACAAGAACAACAAACGCTTCAGGAGGCTTGGTAAATGTTTACAAACCAAACAAAGACATCGAAGAGTTCATCGATGTCGAAATGGTTTGGGCGAATCCCATGGCTGGTCATTCCAGTCTTGCTTTTGTCCTTTTCCATCGCAAATGCACAGCAACTGACCGCCACGTTGAGCGGCATCACCGCCGACCAGACGGAAGCCCGCGTACCTGGGGCCAAGGTTGTTGTAACTAACGAGTCCACGGGCGACGTCCGTGAAACCAAATCTGACGGCCAGGGCTTCTTCTCAGTTACGGCGTTGATCCCCGGCACGTATAAGGTCACGATCACGGCGAAAAGCTTCGCAACATGGGAAGAAAACAGCATCCTGCTCAACCAGGGTGATAGCCGCACGATTCCTAACATTCACCTCAAGATCGGATCTGAGGCGACCGCGGTTACGGTCATTTCCGGCGCCGATGCTGAAATTCCGGTAGATACCGCCGAAGTCAGCGCCACCCTGAACAACGAACTGGTTGATTCCGCCACACTGACGGGACGCAACGCGGCCGAACTCATCAAGATGATGCCTGGCGTCACCTTCAACAACGGCGGCAACGCGGGTTCTGGATACAACAGCCAAGTCACCGGCACCAACAACGGCCCCGCCGGCAGCTTTTCCGCCAACGGCACGCAGCCCTACGGTTCGACAGACGTATATCTTGATGGCGCCAATCTTATCGATCCAGGCAACGCTGGAACGCAGGTCGCCAACATCAACCAGGATATGACGGACAGCGTCAAGTATCTGTCCGCTTCCTATGGCGCCGAATACGCGAAGGGCCCGGCAGTTCTGCAGGCCTTCTCAAAGAGCGGCGGTCAGAAGTTCCACGGCGAAGGCTATCTCTATGCCCGCAATACCGGCATCGGCTACGCCAATGACTGGTACAACAAAGCAAGCCAGATCGCAGCGGCCGATGCGCCGGGTGCTCTGCCATCGGTAATCGCTAAGAAGAACACCCTTACGCCGCAAAGCTTCTACTACATCGGCGGCAACGTAGGCGGTCCGGTCTTCTTCCCGCACTTCAACCACAACCGTGACAAGCTCTTCTTCTGGGCTGGTTACGAGTACATGGACCAGCACCCCTACAACGCGCCCGTCAACATGAACGTTCCGACGGCCGACCAGCGCAAGGGCGACTATCGCAACACCGGTATCGACCCCCACGTACTCAGCACCTATTCGCCCACCTACACCCTTCCCTGCAGCAACACCGGAGCATGGGATGAAGGCTGCTCGGACAAGACGATTTCACCGTGGAACGTTGCTGGCCAGGATTACAGTAACCTGTCGCCTTACTTCGACCCCAATGGAGTCATCCTCGACAACCTCAATCCGGCTCCGAATGCGACTCCGGGCGCAACCAATGGTTGGAACAACTACACGTTTTCGCCGACCACGCCTCAGAATCGCTGGGAAGTTACCGGCAAAGTCACCTATGCCTTCAACGACAACAACAAGTTGTGGGGTTCCTACACACTGCAGGAGGAGACCGACTCGCATCCTCTCTCCATCTGGTGGGCTCCTACCTGGACGATTCCGTATCCTTCTGAACCAATCGGCAAGGAAACGGCACACGTTTACCTGGCAAACTACACTCACGTGTTTAGCGCCACGACAACGAACGAAGTCGTGTTTGCTTACTCGGAATTCATCAACGACAACAGCCTGAGCAATGTGAGTGCATCGAGCCGCAGCAAGCTTGGATTCCCGGCCCAGAGCCTCTTCGGGACGCCCAAGACTGATCAGATTCCGAACTCGACGGGCGGATGGAATTCCGGCCTCACCGAGATCAACGAATTTGATTTCAACAGCGGCATCTACGGCAAGGGCACCTTCGGCAAAACGTCAAAGGCTCCCTCGATCGCCGACACCTTTACCAAGATCATCAGAACTCACTCGGTGAAGGCAGGCTTCTACTGGGATACGCAGGCAAACCTCCAGGCCAACGGCAGCCCCATCAACGGCAACTATGATTTCGAAAATTGGGGCTATACGACAACGCAGAACATGACGCTTGACCGCCTGATGGGACGCGTCGAAAACTACAGCGAGAACAACACGGACGTGGTCCCGGACATCACGTGGCACCAGTGGTCGCTCTGGGCCCAGGATTCCTGGAAGGCGTCGCGGAAGTTGACGCTTAACATCGGCCTTCGCGCCGACCACGTTGGTCAGTGGTACGACACGCTCGGTGGAACTCAGGTTTGGGATCCGGCAAGCTATGTCAACACTGCTAACCCACCAGCAAACACCGGCATCCTCTGGAACAAGCTCAACTCGAAGATTCCGGCTTCCGGCTGGAAGAGTCAGTTGTTCCTATATAACCCCCGCCTTGGCTTCGCCTACGACGTCATGGGCACGGGCCGGACTGTGGTTCGTGCAGGCTTCGGCACCTACCGCTATCAGGTCTCATCCAACGACGCCAGCGGCGCAATGAATGGCCCTCTTGGCTCTTTCGGCTACGGCTCCAGCAACGTCGGAGTCAACGGCTTCTACGGCTATAACATCCAGGGTGGCCTCATTTGTATGCACCCGGATCCAGGTGGTCTGGCAGGAAGCTGCTCAGGTCCCACTGCTGTGACCAAACAACTTCCTGTACCTCAGGGTCTGAACCAGGTTGGCGCAGACATCCACGTTGATAAGGAAGGCGACAACAAGGTCCCCTATGCGGATACTTTCAGCTTCGGCGTAGCCCAGGCATTGCCTGGTCACACCGTAATGGAAGTGTCATACGTTGGCAGCGCGAGCCGCAACCAACTCCTCAACGGCAGCAATGGCCACATTGAGGACGCGAACACGGTTCCATTCGGCGCCTTCTTTACGCCGGATCCAAAGTCGGGCACCTACTGGAATACCTCCCCGATCGCGGCGAACTGCGTATCACCTTGCGCCGGAGCGAACACCAACGACTGGCGTCCGCTGAACAACTACGGCCACGTGTTCATTCAGACACACGGCGGATATGCCAACTACAACTCACTGCAGGTCTCCGCACAGAAACAGTCCGGCAACCTGTACATGTTCACCAACTTCACCTTTGGTAAGGTCCTCGGTACCCGCGACGGCTCCACATCAAATGGAAACGGCAACGGTCCCGTGGTCAATCCGTTCAATCTCGACGCCAACTATGGACCGCTGGAGTATGACCACACCAAGGTCTACAACCTGTCGCTCAGCTACAAGTTGCCCAAGCCCATTCACAACAACTGGGCACTGGGTGAGTTGATTAACGGCTGGCAGCTCTCCAACTACACGACGTATCAGGACGGTGCACCTTACCAGACCACGTCGCCGAACATGAACATGACCTACCAGCAGTACCAATGCTCTGGCCCGAGTGATCCAACACCAGGATGCGCCGGGAAGAGCGCTGGTTCGACTACGGCGCAACCCACGGTCATCACTATGCCGATTCCGGCTACGGCAGAGGGCGGCAATACCACCACCTCTATCGGTACCACGACGTGGTTCGGAAGCAATCAGTATGAAAATGGCATTCAGCCGCTGGTTGTTTGCGACCCCCGTAAAAACCTGCTCAAGGGTCAGTACTTCAATCCCAACTGCTTTGCAGCGCCACTGCCGCCAACAGCAACGTCGGTCGGACAAAATGGCCAAACCATTTGGCCCTACATCCGCACGCCGCATTACTTTGGCAGCGATCTGGCGATCTTCAAGGCGTTCCGTGTAACGGATGCACAGCGCGTCGAAGTTCGTATTTCGGCGACTAACTTCCTTAACCACCCGAACGCGCAGTTCGGACTTGCCGGCAATGCTGATAACCAACTTGTGTTCAACGGCGTCAGCACCGGTTCGGCCCTCACCTACAACTCGAACTCTGCAACAAGCGGCATCCCACAGAACAAGGTTGGATATCGCTGGATGCAGTTTGCGGCGAAGTACTACTTCTGATGTAGATCAGGAGTTTGCAACACAAAGGGGGTGGCGAAAGCCACCCCTTTTCATTTTCCTTCAATCCATGATGGCCAGGAAAATTTCAAGGCACGGAACGTGTTTGAACGGTGATCGGCCACTAAAACGCGATCCCGATTGGCCCATTCATCCACACGCCGCCGGCCTCGACCGCGATTGAAAAGGCTCGATGCAATTCCGAAACCTTTTCAACGCCGTTTTGACTCGTGCTTAATTGCTTTTCTGTTTTTGATCTTTCTGCTGCAGCTTGATGCGCTCGGCAATTTCGCGCTCTCTTTTGCCTTCGGCCGGTCGATTCAACTGTGCATAAACTGATGCCAAGAGCCAGTGAGGATCAAGCCAATTGGGGTCCGACTTTGCCAGGGCCTCCAGAATTGTGGCTGCCTCCGCGTATTTCCCCGTTTGTTCGTCAAGTTTGGCGATTTCTAACCTGGTAAGCGGGTCATCCGGATGAAGCTGCAAGGCCAATTCCAGCAAAGGCCTTGCACTCTCGATGTCGCTTGCCTTGAGGCGCATCGCTCCCAGATCGCGATTTGCCACAAAATCCATCGGGTCGGATCGGAGCGCTGCTTCAAACGAGGTTGAAGCACCCGCAAAATCTTTCATGGCATACCGCGCCTGTCCAGACATCGTGTATAGCCCTGGCAGCTTCGGATTCAACGCTATCGCCGCATCCAGATCCGCACAGGCAATTTCCATTTGGTCGCGATAATATCGCACCGAACCAGCGATCAGCCACGCTTCCGCGGAGTTCTTTGTCTTAGCCAGTTTCTCCATGAGTGGCAGACCAATGTCCTGCTTCCCTGACCGGATCAGAGCATAGGCATAAACGTATTCAAATTGAAAATCATCCTGATGCCCCGGTTCAAACGGAGCCAGCAATGCCACTGCATCTGCTTCGCGCCCAAGTTTATTGTAGGTATATCCAAGCAGAATCGCGGTATTGGAATCCGTTGGGCGCGCAGTGTGAAGTTTTTCAAGCTCCGCGCGCGCCTGATTCCAACTCCCTGTCCGGTAATAGGCCATCGCCAGATTCATTCGCACCGCGTCGTCCTGTGGGGATGCTTCCAGCACACGACTATCCTCTTCGATAGCAGCATCCAGTTGACCCGCTGCCCCCAGTGCGGCGCCGAGGTTCGCGCGTGCCTCAATCAGGCTTGGGTCCATCGAAAGTGCTTTCTTGAAATCCGTAATTGCCGTTTTCAAGTCACCGTGTTGCTGCGCAGCAATGCCTTCCCGCAGCACAGACTGGGCATCTCCGCCCGCAGTCTGAGCCGCAGTAGCCTGAACCACCAGCCCCGCGCAAAAAATTGAAATAGCATGCATGCTTTCACAGGATAGAACACTCGTCGGTTGCGCTGTTCGGCTCTTGCTGCGCGGATAGTAGAATCCAAATGGGCAGCGCTGCTGGCGCCCTTCTATCATGCGCAGGTCTGCATCCGTCCTCTTCCATCTCGTGGCGCTGGCGCTTGTCTGTTGGGCTCCCTGCGATTTCCTGCAGTGCCAGGGTGCGGTGCCTTTAACTCCATCCAGGGCCCCTATTCGTTTCGAACTCAAGAGACTTCCCTTCCAGCTTGACAGCAGCCTCAGCCCAGCTAAAAACGTCCCGGAAACGATGGCAGGCGGCGTGGCTGTTTTTGACTACAACGGGGATGGCCGCCCCGACATCTTTTTCACCAACGGCGCTGACATCTCGACCCTTCAAAAGTCTTCGCCGAAGTATTACGACCGCCTGTTCCGCAATAACGGCGACGGCACGTTCACCGACGTCACGGAACAAGCAGGACTCAGGGGAAGCGGATTCGATGTAGGCGTAGCGATCGGCGACTACGACAACGACGGCCATCCTGATATCTTCGTCGCCGGAGTTCACGGCAATACTCTGTACCACAACAATGGCAACGGCACGTTTACTGACGTCACCCGGAAGGTCGGACTCGACAAGTGGAACGATCCTGATTACGGTCCTCTCTGGGCTGTCGCCGCGGTCTGGGTCGACGTGAACAACGACGGCCTGCTGGACCTCTTCGTCGTCAACTATCTGCAGTGGACCTACTCGAATATTCCAAAGTGCGTCATTGAGGGCGTCGCGGAATATTGCCATCCCCGCTACTACAAGGGCCTGCCCAACCAGCTCTTTCTCAACCAGGGCGACGGCACATTTAGAGACGTCTCAAAAGAGTGGGGCATTCGCGATCACATTGGCAAAGGAATGGGCGTAGGCATGGCCGACTACGATCTCGATGGCAAACCGGATCTATTCGTAACGAATGATGCAGAGTACGCGTTTCTCTTTCACAACCTCGGCAACAAGTTTGAAGAAGCAGCTTTCCAGACCAACGTCGCTCTGGCTGAAGATGCAGCTTTCATCTCTGGCATGGGAACGGACTTTCGCGACGTCAACAACGATGGATATCCCGACATTGTCTACGTCGCACTCAAAAGCCAGACTTTTCCTCTATATCTGAACACCGGGAAAGGTGACTTCACTGAAGCAACCGCGCCCAGCGGTATGCGGACCCTCAGCATGGGCATGTCCGGATTCGGACCGGCACTTTATGACTTCGATAACGATGGCTGGAAAGACCTCTTTGTTACACGTGGACAAGTCACGTCAGTGTGGCCGCCGGGATATAAATTCGCTGAGCCCAATGTTGTTTTTCACAACCTTGGCTCGAGTGGCAAATGGGAGTCTCTTACTTCCGAAGCAGGCTTTACCGACGCTACGGCTGCCCGACATCGGGGTTGCGCGTTCGGCGACTTCGAAGGCAAGGGCCGCATCGACATCGTCGCCACAAGTCTCGATGAACCTGCAGAGTTATGGATGAACCGCAGCCCCCAAGCGGGCCACTGGCTTGACATCGCACTCCATGGAGTCAAATCGAACCGCGACGGCATCGGTGCTCGCATCAAGGTCGTGACCAACGCCGGGACGCAGTACAACCACCAGACGTCAAGCGTCTGCTACGCTTCTTCAAGCCTCGGACCTGTGCACTTCGGTCTGGGCGCCGAAACGAAGGTAAGTACCGTCGAAGTTCATTGGCCCAGTGGCATCGTCCAGATACTCGAGAACATTTCTGCCGATCAAGTCCTGAAAGTGTCTGAACCTTCCGAATCAACAGCACTGAAGAAATGATCGCTACTGCTTTGGTGGGCCGGCCTTCTGTTGTTTGGCTTCCAGCTGCTGCACAATGTCTCGTTCTCTTTGTCCATCGTCGGGGCGATGCAGTTTGTAATAAATCGGCGCAAGCTCAATGTGCGGATCGAGCCAGTTAGGATCAGCCTTCTCGAGTTCTTCCAAGGTCGTCGCAGCTTCGGCATACTTTCCGGTCATGCCGTTCAGCTTGGCCATCTGAAGGCGAGCAACTGCAGACTTTGGCTGCAGTTGCAGAGCAAGTTCCAGCATCGGCCTCGCCTTATCCAGATCTCTCTGCTTAAGTCGCATGGTTCCCAGATAAAGATTCGCAGTGAAGTCGCGCGGGTCCGACTTCAAGGCCTGTTCGAATGCAGGCTGCGCAGCCTCAATATCCCCAAGGGCATCGCGCGCCTGTCCCGCCATCGTGTACAGGCCGGGAAAATCTCCATGCAATTCGATCGCAGCGTCCAGATCGATCCGCGCCTCGTGGAATTCCCGGCGATGCAATCGCGCCGTGCCAGCGATGAAGTATGCATCCGCCGAATGGGTCGCCTTCGCCACTTTTTCCATGCGCGGCAATCCCGCTGTCTCTTCGCCTGAATCAATCAGTGCATATGCCAACACGTACTCCAAATCCATGTTGCTTTCGCGCCCGTTCTCAAGCGGTGTCAGCATGGTCGCTGCTTCATTGGATTTATTCAGCTTGATATCGGTATATCCCAGCAAAACGGCGGCAGCAACATCCTGGGGCCGAGCCGCATGCACTGCTTCGAACGCGGTATGGGCACCCGCCATGTCGCCTTTCTTGTAGTACGCCAAGCCCAGGTTCATGCGCACGGCAGTCTTATCAGGAGCCGATGATAATGCCTTCGTATCTTCCTCGATAGCTGCGTCAAATTGCCCTGCCGCAGACAATGCCGCGCCAAGATTCGCCCGCGCCTCTGCCAGTTTCGGGTTGATGGCGAGGGCTTTGCGATAGTCGTCGATAGCCGCGCTCAGGTCATTTTGCTGTTGGGCCGCAATACCTTTGCGCAGGTAGTCGTCCGCCTCATTCAGGGCGGCAGGTTTGCCCGTTTGCGCTGATGCTCCATGCAGAGCAAGCGCAATCAGCAGAATTAGCACGGATCGCATGTTTATTAGGATAAAGCAACGTCGCAGACCCGGGACATCGCAGCAGGTGTCTTGTTTGGAACGTTGCGTTTGGGGACTCTATTGCTTCGAGTTCTCAACCTGTTTGTAGTCCAGGATCTTCATCGCCGATCCATATTTCTTGTAGTCCCGGAACTCAATAGTATTCATGATTGCCTGGTGATGATTTTGCCGCACACGCACCTCGGCACTGATCGGCATAAGGTAGTCGCGTCCATTGATTACCACGTAGTCGTAGTCGACGCCCATCACTGAAGCCTGCGTCGGAAAATCTTTTGGCAAATCATCTGCTTCCAGGCTTATGCGGCGTACATTGCGGGTCGCGCTATCGATGTACACCTGCCCATGAAATCCGACCATCAACTGTACATCGTTCGATCCCACCACAGAGAACATCGAGTTGCTCTTGGCCACATGGTAGTCAAACACCTGCACAGTACCGGAGCCCAGCGCGTCTGTCTCTTTCCATTTGAAGTCTGCCTTGGCTGATGGCGCGAAGACGGCCTTCAATACTCCACCCAGTTCTCCTCCCGACAATGTGCTGCCCTTCTGCTTCAGCAACGCTTCCCGATCTGTGTTGCTGGTAACGCCGTTGATCTCGAGCATGGTGTGGGTTTCTGCTTTATCTCGATAACGCAGCAACTCTGCGAGCGTGTCGCGATGCTTCCAGTTCCCGCTTCCAGAAGCGTCAACTGAGCGATTGGTCACTTCCACACACATAAAGTTGGGTAGCGATTCCGCATAGCCCATGGAATGCGTCTGTGCATCTGCGATCAAACTTGCAATCTCTTCATCCGCGGGGGGCTGGACAGGGTTGGTCACGGGAATAATTGCGAGCAATCCGCCGCTGTAGCTGTCATTCGCTTCGCTCGACGCGGTCAGGTCCGCGGCAACTCCTCCGCCCTGCCCCGGCGCCCCGGCAGCCACGCTCCCGTCTCCGGGCACCGTAAATGCCACTTGCTGGACGGATGTCTTTCCGCCTTGGCTCATCATGGCCTTTACTTCGTAATTCCCGGGCGCCATCGACGAACCCTTGAAGGTTGCAAGATAAGGAACAGCCTCTCCCGCGCTCTTTAATTTCAATGGCAGCGGAGTCCTTCGCCCCGGATGCCCGTTTCTACTGGCTTCCATCTCCAAAATCGCTGGTTCGCTCGACTTTGGGTCGGGATGCAGAATAAAGAACAACGAAACGCCCTTGGCGTTACTAGCAACTGCTCCCGCAAGGTTCGGGGTGATCTTGCCTTTTTCATAGCGGAGAGGTTCGAGCGGATCTTCGTTGTCGTCGTTGATGGAGTCCACATGCCCCACGAGTACGATCGGGCTCAACGATGGTGTGATCTGTGCCTGCGGAATTTCAAAAACGGTCCGCTGCGCGCCATATTTCAATCCGTCCTGGTCATATACCGCTACCTCAAGAAGGTATTGGCCGGGAATCGCCATAAAGTGCCGCTGCAGAATGATGCTTGCGGAAGGATCCGAATCCAGTGTTTCCACTGCTCCGCGCTTCGCGATGTTCTCTCCGAAGTGCTCGATAACCGTACCATTCTTGTCTTTGATTTCCGCAACGATTGCCACGTGTGCTGAGAAAAGATTGGTACGGGTATCCTTGATTGTTTGCAGCGACGCAACAGGCACTTGCACAGCAACGGTGCTCGAGTTTCCGTCGGGCAGTTCTCCAAACTGCAGCACCGCGGCGTAGAATTTCACATCCTGCGGCAGATTGGACTGGTTAAAGAGCTTGAGGAGCGGCACTTCAAAGGGCCGTATTCCCGCTTCTGCACCAGGTGCCAATGCAAAATATCCCGACTTCGTTTTTACGTTGTACCCGGCGCGCAGGGGCTTTGCGACGATCGAACGGAACGATCCGTCGTATTCCTCGATCGGCGGCTTGTAGGTCGCCTGGTAATACGTCGTCATGTTCTCGCGCATCTGCTGCAACTGCTTGTTCACGCCCTCTTGCGCGTCGATGTAAACACCGCCGGTTTCCTTGGCAAGATCCGCCATCGGGCTCTTCGCGCCAGAGAACGGGTTGCCGTCATCGCTGCGCATCATGAAATCTGCACTGGAGCCAAGCGGATTGCTATTGAAACTCCCGCTTTGCTGCTGTTGAAGAGATGGCGCTGTTACAGGTCCGACCGGCGTCACCGCAATCACCTTTGGAACCGGATCAAATGGCGCACCGCCATTCATCATCGCATTGTCAATTTGATGGCGCGCACCCACATCGAGCGCGTCCATATCCACCGTATAGAACGTAACTCCCGCACGCGCCGCAGCTCCGCTGATGGTCTTTACCATGTCTTTAGAGTTCGAATCCAACTGGAAGCCGCTCGTGAAGTAAATGATGGACTTTCGCTCATTCAACTTTTGTTGCGAACGCACTAATGCGAGCAGCCCGGCTAGCGCCAGTCGTGTGTGCTGATCCTGCATTACCTTCTGTGTATCCTGCAGTGCGGCTAGCAAGGTCTGACATTGCGCACGCTCTTTCGGCTCTACATGCCGGCCTGCTGTGTCTACACCCGTGCGCACAATTGCAACCAGGTTCTTCTCGGTCTGCACCGCAGTTTTGATTCGCTCGGCATCCGCCTTGTCAGTTGTGATATTGATGGCGTTCGTGCTGGTCGAGGAGAGACGCACCACTTGATTTGCCGTCGCCGTGCTTACCGCTTGCTCCATCGCCTTGTGATCGGCCGTGAAGCTCTGCAGCAGCTGCATACGGTTTCCGAAGTCCAGCAGAGCAAACGAATAGCGTTTTGACGAGAGCATCTTCAAAATCTTGTCGGCGACCGTCTGCGCAGTCTTGGCTCCAGCGCCTTCAAAATGGTCGAAAACCATCGTCACCAACTGGTCAGTCTGCGCATCGCCCTGCACAAGTTGAAACGTGTTCATCTTTACGGGAATATCGTTGTCAGTGATCTGAATGTCTTCAGGCTTGAGATCAAGCACTTTGTGATGCTTTTTGTCCTGCACTGCCAGGTCCAGCGTCACTTCATCCACGATCTGACTCATGCCTGCGGACTGGCTGTCTGCGGAGGGTTGCGACGTGGGAACCGCCTGTCCGGCTGATATTTGAACTCCGCCAAACAGCACTGCGATCAGGCACAGTCGAATGAAACCGCTTGCCAATGCATGCCTACGAGAGAACTGCTGCTCATCTATCATCAGTTAGCCCGATTTCCCTGGATTATGGTTCCTGCTAAAGCTCGTCGCGTATACACACAAGCCGACCCTATTTTCATTACGTACAGATGCGCTTTTTTGACTCGTGCAATTCTACCCGTGCCAAAGCTCATTGCGCTGTCGCCGTTATCACTCGCTCACCGTCTCAGCTGGGGGCGCGGTTGTCGACTACAACAGAACTGCCTTTGCCACAGAGTGTCTTTAACGATGTCATTTAAAAATCTGATCTGAAGGACATTCGGTTTGACGCCAAACGAGCCCTTGCCGCTTACGGTACCGACCGCCATCCCGATTTATTTGTTGCGGATACGCAAACGTCGGAGTAGCGGCTACCCCTCATTCCTTCACGGTCGGCGGCGTCCTCTGCCCGCACAGATGTGAGCTATCTCACAGCCCGACCCTGGGCCTGTCCTCAAGAATCGACTGGGAGACTGCATGCAACGGGTGTTGATTGGGACCGCCGTAATTCTGCTGGCCGCCGGTTCGGGCTTTGTATTTGAGGTCTCCGCTAAAGCCAATCCCTCGCAGGCCGATGTGATCCCTGCCTACCTCAAGCCTATTGCTATGGACGAAACTGGCCGAGCAGCATTGCAGCCCCTCACGATAGACGTACCCATCAACGGCACAATCTACCCGCCGGACCTCATCCCGCCCCAGTTTGCCTGGCGCGATAGCAACCCCGCAACCACCGTCTGGCGCATCCAAATTTTCTTCGGCGAGAAAACGCGTCCCATCCAAGTCTGGTCTGATGGTGAAAAGCTACAAATCGGTCCCGTCGACGAATCACTCACAGGTTACGTTCCGCCTACACTCACGCCTGAACAGGCCGCCGACCACACCTGGCGCCCCGACCCCAAGACTTGGGAAGAGATCAAGAAGCGCTCGGTATCGCAATCTGCCAAGGTCATCATCACGGGTTTTGCCAATCGTCAATCTATCGATCCCCTGACGCGCGCCGAAGCGGCAATCTCGACGTCCAGGGATCCTGTCGGCGCTCCCATCTTCTACCGCGATGTTCCGCTGATTCCGCCGGACCCCGATACAGAGCAGCGCGGCGTCATCAAACCGCTACCCGATTCCGTCCTACCCAAAATCAAGTGGCAGCTCCGCTACGTCAATCAGACCGAGAGTAAGGTCATGATGACGAATCTGCCCACCTGCGGGAATTGCCACTCCTTCTCGCGCGATGGCAAAACCATGGGTATCGATGTCGATGGCCCGGCCAACGACAAGGGTCTTTACGCTCTGATCCCCCTCAAGAAAAACAGCACCATCTCCAGCGACTACCTTCTGCGCTGGAGTTCCTTCTCAGAGGAGCACTCGCAAAAACGGTTCGGCTTTATGAGCCAGGTCTCGCCAGACGGCAAATACGTCGTCAATTCCATCGACGTGCCTCACGCTCACGGCACGCGGGTGATCGATCGCCTGTATAACGGATTTTATGAGAACTACGGCTTCGGCCAGGTCTTCTACCCAACGCGCGGTGTGCTTGCGTGGTACAGCAAGGAGACGGGCAAACTTCAGCCTCTGCCCGGTGCCGACGATCCCAACTACGTGCAAACATCCGCCTTCTGGACGCCTGATGGCAAGTACCTCATCTATTCTCGCGCCGCCGCCCGCGATCCTTACCCGGCAGGATACAAGCGCTCAACCTACGCCAACGATCCCAATGAAACCCAAATCCAATACGACCTCTATAGGATCCCATTCAACGACGGCAAGGGCGGAACTCCCGAGCGTATAGTTGGCGCGTCAGAAAACGGAATGAGCAACAACTTCCCGAAGGCCTCGCCGGACGGAAAATGGATCATCTTCGTGCAGTGCAAGAACGGCCTTCTGATGCGCCCCGACAGCAGGCTTTTTATTGTTCCTTTTGAGGGCGGTGAGGCGCGGCCCCTCGAGTCAAACCTGGCACGGATGAACTCGTGGCATACCTTCAATCCCAACGGCCATTGGCTCGCCTTCTCGTCAAAAAGCCCCTCTCTCTATACGCACCTTTACCTAACCCACATCGACGAACGAGGCCACGCCAGCCCGCCTGTCGTCGTTGAAAATGCCACCGCCGCCAATCGCGCTGTAAACATCCCGGAGTTTGTGAATCTCGGTCCCGAGGGTCTCGATCACATCGACACCCCTGCCATCGACTTCTATCGCGAGTTCGACCTTGCCCAGCAACTGCAGGACGCACACAAATACGCTGATGCGATTCCCGCATGGAAGGTCGCTGCCGAAAAAGATCCCACAGACGCACGTCCCTGGAACAACATGGGCGTCGCGCTCGCCGCCAGCGGCAAAGCCATCGATGCCATCGCCGCCTATGAAAAATCGATCGCGATGAATAGCGACAGTTCCCAGACCCACAACAATCTTGGGAGTGCACTTGCCGAGGCTGGCAGGCTAGATGAAGCCAAAATACAAATCGAGAAGGCCATCGCGCTCGATGGAGACAACGGGGCTGCCCACGTGAACCTTGGACACTTGCTTGAAGTGACCGGGCATCGCGAAGAAGCTTTGCAAGAGCTGACGCAAGGCCTTCAGGCGGCTCCTAAGAACGCGGACGGACACAACATATATGGCGTCATTCTGGCACGAGAAGGCAAGATGAACGACGCGATCGCCGAACTCCAGCTAGCGGTTAAGCTGGCGCCCAACTCGGCCGAATGCCGCTACAATCTAGGCCGAGCATTCGCCGCCACCGAACGATTTTCTGAAGCAGTTCCGCAGTTGGAAGCGGCAGCGAAACTCACTGGCAATCGTGAACCAGCCGTCCTGCAAATGCTCGGCGCCATGTACTCCGAAATCGGCAACTATCCACAAGCCTTGACCACCGCGCAGCAAGCCTTGGAGATTGCCGACAAGCAGCAAAACCTTGAGCTGGCGAAGGTTCTCCGCGACGACGTTGCCCGGTATCAACAAAAGGCCGCCGGCCAGGTAACCGGGCCGAACGGTCCTGCCCGGCAATGATTGGTAAATCGCAAGAGAGAACCGGGGTTAAATTCGCAGTCCGGATCCCGGCAATGACGAACGTACCCACACCCGCCATCGAACTCAGCGGCAAAGCGGATTTCACACGGTAACATCCTTCCTTAGGACCAACCGTCGCGTGGATCGGGAGCTGGAGAACGTCTTGAGATGATCCTTCTAAAACTGTGCTTTCTGCCGTTAAAACCTTCCTTCACTGCGGAGACAGCGTGACTTTTTTAAAACAAGTGTTTGAGAAGCTTGCGCCAGCGATGAAAAGAGCTGAGCGAAAGTCCGCTCACGGGTTCGTGGCCCTCCATGGGGCTGGTTCCGACACTCGACAGCACGAAGTTAAAGACATCAGTTCGACCGGGCTTTACCTTCTGACGAAAGAACGTTGGCTGCCGGGCGAAGTGGTTTCGCTCACTCTGCAGATGACAAGTTCGTTAGTGGAAACATCGGAGCGGCGCATCAAGCTGCAGGCCAAGGTGGTTCGGTGGGGAGACGACGGCGTCGGCTTGTCGTTCGTTTTGCCGGATGACCCCGACGCT
Organism: Telmatobacter sp. DSM 110680; assembly: GCF_039994875.1. Taxonomy (GTDB): domain Bacteria; phylum Acidobacteriota; class Terriglobia; order Terriglobales; family Acidobacteriaceae; genus Telmatobacter. Next base: position 2,971,514 of record NZ_CP121196.1, on the reverse strand, counting down.
CTGCCATGGAAGTCGCTGCTTCAGACTGCGGCTGAGCAATCCGAACCAAACGGCGTTCTGGACCTTGCACGCCTCGCCAAGGCTTTTGCCTTCCTCAGTAGAATTTGTCCCGACGCCGCGGAAGACGTCATGGATTTGATCCACGGTGGCCTCACCAAAACAAGAATGGCGAATGCCGCGGAGATCATGCTCAGGGCAGAAACTCTGCTTCCGCGCGATACAGACGACACCAGGCTTTTCGCCCGGCCCCGCACTGTCACCAAGATTCTCGAAGACGGTTCGTGGGCCGAAGAAGATTGGATACAGCATATGTGGGGGGGGCTTTTGGCCACGTCTTGCAGCAAAGAAAAGCCGGACGATTCTAACAAGTCCTTCGTCGATCTTTTCAGCAAGCTGGCAGCTGTCCATGTGCGGATCTTTAGATATGCGTGTTTAAGAGCTACAAACATCATCTCCATTGCGGGCCCACTTTCGCCGGCACCAGTTATTTGCATGCGGGAAGAGATCATGGAAGTCGCCGGCTCGCGGGAACTCCTCTGCATCGAACGAGACATTCAACATCTTCGCGAGCTCGGAGTACTAGAAGCGACTTCGGCGTCAGCGACGCATTCCGACCACTATGAAGTAAACATTACGCCCAGCAACCTTGGCGTACATCTCTACGCGCGCTGCAAAGGTCTGCAGGATGGAATTTAAGTCGAAGAACAGCAGATTTTCAGCAACGTGGATGACGCAAGATGGACCAGTCTGCGAGCGGTAAAAGTCTGTTTCGCCTGATATTGTCCTGCCAATAGCTTGGTGGACGCGGAAGGAATCGAATTATCAATCTAACGTATTTTCAACAATATGCAGGTCGGCGGATGACATCTAAGACCTCGAAGAGCAGTCGTAATCCGATAAACAGAGCGCAGATCGAGCGCACCTTCAACCAACGGATGTTAACCGAACAGTAACTGACGGGTGGGCGGTAATTCGCTCGGAACCCCTCCGTGCAGTATCCTGTGGTCCACTAACGACAAGTTGAGGGTCGGAGAGAAAAGGTATCCGGTGCAGATACTTCGTAAGATCATGGCCTGGATCTTCGCGATTGAGTGTTTCTTCTTCGCGAGCGTGGTCTGGATCACTCACTACCCGCCACAATACGGACAGCCTTTCATCCTCGGCGGCGACGCTTCGCCATTGCTTACGGTCGTTGAAGTCTGCGCGTTTTATTTCATTGTCATATTCGCGCTTGGCGTCGCGTGGTGGACGACTTGGAAAGAAAAAGCATCGGCCCGGATTTGGGGAATTACCGCAAGCATCGTCAGCCTGTTTTGGTACCAGGATCCAAGCTACTGGTATCAAATCCACCGACAAGGTGTTTGGGTTCACTGGGCCATCTGTCTGCTAGGGTTGATTGCTTTCATTGCGCCGCAGCCCGAAAGGCGAGCGACGGACGCGAGGCGCGACCGCCTCGGTGACGATCTACCGAATGCCGGAATCTGTTATGCATGGGGAGTTGTTTTTCCGGTTGTGTACCTATTCACCCGAGCGCGCAATCGGCAGAATGCGTTTTTGCGCTTCCATTGCATTCAGTGCCTGATCCTCTTTGCGCTCGGGGGACTGTGCAACGTGTCGCGAAAAGGATGGCTGGGCGACGTTTCTGGCGTGGCATTTCTGGTGATTTTTGTTTGCTACTTCATCGCCCTATCCCAAGCGGCACAGCATAAGCAATTTCGCCTTCCGTTGATCAGTATGCTTGCAGAGCGTCTCACATAAAGATCGAGACGTCCTCAAAACTCAACCCTAAGACACTCTTGTAAGCGTATCGTGGACAATCCGGAAGTTACCATCTGATCACCCCTCCCTGCAGAGCTGCGAACGTCCCGAACAGAACCCTCGCAGCTACGGCACAGTGTTTCACCTCAAGAAGAGTGAGCCGATGCATAGTGGTCCTGCGCAGATTTGAAGTTCTGGAACTTCTGGTTCTGCCTCCCAGTTAGTTGCATCTCGCCAGCCGTGTTCCGATCAGTCCAATAGTGCCCTTCAAGCATCTTCTTTGGGGTTTCGACAACTCGCAGCCAGACGGCGCCGAAATGTATCTGGCTATGATTGCGATCCTGGTAGCGCGGCTCATTTCGATAAACGCCGCTGACGCAGTAGAGGCCGTCGGCCGAGCAGACTATTTCGGTACCCACCAAATGGGAGCTCGACTCCTTCGTCATCAACCGAAGACTCATATTCAGCAACGTTTGACGAATGACCACATATCCTTCAATCGGCGCAATGGACGCACCAGTTTCGTCCTTCCAATTTGAGTGAAGTTCTGCGCGCCAGGTCCCGTCAATAACCGGCCGCTTCACGAGCCAACCATGCAGGAAGGGTAGCTTCCAAAGCCATAGCTCGAATGCAATGCTCAGCAGGACAACAATGCTTGTGACGGTTGACACCGGCCGCAGCAGGTTTGATGACAGCTGTTGACCGCCAACTAGCAGAATCACCGCCCAAACGGCCACTCCCGTGTAGATTATCGCCTTGACGTAATTTGCCATTTACTTGAAGCCTATGTAATTCCACGCAGCGTGCAAGAAGCTGTTGACCTGCGCTCTGGTCCATGGCTGACCAGGCCTGATCAGATACTTCAGTCCGTTAACTTCACGCCAAGCGTCGCACATTTCATCCGTGAGAGTTGCGTTCCAGAGGTGAACGATCGCTGCGCGTACATCGGCGCGATATTCGATTGACCCAAAACTGCCGTCGGGCACATTGAATATCAGACACTCGATCAGATATGACGGGATTGCCTCTGCGACAGAGTGACCGTTGCTCACCATCTCATTTCGCAGGCACTTGAATATGCGTACCAGTGCCTTGAACCGGCGGCTTGTTGCGTTGTTCTTAATCACACCGTTGTCGTAATTCTGCCTCGGCCAGTTGATGATGGCCTGACCATTGTCCGGAATAAGCTCGGTACCGGACGCGACACGATAATCTTCTGCTGTTCCGAAGTACCGCCTGTATTCAAAGCATGGAACGACATCTGCGTCGATGCGATAGCTGTTCGCATGTATGTCGAAAGCTTTGTTGCCTCGGCGGAAGGAGTCAGCGTTGAAATAGGATCTGATCGCGGATCCTACATCGTTCTTAAACTCGACATACGAATAGAGGGAGTCCACAAGGCCCAGGGCGGAACTGTTCAATCCAGGGCATTGAGCATAATCAGAGAACCAAGCACCCTTATACAGGACGCAAACATCAACATCGCTGTCTTGGCGGACATTCGTTCGATTTGCATAGGAGCCCTGCACGAAGACCTCGATGTTCTTGGAACAGAGCTTCGTGTCTGCATTGATAGCTTTACGGACTGCTAGCAAGGCACGTTCACATTTCTCCTGGTCTGTAGCCGACGGTGCACATCCCCAAGTCCCAAACACGTTTTCCCAGTTGCGGTTTGAAGAGGGTAGTGTGGCCATGTTAGCTCCTTCGTAACTACTTCTCCTGCTCTTAACTCCCCCCAACGCAATGGTTTAGCGCGCAGTAATCTTCGGCGTGACCCGTTTGCCTGGCCCAATTCAGAGCGAAGTAGCATTTCCCCACTTGTAATATACAACATCTACACCACAAGTGCAATATATGGTACCCATACAAGTCTGCACCCCATATATGGGGTCTCCCTCCCTGATGCGGCTGTTAGTGCACGAACCAGACCAAATCCCGGCCGTTGCTGACCGGGGCTTTCGTCTGGCCCAGGGTAATTAGCAAGTTGACCTTAGCCGTTATTAACCAACAACATCGAAAGGAAACCACACAATGAACCAACACTCATCAAGGCCCTCTTACGACAATGACATCCCCGCATCTTTACGACGCGGGAAGAAGGAGCCATCCAAAATGGTTGCACTTCGCCTTCCGCTTTCCTGGTGGAACGAACTGAGCGCTCTAGCGCGAGAGTACGACCAGGACGTGTCGACATTCTTGCGAGAGGCGACAGAAGACTGGCTTCGCCGAGCTCGCAAGGTCCAAGAGGCCGACTCGCAAGCGAGACACGACGTTCGACCGCGGTAACACTCGCGGATACGGATTAGTTTTACCGCATTGCGATGCTCTAGGCCGCTTTTGTGGCCAGTCTAGGGTATTCGACTAATACCGCGACGACTCAAGTTCACCTATTCTGCCATCAGTACGCAGGTATTCGGGCAGCTTCAGTAAAGTTCCGGTCCAGGTTCAGCACGTTATGAACGTTCCGGAGTAGTCGTCACACCGAAAACCCCGTTTCTCAAATTGACCGGCCCGCCACTGCATGCGTTGCGTGCAAACGCCCGACGTGTGTCTGGCAGCCAAAGAAGGAAATGAAGATGGACAACTTGGAAGATGCACAATACCCGATGCTCGAGGCAATTCTGGAGATCCAGCAATTGCCTCTTCAACCGATGTATACCAACCGCGACGTCGCAAAGATCTTCAAGGTCTGCGTTCGCGCTATTCAGAACTGGATCTCCGCGGGGCGCTTGACCCCGCGGGATCTCCCTGGCCGGTGGAAGTTCTTTCCGCAAGATCTCGAAGAGTTCCTTCGGAATAGCCCTAGAGGGCGGCGGTGAGCTAGCGCCTTAACGCGTCTGGAAGCGCACCATTCTTCGCTGCACTTCTATATATCGAAAGTTGCTGCGCGCATTGCTTATTGCGACCTAAAGCATCTTTCTCTGACGCAAAGCTTCGCGTTTTATACGCAATTTCGAGACGACTAACTATCACTTTGAACCAAAGGAAATGCATATATGACAGATCAAAACATTCAGGATGGCGCGCCAATTGCGTCAGCTCTTCCGCCAACTTCGCGAAACCACCTACCTATCGCACGGACAGTCGAGACACTCGCAGACCTGCTCACCGCAATTGGAAACAATCCACCATCGTATTTCCAAATGCTTAGATCGACCGTCGCGCGGATTGTATCGTTTCAGCTGCGGCCGGCGGATCAAATCACTCTCGATGCAATCTATGTGAGTCGTGAGGGTTTTCGACCATTCCTCGAAAAGAACAAATACAAGGAAAACTCTATTCGAGCGTACGTCAACTATCTGCGCATTCTTCTTGAGGCAGCTGAGGCCTTGGGCTGGAAACCGCTGGCCCGCATATCCGAACAGTGGCAAGACGTCCTCAATCGAGCATCCCACGTTGGGTGCTTTGGAATTGCCAAATGGCTCTCTCAGAAGAAGACGAATCCCAGTGATGTGACACCAGCAGATACTGATTGCTGGCTCGCGTTGAAGATTCAACAAGGGACAACCTATAGAACTGCGAAGTCACGAGTAAACAAGCTCTGGCGCATTCTCGCCGACCGCGGATATAACAAAAATGCTCCGGCTGTTTATCTAAACCGCGAAAAGTACGGCATCTCTCTCTACGCCTTCCCAACGATGCTCCGAAGCGAGGTCACTGAACTGCTTCGATGGAAGTGTTCCGAATATGAGCCTGACCGTCCCAAGCGGGCCAAGATCCGCAAGGTTTCAGCTCTTCGTCTTCAGCATTCGTTCAGCACCCTGTACGGGTACGTCGTAAATATCCGCAAGACCCCTGGCATCGCTTCGTTGGCAGCACTCTTGCAAAGGCACCTAGTCAGCGACTATGTCACCTGGAGCTTGAACGAACGCAAGAAGCAAGGCGCTTCGTTTGTCACCCAGATTGCCGCGATACAAGCGGCTGTATCGAATCATCCAGCATACAAATCCCTCGATTGGACGTGGCTTAAACAGATTCAGGAAGGCATCCCATGCGATTCCATTGAGGAAGTGAAGAAAAGAAAAGCACAGAAATACCTCGATTACAGCGTGGTGGACAAAATTCCTGAGAAGATCCGCGCAATTCGTGGACAAAACTCAAAGACCAGCAAGTTGGCTGCTGCTTTGTTGGTCTTGGAGGAACTGTTGATCAAATGGCTTTTAATCCTTCCTTGGCGTCAACGCAACATACGTGAATGTCGCATTGGGGGACCGAATCCGAATCTATTCAAAGGGAAAATTCCTCCTTTCAGCCTCATTGACAAGCCTGGGTGGGCGACTGAAGAAGAGGCACGTAATCCAGATGCCGAGTTCTGGCAGTTCCGGTTTAGTAAGGAGGAAACAAAGACTGGAGTCTTTGTTCATGCGCTCGTTCCGCGTCCCCTTATTGGGCGACTTCAGGAGTACTTGACAGAGTATAGGCCGTCAATTCTCAATGGCGGCGAATGCGACACGCTTTTCGTGTCCTCAGTTGGAACTCCGATGTCGGCCGAGTACGTTGGGAGTCTGATTTCAGACATCACCCTCAGGTACGGTGGCCGTCGGGTAACGCCCCACTTGTTCCGCGACATTGTTGCATTCGCATGGTTAAAGGCACACCCGAAAGATTATCTGACTTTGTCGAAGATGCTCTGGCATAAGAACGTTTCCACGACGATTAACTACTACGGCAGTCGGTTCAACGAGGCTAGCGGTTGCGTTGCGATGGAAACATGGATCGAAGAACGGGAAGCGAGGACAAATGGGTTGCGTTGAACACGAATGGCTCACCGCGATTGAGGCCGCTCAATATTTGAAAATAAAGCCGCGCACGCTGCTGCAATGGGCTCGGGAAAAAAGAATACCTGCGCATCGGCAATCCGGGATACGGCGCCGGGTCTGGAGATTCCGTAAGTGGGAGTTGGATGCTATCCTGTGCCCGTCATCCGCTGACACTGCTGACGGGAGGCAGCAATGAGAGTACAGCGACACACGAGTGGGTCTGTGCGCTACGACAAACGGCGCAAGACCTGGAACTACCTCTGGTATGACGGCTTAATTCGCAGATCAAAACGAATCGGAACGAAGCGGGAGTTTCCAACCAAAGCAGCCGCTTGGATGGAAGTTGACCACCTTCAGATCCAACAACAGAAACCGCAGCACGGAGACACAGTGCGCAGCGTGATTGTGCGATACGAAGCAGAACGAATGCCCTCACGTCCTTCCACGGCGCGGGTGTATCGCTGCTGTTTGAAGAATCACATACTCCCGAAGTGGGGAGATTCGCTGATTCAGGATATACAGCCTCGCCCGGTTGAACTGTGGCTTCGTGAATTACCACTTTCGCCAAAGTCCAAGACGCATGTACGGTCACTGATGCACGGACTCTTGGAATACGCGATGTGGTCCGGAATCCTAGACATCAGCCGCAATCCAATCTCTCTAGTTCGGAATATAGGTGCAACAAGGACAGTGCGAAAAGCAAGGAGTCTGACAGTTGAGCAGTTCCAAGCTCTACTGACAGAGCTGCAGGAGCCATTTGCAACGATGGCTCTGCTCTCCGTGTGCCTCGGCCTTCGCATCAGTGAGGCACTTGGGCTCCGATGGTCAGACGTAAATTGGATCGCTTCACGGCTGAGCGTCCAGCGCGGCATCGTGAATCAAATTGTCGGAGATGTGAAAACAAGAGGATCCGCCAAGACATTCGATGTTGCGGTTGAATTGCTGGATCGCCTGAAGTCCTGCAGGCAGCATTCTGATTTCTCAGCAGCGGAAGACTGGGTCTTTGCCAGTCCGTTCAAACTCGGCAGACTGCCCTACTCCTACACGGGCACACGGCAAGAACTTGAACGGGCGTCAAAGGCTGCTGGAATTGGGCATATCAGTTCGCACGTATTTCGTCACACCTACCGTTCCTGGCTTGATGCAGTGAAAACGCCGATAGCAGTCCAACAGAAGATGATGAGGCATCAGGACATCCGCACGACAATGAACATCTACGGAGACGTTGTCACGGATGAGATGAGCACGGCCGGTTTGAGAGTTGCTGAGCTTGCATTCCAGTTCAACGGAGCGCAAGCAGAGCGCGAGACCAGCTAAGTTCGTGATTTGATGGTGGACGCGGAAGGAATCGAACCTTCAACCTGTCGGTTAAGAGTTGCAGGAGAGCCAATTTACGCCAATGACTGCGGTTGACTCTGGAGTGAGCGGAACCCTGTGTTTATTCGGGTTTCGCGCACCATGCGATTGCTCTCGTTTACATCGAGTTGCTGCCCAGGGTCCCCGGTATTTTCCCCGGTATGCTCTCTGGCATATCCCAAGACATATATGTTGTTATCCGATGTCAACCATTGTCGTGTTTGGCCCCAGGCTGTGACGCCTCTTGAGCTCACTCGAGCGCCGGAGTTAGATGTATCGCGCAGGCTGTGACGCGGACAGTACTTTCGAATGACCAGCACCCGCCACGGTTCGGCCACCAAGCAGCCGTGAGCCGTACAATTCGAGCGGAATCCAGACGGCAGGAGACTCTTTGTGTCATCTTCAGTTCAGCTAATCAATGGGGTTCAATCTGAACCCAAGCCCTTAAGAGGCGTCCGAGGGTGGTTGGCAGTCTGGTGTTTCGGTGCGATCGCATTCCACTTGATTGACTTTTCTGGTACATGGTTGATCGAAGGGGGCACCCGTCAATCCGTTGCGGTAGAGGTTTTTGTTAGCGGCTTGTCTGCGTTCGGAGTGTTCGCAGCGGTTTGCGTACTCCTGGCAAAGCCCTATGCTTTGAAACTGGTCTTTCTCAACTTTCTGCAATGGGGTGCGGTCCTTGTTCTAGTCTTTCCGGTAGCCTTTCTAACCATTAGCCCCGGTGCAACGCTGGACTGGAAGCCGATTGCAGGGTTCGTAGTTTTCCTCGGCGTACCTTGGATCGTATGGTTTCGCTATTTCAAAGTCTCCAAGCGAGTGCTCGCAACGTTCGGCAGAAACATGTAAGCGAATTGAATGCGATTTGCGGCCATGGGCTGCTCAGCCGGACCGGGGGTTAGTTGTCTGGGATTGGGTGCGCGTGAAGGCAGTGATGCCTTTTGCCCGATTACGCAGGGCCGGAAAAATTGCACTCTCATGGTGGTGGTGGAAGTGTCCGGTTGCCCAGGCATGCAGGACGATCAAGGGGCTGGCCCGCGCGCAGGTTTGTGCGCTGCTGCCGCTATGCGGCGCTCCGGTGTGCCTCAAAGTGTCGTACTCTATCGGGATGATGGTCTCGGAGTTGCTCAGGGCATGGCGTCATCACGAGGAGATGAGCGTGCGGGACGCTGCCGATCGCATCGGCATCCCGTGGAGCACCTATGCGCGTGTCGAGAAGGGCTACCCAATGAGCGGTGAGACTTGGACCGCGATCCTTCTGTGGATGCTGGGAAGTTGAATCGCTCACGTACTCCAAAACATGGATATGTACTAGTTAAGGTAACTATTGACGTGACTGACCAAATCGAAAGCTAGAGAATGTGTCAGCAGCGTAGTTAACTAAGTGGTAATCTCCATGTCCTTAAGACAAAATGGCACTATGATACTGGCAACTGAGGTGCATTGTGATCCTGAACATCGCTCTAGGAATCGTGCTAGGGGTCGTCCTACTCTACGTGCTCTTGGCTGTTCTAGGGGTTGGATTAGTCTTTCTGGAAAAGCTTAGAGAAGCGATTGCCGAATTTGGCGTTCGGCTGTTTCGCCGAGAAAAGAAAGCGTCGGTAACGTACAGCACGGCTGTCCCTCCTGTAACACAGGTGGTCGGCAACGAAGAAGTTTTAGATGGGCCGTACGCGCAGTGGTCCAACATGGAACCGACCGAGAAACAGATCGCGCTTTGTAAGCGGTATGGCATCAATATACCGTCCGGGGCTACACGGCAGGAGCTAAGCGCAGCGCTGGACCAACACTTTGTGAGCAGAATGGCACGTTGAAAAACAATAGAATGGACGCGATGAAAATCGCAGATGGAATTCTCTCTTGTAATTTGGCGCTCAGTATAACGTGCTAGGATGGCAGCAAATAGAAAAAGCCCTCGACTGGCATCAAGGGCTGATCTGATTTGCATGGACACCCAAATCGTACGCTGGAGTGTGTCTAAATGCAACCTGTACCTATATCCACTCTCCGCTCTCAACTTTCCGAATCGATTCATCAAATTGCGCTCGCCCGACACGCAATAAGGGCTCAACTTCTTCATCGATTCTCTTGCGCCATGCCTCCATGTTGTCATCAAAAGTTGGATCTAAAGCGCGAACGGTTCCGAGTAGGGAAGCAACCTCGGCGGAAGTCCTGATATTAGCTTCCGACTCTCCCCTCATAACGGTTAGCACGTATACAAACAGTGCGCGGATGCGTTGTTTCTCCTCTTCAGTCACGAGTCCTCCGCTTTGTTTTAGGATTGCGCTATGATAACGCCATGAAGCAGACGGCGAATCCAAGACCAGAGATGCTCGAAGGCCCACAAGCCTTTGAACGTTTTCAGAGCGCAGTCAAGGTGGCTCTGACGGTCCCGAAGAGTGCTATTCCTGAGCCGTTCGGCCACTCAAAGCGTAAAAAGAAAAAGCCAGTCTCAGACTCCGCATTTCGTTTTGATTTGTAGCAGAGTTCATGCAAACAACAACTATGATGCACGGGTGTTTCGTGATTCCATCAGTTTTTGGCCCGAAGGAAAATACACGTCTCCACCAATGCGAGTACTTTACAAAATCGTTTCTGAAAAAGAAGTCAACGAACCCTTGCACTGATGCCCCTTTCGCTTTCCGACCCTCATTCGCTTCCTCATGACTGCATTGTTTTTGTCACCTATGGGACATCGTTTTCATTACCTTCGACGATGTTTCTCGGAGGATCGTAGACTTTATGGCAGCATTTTCTCCCGCTCAGTGGGTTTGTTTGCTGTATCACAAGTCGAAAGGCGGTACCGAGTGCTTTCGGATAAAGAGAAGTTCGACGTGTTGGGCGAGTTCAAGCGAGTCCAGGCCGATATAGAAGAGTGGGAGCGGAAGAACCAAGTGAAGGAAAAGGCAGAGCGGTGCCGTGAGGCCGCTGAGCAGGGTGATGCCGAGGCGCAGTTCCACCTTGGTGAGCGGTACAAGTGGGGCGTAGGAGTCCCGCAGGATCACGCGGAAGCCTATTTCTGGTTCGAAATTGCTGAGGCGGGCTTACAAGACACGGCGTCTGCGAAGGCGGCCACCGAGGCGCGGGACCAAGCCGCCTCTTATCTGTCGCCGGTCGAACTGTCCAGCGTACAGGAGCGGGCGCGGAAATGGTTTGAGGATCATCCGTCCAAAATCCACAAGCCGCGGGGGTTCTCCGAGTGTCCGACCATTGAGGACCGGCGATAGTAATGAAGAAAGCCCCGCTGCTGGGCGGGGCTTTCGCGGGACATTTGTTTTTTCTGGATGCACACAGATCATAGCAGAGGTGCGCCCAATGGCTGTAAGCAAACTCCATACATCTTCGCCGGTTTCGGAACTTGGTGACCGGCCTCGCATTTTAAGGGGAGCCAGCGCCAACGCTGAATCTCGTCGCAACGCTCTTGGTAGGTGGTGGTGTCACTCCACTCTACGAAAAGTGGTACAAGAGATTGGCAACTTTCCTTGTCGCATTTTAGCGATTCGACATCTTCCCAAGTGGGGCTTGTACCACCTTCCGCTAACCCCTCCAGGTCTGCCTCCGAATAGTTTTGTACAGTCTTGCAGCGTCTGCATACGAGGGCTACGGGCGGAATTTCGGTGGGCAGGGTTTCTCGATGCGCAAATCCTTGCGAGAGCGTATGCCGAGGGAGCACGATGGGCCCTCGACAACTTTGATTCCTGCAAAGAAACTGGCAAAGGATAATAGGCGCCGATGCCATAGTCTCCTTTCGCTTCGCGCTCTGAGAATGGCATGAAGAGTCCCCTGAGCAAAGCTCACACGAAACAAGCGAAACAATGCAGCATTCATGCGGAGTTTAGAGCATTCCTCCGTCCGAAACAAGGCCCCTCCGTTTCCCTTCCGAAAGCCGCTTCTTACCCAGCGTTCATGCAGGTTGTTTCGCATGTTTCGGATTCCGCCTCCGCAGCGGGCAGATAGCGGGAAAACGTGCCCTCGAATTCGGCCCTTAGATAACCTTTGCCCGTTGCTCCACCATCCACCCGCACCTGGCGCGGCGCTGGCCCAAAAGGACGGAGGGTGGCCGCGAGTCCTCTTGGCGTCAATTCCTGGCTCGATTCCCCCCAAGGGCTATCAGGGATTCTCTTCAACGCATCGAGCAACGCGGCGGTCAGCATGTGCGACCTTCCGTCCGGCCAGACTCGTCGCACATCGGCCAGCAGCTTCAGCGCGTAAGAGTCATCCGCATCATCGATGGCCTTGGCCCCGCAGAGCGACCGGGCGCACCTCTCCAGTTCATCTACTCGATCCGGCGCGGCCACGGTACACACGGCGAAAAGCGGCATCCATAGATCCGCTTCCCGGTCCTCAAGAAATCCAAGGTCACTCATGCACTCGTAAAACTCGCGGACGGTATCCCGTTGTGCTTCCGCCCAGGCTGCAATGGTGTTTCGAAGCGGCTCCGCTTCGGCGGGTGTCCTTGCGAATAGTAACCGTGCGACCCTCTGCGATGCGGCTTTTCGCTGCATGGGAATGCAGATGCAACGATCCGCGAGGGTGTCGGGCAGTCTGCCGATGGCCGCAAATGCCTTGGGTCCGTAAACAGGGAAGTGCTCCACGCTCCAATCTGGTGGTACGCATCGGGTCACAGTCGCGCCCTGCCGGTGTCCTGCATTCAGTATGGCGAGGATTGCTTGCGCGCTTTCGGATGGCTTGCTGCTTCGCAGTGCCTCAACTTCATCCAGGAGCAGCGTTGGAGAGTCCTTCATCAAGCGGAAGATCGAAGCTGGACTGGCGGATGTGATTCGTTGCGGCTTTGCGCAAAGCAGTTCCAGAATTTCCAGCACACGTGTCTTGCCGCATCTCTTCACCGGGGACGTGAGAGTGATATATGGGAACGCGCCGAACGCATCCGGGACGTGAGTTGCGGCAGTCCACAACGCAAGCGGCAGATAGGCCGCGCCCGGCAGAATGCAGAAGCGCCGAATGAAGCTCTCCGTCTTGCCGATTGCATCGAGATCTGTGCCAGCGTCCAGCTTGCTCGGTTCAACAGGGATATCGCTGAAATCTTCTGCTACACTCCTGGTAGACAAGATGTACCTTTCCGGCCCACGTTACAGCGTGGGCCTTTCCATTTCTGATTGCCTGATTGCCTACATGCCCCGGAGGGCCGTCGCCCGGCGTTGTAACTGCTGGACGAGCGTGGTATTCAAGAGCTCCACCTTTCGCGGCGGCAATCACCGCCGGTCCAGCACAGGAACTTCACCGCGCCTCAGGATTTCTTCAACCGTCTCCTGCCGGAAGCGGATCGCGCGGCCCACTCGGACATAAGCCACGCGCCGCATCCAGACCCACTGGCGGATCGTTTTGGGCGAGAGTCCGATCGCTTCTGCGAATTCTGCTACGCTCAATAGCTTGCTCATTTTGCCTCCACATATCGCTTGACTGCTTCCATTGCATGTGACACTATAGCAATCAAGAGACATGCACAAGTCACAAGTTATGTCACAGAATATCTCGTTGCCGATCAGCCTAATCCCTCTTGCATGGAAGCGGGCGGACCTCGGTCCGGTTTCCAAACGCGAGTTCTTTGAGGACCCTGGCTCGACTTCGCTCCGATATCGATTCGTGGAGAAGGAAAGCAAGTGTGACCTTTTTGATTCGTGGCGGTTGAGGGATGATTTTCTCGGCTGGAGCATTGAAGATTGGCAGGCTTTCTTCTATATGGCCGGAAAGTGGTCCGGCGTTGGCTACATCACTCAAAGCGATTTCGCAGAATGGCAGCAGCTTTTGAGAGAGGCGCTTGTGCACCCTGCGAAAGACTGGAAATCGCTCGCCCGGCAGTTCGCGCTGCAGAAGGTCTCAAGGCTCGCCGGCCCCATGCGAATTCTCTTCGATTGGCAGGGTGACGTTCCTATTGCGAAGGTGGTCTTGACAGACTCCCTTACGGCGATCATCGCAACGATTCAAGTGGATGCTTTGCGGGGAGCAAAGTTCCGAGTCTGCGCACGGCACGACTGCAAAAGCGCGCCGTTTCGAATCGAAGCGCGGCACAAGATCTATTGCGATTCCGATTGCGCGCACCTTGTTGCTGTGAGAAATAGCCGAGAGCGAGCAGCGAACGCAGAACCGAGTAGCCGAGTGATGAAATCTCAAAAACGCAAACAACGCTAACGATGGGAGGGGGAGTAGCTATGGCCGTTTTTCGCTACAAGGGCAGCAAGGTTTGGACGATGGATTTTCTCTTCCACGCGCAGCGCATCCGGGAGAGCACGGGAACGCGCTCCAAGACACTCGCGTTGAAGATTGAGGATAAGCGCCGCCGGGAGCTGGAAGAGGGCGCCGCGGGCATCAGGAAGCAGCGGCACCCCCTTCTGCTCTCGGTTGCGGCGGATGAATGGCTGGACATGAAGAAGGCAACGCTTGCGCCGCGCTCGGTGAAGATCGAACAGGCGAACCTTGCCCATCTGCTCCCGGAGTTAGGCCGCAAGCTGATTTGCGATATTGAGGCGCGGGAGATCGCCCGCTACCAGCGAAAGCGGCTCGACGAAGAGGCTTCGCCCAAGACTGTCAATCTGGAAGTGGGAACACTGCGGGCGATTCTGAAACGCTCTGGTCAGTGGGCGCGGTTGCAGCCGGAAGTGAAGATGCTGCCCACGCGGGATGATATTGGGCGGGCCATCAGCACGGAAGAGGAAGCGGCGCTGCTACAGGCTTGCAGCCAATCCCGCTCTCGCTCTTTGGTTCCATTCGTCACCCTGGCGATTGAAACCGGCGCGCGGTATGGCACGATTCGGACGCTGCAATGGGGCAACGTGGACTTTGAGAATCGCTGCCTGAAATGGGGCAAAGACAAGACGGCATCGGGCACCGGACGCATTGTTCCCCTCAGTCAAAGGGCGTTGGCCGCTCTGAGTTTTTGGGCGACAAACTTCCCGGAGCGCAAACCGGAGCATTACGTGTTCCCATCTGAGAGATACGGCGGTGCGGGAGATGGCTTTTCGCTTTCGCCCAAGGCATACCACGTTGACCCGTCGAAGCCCATCGGCAGCATCAAGGAAGCATGGGAAGCGGCCCGGTTGCGGGCAGCGCGGATTCTGAAAGGTGGAACGGAAGAGTCGGACGCGAACGGCGAGACGGATCTGAAAGAAGCGGTTGTGCCCCTTGCTTGCCGCTTTCACGATCTGCGGCACACGGCGGTTTCGCGGATGCTGAATGCCGGAATCCCTATTGCCAAGGTCGCGAAGATCGTAGGGTGGAGCGGATCCACGATGGTGCTCATGGCGAAGCGTTATGGTCACTTCGCGCTGAACGATTTGAGAGATGCAGTCGAGAGCATCAGCAAGGGCAAAATTGACGCAGCGTCCTTGGTATTTTCCCCGGTATCGGAGAAGGATGGGGAAGCCGCTCGCCCGAACTGATTGATTTAATTGGTGGACGCGGTAGGAATCGAACCTACAACCTGTCGGTTAAGAGCCGAATGCTCTGCCAGTTGAGCTACGCGTCCAGAAGTGAAGCGCGCCATGCTGCAGGGTGCAGGTAAGCGCAGATCAGGCGAAAAATCCTCAACTGATCCTTCAAAAATATAACACAGCGAGAGCCGGTCACCAAAGCTCACTGCCGGATCGCTTGAATCCTCAATCGCCAGCCATGCAAGCTTTCGCATTGCACACTTGCCTCGCGAGAATGCCATGAGTTTTCGATTTGGGCTTGAATCGCTTTAGAAGGTAAACGCAACGCCTGCGCCGATGCTGCGCTGATCCTGCGCAAACACCAGCATGCTGCCATTTACTAAATAAGGCCGGTATCCCTGCGCGAGCATATTGTTCACATCGAGTAGCGCTTCAACATTCAAACCGTCGTGGTGCGCACCGATTGATTGGCGTAAATGCAGATTAAGATATGGCTCGATCGCGCCGACAGAATATTGCGCGATGGAAGTGACCGTATCCGCCGGCTGCCAACGATAACTTGCGCGCCAGCGCGTTCCGGTTCCGTCGAGCTTTCCGGAGAGCGAAATGGCATACATCTGCGCGTGATGCGGCTTTGCTGCACTAAACACCTGGCTCAGGGCAGTTGGATGTACCGACGCCGGCATCACCAGGGCATCGCCGTTGGCATAACTGACGCGAATGCGATTGCCGCCTGCTACACGATGTTCCACGGCCGCCATCACACCGGCGCTCGAAAAACTCTGTCCCGCGGCGCGCATCAATCCGCTCATAGGATCACTGAGGACGCCGTAGTTGTTCCCAAATCGCCCGCTCGCCTGAATCACCGGGTTCTCAGTATTGTCTGAGAAAACAAGGAAGGACACACCTGAAGCATCGGTTCGCCGCTCCCAGCCGATCTCCTGGTGGAAGCCGTGCTCCAAGGCAAGTTGCCCGTCGTGCATGGATACCCGCGGCAGGTAGAATCCCGCTCGCGATTCATCCTGATTTGGAACGGAAGGAGCAGTCGCCATCCGATAACTTACAGTCGAATTTCCGCCGTGCCAAGCGATTGTGGCAAAAGGTAGCGTTTCCAGAATCGTGTTCGGCGAATTCTGACTGAACCGCGCCATCACCTGTTGCGCTCCGGCATCGATCTCGAATTCGTCTCCGAGATTTATCTTTTCGGAACCACGCATTGCCGCTTCGTCGAGGCCCTCGCCGCCCGATCCTTCAACCACAGGGTGAATCGATATCGCAGCCATCGACTCGACTGCGCCCGCAAACCCCAGGTCTTGACGGAAGCCAAGCATCGATTCCATTCCGGCGTCGGTATCAGGTGCAAAATCCACGCGCGCCAGCAGTTCCCGGCTGTCTGAAGGTGTATCTTCCACACTGGCGGTAAAGCGCTCACCGCTCTCGCCGAAGGTCCCTTCCTGTCCCGACGCCATAAGCCGCGCTTTCAGCTTGGGACGCGCACCCGGTCTATCCGATACCACGACGAGCGGTCCATCCTCGAGCCAGCGCAGCAAAGGTCGGTTCGCCGCTGAGCGCAGCGTCCATTCCCAGTCATCTCCAGGCGCATTCGCCGCACGGGATTCAGCGGGCAGCCACTGCATTACCTCGTAGAGCGTATTCAGTGTCAGGTTTACCACGGTGTTAGCGCGAACCCGTACGTTCTCCCTGAGCGATGGAAGGAACAAAGCGCCCATGGCTTTTATTGCGTATTTGCCCGGGAGAATGTCTGCGAAAGTGTAAGTGCCCTTGCTGCTGGTGTAGGCCGAGGCGAGAACGCTCATATCCGGCCTCAGCAACTGCACAACAGCGCCCATTTGGGGGACGCCGTTGGAGTCGCGAATAACTCCGGAGACTGAACCGCCTGACGCAGCGAGCAGTGGCGACGACGCCACGACAAACAGCGCGATCATGGATACGAGTTGGAGCCTGCGCATCATCACTCGAATTGGTGACCCGGCGGCGTCCTGGCTCAAGTCTTGGGAATTAATTGCCCGCAGGTTTCCCGATCTCGTGCCGGTTAACCCAATTTGCGGAACCCTCGTACTATTCCACGACAAAAGGTGCCGATTGCGCAATCTCTTGTTTTGAGATTTCGTCATTTATTTTGATCGTCACCTTATATTTGCCCGGTTGCAGACCAGCCACTTTGATTGTTTTTTCCACCGTGAGCTGGTCGCTATGTTCGCCAAAGTCTTTGGAATCTTGCTCTTTCTCAAAGACAACCGTGTTCGTTGCCGAATCAATGATCTGGTACGTTACCTTCGCCTCGTTGCTTTTGGTCTGGTCATTAATACCCAGGTTGTACACCTGCATCCAGAAGTTCAAGTCCTGGCTGCGTTTAAAACTTACCGGGGTAGCCGGATTCTGGGTAACCCGCGGACAAACGTGGATGTTGCCAATAACGCAACTGCCCTGGCCGATGTCGTGCGAACTGACGGGATAAATCTGGTCCGCCAGAATAAGGGACGAAGTGCCAAGCTTTTCGTCATGATAGGCAGGCACATCCAGACTCTTTCCGTAAATACCAATGTGATCCGCGTTATTCACGTCCTTGATCGCGATATCCAACCGATAGAGGCCCGGAAGCAGAGGTACGGCCTTCCAATAGATAGACTTGCGGTCCAGTGACTTCTCGAGAAGTTCCGCGGGCTGCTCCACCTCGACTGTGTCCTCGAAGGTCTGCACCGTCTTATGAGTCAACGTAGTCACTTTACCCAGAACGTTGACCACGCCCTTCGCAACACCGTCCTTGGTCACAAACGTGATATCGCGATTTCGGATCTGGATCGTGACCGGCACCAGCACCGTGCTTGAAGTCACCTTCACAAAATCCGTGCGCACATCAAACGGGAATATCGGTCCGGTGAGCAGCTTGTGCTCGCTCATCGCGCTCTCCAGATCCTTGAATTTGATCGGCGGAGGGGCGAACAGCTTTGCAGCCAACTCGATGCGATCAAACTCTTTCGACTGGTTCTGGCTTCCAAGCGGCCCGGCGCCAAGGTTTTCAAAGCCGCCTTTGAACCTATCGGCCTTCTTCGACATCCCCATCTCTTCCCACTGCGTCAAGCCCGCTCCCGGCGTCTTAGCCAGGGCGTCCTTCTCGCTCCGGTCGATGGTGAAGTGATAATCCCCGCACTGGCAGGTATCCACAAACTCCATATCAATGTTGTCGCCGACACCTTCGATATAGCGATAGTGCCAGGTTTCAAAGGGGAATGTTGAGGTTTCGCCGCCGCCTTCTTCCTGGGGACGCTGATAAGATCCGCCGGAAGGATGAGATTCAATTGAATCCGGTGGGCCGAAGGCGATGTACATATGGCCGCGATCCGTCTTCCAACCCGGCTTTCCGGCTGCGTAATGGTCATTGGCATACTGGATACGCCGATAATGCTCTTCGCGGAATTCATTGTCGGGAGAGTCGGGATTGGGGTTGCGCCGCAGCCAGAACTGCTCGATGAACGCCTCGCGCTCCTCGTCATTGGCAAGATTCTTGAAAGCCTTCCGCTCTTCATCCGTAATGATGTAAGCAACATCCTGATCGAGCCAGGATTTGTAAGCGATCGTGATTTCCTGTCGGACTTCTTTTTGCGCCTTGAATTTCTCTTCGTCGGACCGCTGACGCTTCAGAGGATCGGGTTCCTGATCCTGGCCAGAAGCAGGCCGAGTCTGCAACGAAGGGTCTGGTGCCTGTTGTGCGTGGGTATTGCGAGCAGGAACAAAGATGAGGCCGCAGCCGAGTGCGACAAATAGGATCGAACGGCCATTAAAATTCATTGCGTCGGAGAACTCCCTACAGTGCCTTATTCTACGGGCCCAAAAGGTACGGAGCAAGGCATGATGGCACAGTCGCTGCACTTTGGACGAACAGGTAACCAATCGGTCACCTCAAAACCCCTTCTTTTTGGCGGAAAATACATGTAATTTTGCGACAAATCCCACTCCCTTTGCGTCAATCAGGTAGACCCGCACTTTCTTCTAATCAGCTCTGCAGCCGTGCGCGATTTTGGCCTGATGCCCTCAGGGATCTTCCGGGACAAGTCCATTCCGCCCACGCCCATGAAACCGCAAGGTTAAGAATCCCGAATTTTGTCAATTCGGGGCTAGTTGGGAACCGAGTGAGCGGGTTTTGCGTAGAATTACTTCGGAGCATCCGGGAGTAGAGCAGCGTCCATGAAAAAGATTCTTTTGATCGTTTCTGCCGTTATTGTGGCCATCATTCTTGTTGCCGTCTTCGTTGTTAAGCAGCAGTCAGGTTACACCAAGGTCCTCACCGCTAAGATTCACAAGCAGGACCTTGCTACGGTCGTCAGCGGCACCGGCCAGATCAAGCCGAAGACCTATGTCAACGTGGGCGCTACTTCGTTCGGCCGCATTACGCACCTCTACGTGAAAGAAGGGGACCACGTTAAGAGGGGTCAGGTGATCGCCACCGTCGAGAATGTGCAGCCCGAGGCCAACGTCCAGTCCCAAAAAGCGACCATCTCTGCCGCTAAGACCGATATTTCTTCGTACATCGCTGCCGAAAAGACGGCTGAAGCCAACGTTGCCCACGCCAAGGCCGACCTCGAGCAAAAACAGCTCGATTGGGATCGCGCACAAAGCCTTCTCAAGGCAGGCATCATGGCCAAGCAGGATTACGACGCCAAGAAAGCCGCTTATGACACCGATGTAGCATCGGTATCGCAAGCCGAGGCCCAATTGAACCAGGCCAAGGCCCAGACAGCTTCGGCGCGCGGGCATCTTGATCAGCAGGTGGCTCAGCTCCGCTTCAATGAAGATGCCTTGAGCAAAACCGTTTCCATCGCTCCGTTCGATGGCATTGTTACGAACCTCCCTGTTCGCGAAGGAGAAACGGTGGTTGTCGGGATTCAGAATGCCGAGGGATCAACGCTGATGACTATCGCCGACATGAGCGTAGTCACTGCCGAGGTCAAGGTAGATGAAACCGACATCGTCAACATCAAGATCGGCCAACCCGCTGAAGTCAGCGTCGACGCCATTCCCGGAAAGAGCTTCAAGGGACATGTAACGCTGGTAGGCGACCAGGCATTGCTCCGCTCTACAGGTGTAGCCACCTCGCAATCCACTACAGGAACTGAAGAAGCCAAGGACTTCAAGGTCGTCGTCACCCTTGACACGCCGACCGATGAGCTGCGCCCTGGCCTCTCCACTACCGCCAAGGTGACCACCGCCCAGAAATCAAACGTGCTGTCGCTGCCCATTCAGGCGCTCACGATGTACACGCCTCCTCCGCCGGCAAATAGCGGAAGCGTTGAAGCTGCGTCCACGACTTCCGCGCCGAAGGTCGCGCCGGTGCAGGGTGTCTACGTTCTCGAGAAAGACGCTCACGGAAAGCAGCGCGCCAAGTTCGTTCCCGTCACTACCGGCATTACCGGCGCCACGGATATCGAGGTTCTCAGCGGACTTCAGGACGGTCAGGAGATTGTGATTGGCCCCTACAAGACCTTGCGCACTCTCAAAAATGGCGCGCTCTTGAAGAAAGATACAGCACCTGTTCCCACAACAGACTCAAAGGCTTGACGCGGCGAGAAGTCCAACGGATCGAGTACAAAGACTCTTAGCAAAGTGCTTGGACGCAAAGGCAGCAAAGGATAATGTTCACATGGCTCTGAACAGCGTCATCTCCGAGGTTGAAATGCAGCAATCCGCTGGACCGAACGGCGACATGATCGTTGTCGAAGACCTGTGGCGCACCTACGACATGGGCTCCGAACAGCAGGTGCATGCCCTGCGCGGCGTTAACCTGCGCATCAAGCACAACGAGTACGTTGCGATCATGGGGCCGTCCGGCTCCGGCAAGTCAACGCTGATGAATCTCATCGGCTGTCTCGACACGCCCTCTAAGGGAAAGTACTGGCTCAACGGCCAGTTGGTCAGCGAGCTGGATGACGATGAGCTTGCACGCATTCGCAACAAGGAAATTGGATTCGTCTTTCAGACATTCAATCTACTCTCGCGTGCCAGTTCGCTACACAACGTCGAACTGCCGCTGATCTACAACGGCACGCCCGCCGCGGAACGCATCGAGCGCGCCAAGCAGTCGCTCATCAGCGTCGGCCTCGAGTCACGCATGAACCACAAGCCGAACGAACTCTCCGGCGGACAGCGCCAGCGTGTCGCGGTAGCAAGGGCGCTCGTAAACAGCCCATCTATCATCCTTGCTGACGAGCCTACCGGTAACCTCGATTCGAAGACCGGCATCGAGATCATGGCTCTCTTTGACACCCTTCAGGCCAAGGGCAACACGATTGTTCTCGTCACCCATGAGCCTGACATTGCCGAATACGCGCACCGTGTCGTGCACATTCGCGATGGCCAGATCTACTCCGACGAGCCGTCGAAGCGATTCCGCACCTAGCCGGCGCTTCCAGTCAGATGCCACTCTCAGTGGATCGCGGGTTCTTGCGCATCTGAAAAGCTCATTGCGATTAGATCCTGTAGTCCGGATAAGTCCGGCAGATTCGACAATATTTCTCGAAGTACAGTGTGATCTCTTTCTTCGCATATGGTCTCTGCGCGAAGCTGGGGCCATACATCGCACGCAATCTTCGTGAATGCCACCACCACCTCGGGATCAAACTGCGCACCAGCACCGGTCTGAATCTCCTCGCGTGCTGCGGCGAACGTCCGCGCCTTATGATAAGGACGGTCGCTGGTAATCGCATCCAGGCTGTCGGCCACAGCAAAGATGCGCGCCCCAAGCGGGATTTTGCTTCCACGCAAGCCGTGCGGGTATCCAGTCCCGTCAAAACGCTCGTGGTGAGCCAGGACAATTTCCGACGCATCAGCCAGGAAGGGTATCTTACGCAACATTTCGTGCCCACGCACGCAATGCGTGCGCATAATATCCTGCTCCTCGATGCTTAACCTGCCAGGCTTTCGCAGGATGGCGTCGGGAACCGCAATCTTCCCGACATCGTGCAACAAAGCACCCTGAGCAAGCACTTTGATCTCCAGAGGAGAGATCTTCAAGGCGCGGGCCAGAGCGATGCTGTATGCCGTCACCCGTTTGGAGTGTCCTTCTGTTTCTGAGTCTCTCAAATCAAGTGCGTCGCTTAGCGTCAACAACATCAGGTCGTGAGTACGCTGCAGATCTTCTACAGCCCAACGAAGCATATCTGTACGTATGCGGAGTTCCTGCTTCAGCTTAAGCTGATACTCGCGCGCTTTAAGCATTCCGAGACGCTGATCGAGGGCACGTCGGATTGTCTCGAACAGCTTCCTGTGATCAAAGGGCTTTAAAAGGTAGTCGCAGGCCCCTCGATGCATGGAATCAATGGCCATGCCAATGTCGGATGCCGACGAAACCATCACCACTGGAAGTCCAGGTTGTTTTGTACGGACCCAATCAAGCAGGGTGAGGCCATCACCATCTTGCATCATCACGTCAGTGAGAACCAGGTCGAAGGTATCGCGATCAATCATTTCCTTCGCCTGGTTACCACTCGAGGCCAGGTGCACTTGGTATCCCCAGCGTTCGAGAGTAGACCCGATGAGTAATCGGATGGGCGATTCATCATCCACGACCAGAATTGACGACTGATTGTAAGGGATTCTGCTTTCGCACGATTCCGTATTTGCGATCTGGGATATTGCCGGAGCGGTTGAATTCGGCGATTCCAAGCTGGCTCCCGGCTTGAACCCTATGTCACATGTTGCTACATGTTGCCTGAAGCCGGATCTGTCTGTCGGCTTTATCGTCTTATCGGAGAATTGCTGGTCGTTCATAGCAAAGTTGGACGCCTTTCTTGCGTGGCTTCAACCGTCTTGAGCAGTTTAGAACGGTCAGATGTGGTTCCGGATCAACCAGTGAGTTTTCGTACGCGCGAAGAACGCCTGGCTGAAGGCCTCGCGCATCCGCCTTTTATTTCTGTTTAGTTGCCATGGTTTTCATCGGTTGCGGCGGAACGCGGCGGATCACGATCTCCTGGTTGGCGGCGGCATCTTCCGTTTCAGCTCGCACACTGGTGGGAGCTGAAACGGTCTCGAACACACCGTTGATGATGAACTCGTCTGGCACAACGCTCAGCGGAAATGGCCCGTGCTTTCCCATGCGCACCAGGAAGGCGCCAGTGCTGTCGCTGTAGACCACTTCCTTGCCAATGTGCAGCGCCGCACCCTCAACAGGATTGCCATGGTCATCTTTTACGAGGCCTTGTACCAGGAACTTTGCAATCGAGAAAGATTCGGAATGCGCGGACGTCATACCACTCATGCGATATACATACGTACTCATCCCGAACGTATAACGCAGATGTCCGGTCGGATCCACATTTGAGGCAGCTGTAATCTGCATCGGCCCGACGACCCGCACCGAGGCGTTCAGTGCCAATGCTTGTTGAAACGGATGATCGGGACGAAATGGCAGGTATATGTTCTGATAATCGGCTTGCAGCATCAGGCGGTTGCTCGTCAGGTCCCCGCCAAAGGCAAAAGTGGTCTGCCCGTTCGTGCGTGAAATCAGCTGCAGCAAACTCATGCGTGAAGAAAAATTCTCTCGAATTGTTCCGGAAAGAATCCTGCTGCTGGGTTGACCTTGCGACTTGCTCTGAAACCAGTTTTCGTTGACCTCAAGCAGTCGACCGAAGCGGCGCCCCACGTACAGATTCGTTCCCTGTGTGCTTAGTCCGGAGCTACTTGAAGAAAACAACCCGCTCCCGAAATAGAACTTCTCCGCGTGGAAGTCGGCAGAGAGCTGGTTTACAGAGGCTTGTTGCATCGCTCCGCCTAGCGTTATCGGCTCCAGAAGGTTCTGGTGCCCGGCGGTGAGTGCCACGAATTCCAGCGGCTTGTACAGCATCTGCACATTCCCTTTATTAACCTCGGAACTTAACGGGCTGGCCAGTGAGATTCGCTGGAACGAGTTACCGGTCAGCACATAGCTCGTCCTGAAAATAAGCTTCTGCGTCTCCGCATCCAAGCTGGCGGCGAAATACCTCTGATTGGAGCCCATGCCGGCGGTGAGCGAAGCCTTTACAGATCGGTTCGGCTGATATTCCAGTCCCTGCAGAAAGGTCTGTTGCCGCGAAACGATATTCCGTGAAAAGAATTTGAAATGATCATTGATCTTCCTTTCGTAGAACAACATGCCGACAGGATCGTCGCTGGTGGCCGCGTTGAACAGGCCTGTGCCTAGCCACGTCGATGTCGTTCCACCAAAAGCGTAATACTTTACGATGCTGTCCTTATGGGTGACACCGATACCGCGTACGGAAAAGTAGTGGCTGGCGTCGAACACGTCGGTAGGGAGAATAAACGGGACTGTCTCATCGCCGGTCAGCAAAGTAAAACTTTGAAACTGATAACGGTTCTCGGCTCCGAAGCGCAGATGCCCTTCGAAGTAGCCCAAATTTACGCTCCCATCATATTTAGGGGCCTTGAACTCGACCGATCCGCCCTGCGCATTGAGCATCGTCGATGTTCCGCCCTGCACGCGAAATACCTGGGAGTTCGCTCTTCCGGCCAGCAGCATCGTCAGCACGAGGAGCGCGCATTCGATTTGCAGACGCATCGCAATACCTAGGGCTTTTCCCCAGTGCCTTCTGTCACTGAGGGCAATCCTGAAGCAAGTTCAAGATTGCTATTCGTTTTAACCTGCAGCTTCCCTTCGATCTTGAAGTTATCGAATTGAAAACTTACTTCCGTCGGAACAATATCCCCTTCAGACTTTGCGTCGAGTGGTACCTCGAGAACACGCCTGCTGTGCGGGAAGATTGGGAAACCTGGAGCTTCCAGCTTCTTCTTCCCGCTCATCAACTGGGTTTGCATCACCCGCCCGAAGTTGTCGCCTGTGTTCTCGACCTCTAGAAGGACCTTGTTGTCATGCGCATCGAGTTCCGCCCGCACCACGCGGACATCGGCCTTCTCTGCCCGTTGCTTCGGCAGCAGATAGACGGTGTGAGGTAACTGCAGCCGCACATTCATTCCTTGCGCGGTGCGGAACGCGAACCCCGTGAATGATGCATAGATCACAAACCACGTTGGACTGGGTGGGGCGCTTGCTTCGTAGAACACGTAGTAGGTCTGCTGCGGCTGAATCCGAAAACTGGTGGCGGAGAGCTTCAAATGAATTGCCGGGTCCAGAGGCCGGTAGCTGAGCTCACCGTTTTCCGAAACGGTGAAACTCTTCGCCTCGAGTACAACATTCAGCGGCGTGAGACCGTCGTTTACATACTCCACGCGGCCCTTCGCTGGATTGCCGAGCTCGCTGATCACGGGACGCACAGTTTGCCCCACGGCGCTCGCGCTGAGCACAAGGGCAAATATTCCACTGGTCAAAAGGCGAAATGAATGGCCAATCGAGCTTCCGTACATATTCTTGCCTCGAGGAGTCAGAACGCCTGAGCCTGGATGGTCAGGGTCCCTGTGTATACGCCGGCCGGCAGAGTCGGTAGAGGCGCCAGATTGATGTTGAAAGTCATTACGTCGCTGTTGGTGCCCGTCTTGTTATATCCCCTGATCGGCACCGACGATACCTGTAGTCCGGCGTTGGCTCCGCCAAAGACCACACTGTTCGTAAGGGCGGCAAATGCGCCCCCATTGTCGGAGATCTGAAAATCGGCCGAGGGAATATAGTGCCCGGCGCCATCGCTGAGCGCTGCGGTGGATGAACTGAAAAACGCGTAGAGTTTCAGGCTGTTCACGCTCGGCCTGAGTACCCATGTGGTGGTAGCCGTGATGCCCGTGCTTCCCGGATTGCTGGCGCTGCCACCGACCAGAGTAAAGTTCACCGCATTGCCAGATAACGTGAGCGTAATGGAGTCAGAAAGGACTGCATTCAACGCGATGGGACTAGCTCCCGAATTCCGCACCTGTGCGCTGACGGGTGCTGCAAACATCGCAGCCGCCAGAAGCACCGTTGCCATCGTTCCGAGTTTCGTCTGTATCCGCATTGAGCGTTTCCTTCTTAGTACCGATTCGAGATAAAGGCTGGAGGCGGGCCCACCACGATTTCGCGGTTTCCCGCCTTTGCCGAATGCAATTCTGCGAAGTTTACGGAGTGGCCTGTGCCTGGATGTTCAGCGTTCCGGTGTAGCTGAGCTGAGGCAGGGTGCCGCCAGTAAGGTTGATGTTGAAAGTCATGGCGTCAGTGCGGCTCGATGACCGATTCGCGCCCGTGATCGCCACATTCGCCAACTTGAGACCGGCATTTGCGGCACCGAAAGCAACCGTGTTGGTCAGTGCGGTGGAAGCACCCGCATTGTCCGCGATATAGAAGGCAGAAGACGGAATGTTGTCTCCCGCGCCGTCGGTCAAGGCCGCTGTTGCACTGGTGAAATAGGCATAAACGCCCACTGCAGTCCGACCCGGAGCAAGCGTCCACGCCGTCGTGGCCGTGACACCGGCAGAACCGGCGTTGTTGGCGCTACCGGCGCTTAACGTAAAGTTCACCGTGGTCGCCGAAAGAGTAAGGGTCAGCGATTCAGCCAAGTTGGCGTTCAAGGCAATCGTCTGCGCACCTGAGTTCAACTGCGCAGATGCTATCGAGGCCGAGAGTGTCATCGCGAAAGCGACCATCACAGCCCAAAGGATCTTTCCAATTTTCATCATTCCTCCGAATGTAGGTGTTAACCAGCAGTTCTTTCGCTGTTCGCGAAGGCCCGAATGATGCTGGCATTTCGTAACCGTTGGGGACGATGCCGGCATCTCGTAACCTTTGGGGATTATGGAGGAGCAAAACACACATCCAATGGCACTTAGGTAATAAACGATCTCCTTTTTGGGAATTCATCCAAAAAAAGGACGTTTCGCGCCATTTTGCGTTTTCTGTGAAATATCTCTAAGCTATTGATAGTAATATGCTTAAATAAACCATCCCGCTAATGACCCTGATGTGGAAAGGCTAAGACTATAGTAACCGTATCGTTAGTAACTCTAGGATATTGCTGTATTTGTACGGCACAGTAAGTCGTCTTGGTAAGAGATCAGGTGGGAAAAACTCTTCATGCGACACCGCCATTCGAACCTGTCCACAAGGAACTCATCCTTGGCAGCCGTAACCGCAACAATTGACAGAGTTTCGGCTAGAGGTCAATTTGCTTGTATCTACATTCTTTCCGAGACCCAATCTGCCTCTTCCTCTCACGTTTTTTCCGCTCACGTTCAGCCTTCACTTCGCCGATAAATCCAGTGCGAGCCCGTGCATAGAATTCAGGGACGCAAGGTCAGCCTGCGCATATGCCGATGCAGACTCTGGTAAAGTCGCAACCTCGATTTCCCGCCGCCGATCGACCCGGCGCCACTCCCCGTGCAACTCAATTTCTCGCCATCAGCACATCGGGATGCAGACTCGTTCAACAGGTTGCTACCGTCGCGCCCCATCTCGAATTGGCCGTCATCGAAGGCGAGTCCGGAGTGGGAAAGGAAACTCTCGCACGCGTGCTTCACGCTCAATCCGCGTTTGCGCGTTCTAACTTCTTTCGTTGCGACGTACGCGAATGGCTTCTCAGAGATATCGATCCGGAGTTCCTCACCGGCTTCACATATCTCGATCGAATCGACCTTCTCGCCGCTCCCGGCCAAGCCCTTCTCCTTCGCGTTCTCAAATCGCTGCAAAGTTGCCCCGCTGGAAGACTAGGTCTAGTGGCCTCGTCTGAAACTTCGTTGCGCGACATGGCCCTCAACGGCAGCTTCCTCCCTGACCTTGCGTTTCGATTTACAGCGATTCGTTTTTCCATCCCGCCTCTGCGCGAACGCCGCGAAGACATCGCACCCCTAGCCGCCCTGTTTCTCGAACGCTTAAGTGAGCGTTATCGCATCCCACGCTTTTGCTTCGCTCCAGGCACGACTGCTCGTCTTCTTCAACACGACTGGCCCGGCAACGCGCGCGAACTTTTCAGCGTCCTCGAATCCGCAGTCCTTGAATCGGCCAACGGCTTGATCCGAGCAGAGGACCTGCCTATCGTAGCCGCCGCTGTGCCCTTGTCTCACATACGTTTTCAGCCGCCGACCGTTCTCAACCTCGACGCCGTCATTCAAAACCACATCCGCTTGGTCCTCGATCTTAACCACGGCAACAAACTCAAATCCGCCCGCCAGCTCGGCATTAGCCGTTCCACGCTCTATCGCCTTCTCGAGGTTGAAGCTCAACCCTCTCGTTAGCCGCATCTCCGCACAATTCTTTGCTCTACGCTCTTGGACCCAGGTGCTCTACACTCGTGTCATCCCGATGCCGGTCCGGTAACTTCACCTAGGGGTCCACTCCATTGAAACGAATCTCCTCGTTCGCGTTCGCCATGTTGCTCGCTTGTTCCTGCTGTGTTTTCGCGCAGCTCTCGCCGGCCGTCAATGCGCCCACAAATCCGGAAGATCGCACTAAGGCGCTGCACACGCTCTTCCACGACTACTGGGAATCCGTCTTGAAAAATCAGCCGGAGTTTGCCTCCTCGATCGGCGACAAACGCTACAACGATCAGGTCTCGGACTTCTCCGTAAAGGCGATCAACGAATGGCTTGCGACCGAACAGGAATACCTGATGAAGCTCGCCGCCATCGATCCCACTGGCCTCTCAGATCAGGACAAGACCAGCCGTGAACTCCTGATGCGCGATATTGCGGACGACCAGGAAGGAGCGGAATTCAAGGAGTGGGAGATGCCGGTAAACCAGATGGGGGGCATTTACAGCATCTATCCGCAATTGGTTGCCGAGTTTAGCTTTACCACCGTAAAAGACTACGACGATTGGATCGCGCGCCTCCATAAAATCCCCGAGGCTTTCGAGCAGGTGACCGCTGAGATGTCGATCGGCATCGACGACAAACGCGTTCCGCCAAAATTCCTTCTTGAAAAAGCCCTGGAACAAGTGAAGCAACTCGCGGCTCAGAAGCCGGAAGATTCCCCGCTCGCTCTGCCCCTCAAGAAGTTTCCGGCCTCCATCTCTGCCGAGGAACAGGCCCGAATCAAGACCGAAATGCTCGCCGCCATCACCAAGGAAGTGCAACCTGCATACAACCGGTTTGCCCGCTTCCTCGAAGTCGCCTACATCCCCGCCGGCCGCGCCGAGCCTGGCATCTCTGCGCTTCCCGATGGCGCAAAATACTACAACTTCCTCATTCGCCGCACGACGACAACCAAATTTACCGCAGACCAGATTCATCAGATCGGCCTCGAAGAAGTGAAGAAGGATGAAGCCGAGATGCTGACCATCGCTCAGAAACTCGGCTTCAAGGATTTGGCAAGCTTTCGCGCCAGTCTCAAGGCCAACCCCAAGAACAAACCATCCTCGGCTGAGGCTTTGTTAGCTGTGTATCGGGGATACCTCACTCCTATGCAAGCGAGATTGCCGCAACTGTTCGGCAGATTGCCAAAAACTTCGTTCGAGGTTGTCCCTGTTCCTGACTACATCGAGAAGACCGCGGCCACCGCGTACTATCAATCCGGCACGCCCGACGGCAGTCGGCCCGGCCGTCTATTCATCAACACTCACAATCACTCCGACCGCAATCTTGATGAAGTCGAAGCCATTGCGTATCACGAAGGCTTGCCTGGCCATCATATGCAACTCTCCATCGGCCAGGAACTCACCGGCTTTCCGGAGTTTCGCAAGTTTGAGGGATACACGGCGTTTGTTGAGGGCTGGGGTCTCTACGCCGAGCGGCTGGGCAAGGATGTCGGGCTCTACCAGGACCCCTATTCGGATTATGGCCGCGTTGAAGGGGACATCCTGCGAGCCGTTCGCCTTGTGGTTGATACAGGGGTGCACTCGAAGCATTGGACACGACAGCAGATGGTCGACTATTTCCACGACCACTCCGCCATTGATGAAACAGATGTTCAGGTTGAGGTCGATCGCTACATCGCGTGGCCCAGCCAGGCTCTAGCCTACAAAATCGGCCAGCTCAAAATCCTCGAACTCCGTGACCGCGCAAAAAAGGAACTAGGGTCCAAGTTCGACATCCGCACCTTCCACGACCAGGTCATCGACTCCGGCGCCCTGCCCCTGGACGTCCTCGAAGAACGCATCACAAACTGGATCGCCACTCAGAAATCCACTGGGAAGTGAGCGAATTTTCGGCGCACTTCCGAGTGGCCCCACCACACACCCGCAATCCCAGCGGGGCTGTGCACTCTTGGCTTTTTGGAACAGAGAAATACCTCTAAAACAAACCTGTGTCTACATAACTATTTACAAAATAGGTATCCAAGCACTACCATCTCTCCATGGCGAAACATCCTGACGACCGCGACCTCTTCCCTGGAGCGCTCGAAATCATGATCCTGCAGTCTCTCCGCCACAAGCCGATGCACGGATACGCCTTGGTGAAACACATCAAGCAGGTATCCGACGAACTGCTGCAGGTCGAAGAGGGTTCTCTCTACCCCGCCCTGCAACGCTTGCTTCGCGAAGGATTGCTCGAATCCGACGAGGGTATTTCCGCAAAGGGCCGTCCCACACGCATCTATAGGCTCACCGATGCGGGCATCCGGCACCTCGAGAGAGAACTTTCCAGCTTCGGCAAGATGTTCGACGGCATCACGCGCGTGCTCGCCTTTTCACCGCGCTGATAAAAGCCAGGGCAAGGATAAAAAACCTGGACGCATAACTAGCAGGAGATCACGATGAACCCATTTCCCCGGCTCTTCGGTCGCAATCGCCGCTATCAGGACATCGACGTCTCCGTTCAGGAGCACATCCAGGAGCGCGCCGACGAACTCGAGTCCGAAGGCATGCCTCGCAAACAGGCCGAGCAAGCCGCCCGTCGCGAATTCGGCAACGTCGCCCTTGTCCAGCAGCGCAGCCGCGAACAGTGGCAGTGGCGCGCACTCGAGTCTATGCTCGCTGATTTCAAATTCACCCTGCGCCGCCTCCGCAAGTCTCCGGGATTCACAGTCACCGTCCTCCTCACACTCGCCATCGGAATCGGGGCCAACACCGCCGTCTTCAGCGTCGTTGATGGAGTTCTGCTCAAGCCTCTTCCCTACCCCGATTCGAACCAGCTTGCCGCGCTCTGGCTCGACGCTCCGGGAGCTCCGGGGCTGGCGAATTTTGAGAGTGGCCTGCGTCTCTCTGCTTCGATGTATTTCACTTTCTCCGAGCACAACAGAACTTTTCAATCGCTCGGTGTGTGGGCTCCCAGCACCGCCAATGTCACGGGCATCGCCCAGCCCGAGCAGGTGCATACCTTGCTGATCACTGATGGCGTGTTGCAGACGCTCGACATCCATCCCGCCTTCGGCCGCTGGCTCTCGCAAGCCGATCAGGACCCGCACGGCGCTAAGCGCGTGATGTTGAGCTATGGCTACTGGCAGCGGCGTTTCGGCGGAGATCGCAACGTAATCGGTCGTAGCATTCAGCTTGATGCCAAAACCTGCGAGATCATCGGTGTCATGCCGCGCGGCTTTCGTGTAGTCGACAACGACTTCGATATGCTCGCTCCGTTGCAGTTCGATCGCGGCAACCTCAAACTTGCGGGATTCGGATACAACGGCATCGGCCGTCTCAAACCCGGCATCTCGCTCGCCCAGGCCAACGGCGACATTGGCCGCCTGATTTCTACCTGGATGGATACCTTCTCCAATGGTCCCGGCACCAATCCCCACTATTACGATCTCTGGAAGGTCTCACCGCATTTCCGGTCGTTGAAGCAGCAGGTCATCGGCAACATCTCCAATGTCCTCTGGGTGGTCATGGCCACTGTCGGCCTCGTGATGCTCATCGCCTGCGTAAACATTGCGAACCTGCTTCTTGTTCGAGCAGATTCGCGTCAGCACGAGCTTTCCATTCGCGCCGCACTTGGAGCGGGTCGTGCGCGCATCGTTCGAGAGCTTCTTTTCGAAAGCGTCCTGCTCGGGCTCATCGGCGGCGTGTTCGCCCTGGGTGTCGCGTCAGCCGGATTGCGTCTTCTAGTCGCTTTCGGCCCAGTCAATCTGCCACGCCTCAGTGAAGTCACACTCGATGCCCACGCGCTCGCATTCACCCTTGCGCTGTCTGTGATTTCCGGGTTGCTGTTTGGATCGATCCCCGCAATCAAGTACGCCCGCACGCGCGCTGCTGCTGCTCTCTCCGGCGCCAACCGCACCGCCAGCGCCGGACGCGTGCGCCAGCGCTCACGCAGTGTGCTGGTCGTCGCCCAAGTCGCCATGGCTCTTGTTCTTCTGGTAAGCGCCCTGCTCATGATCCGCACTTTTGCCGCATTGCGCAACGTCGAGCCAGGGTTTACCGATCCAGATCACCTGCAGCTCATGCATATCTATATTCCTGATTTGCTTGTTGCCGATCCACGCACTGTCACACATCAGCAGAACGAGATCGCCGACAAAATCTCCGCGGTCCCCGGCGTCACATCGGTTGGATTTGCTGCAGCCGCTCCCATGGAAGGTTTCGAACCTAACTGGGATGAGATAGGCGCCGAGGGCAAAGTCTATCCGGGCGGCGAACCACCACTGCGCATGTTCAATTACGTGTCGCCGGGATACTTCCAGACTGCAGGCACGCGCATGGTTGCCGGACGTGACTTCACATGGTCCGATATCTACAACCTCAATCGATATGTAATCGTCTCAGAGAACTTCGCACGCGAAAACTGGGGCCCCGCATCTGCCGCAATCGGCAAACGGGTCCGTCAGTTCTCAAGCATGCCCTGGGTCGAGGTCATCGGCGTTGTGCAGGATGTGCGCCACAACGGCGTCGATGAGAAGGCTCCAGCAATCGTCTATTGGCCGGCGATGCTCGAAAGCCCTTATACCCGGACACCAACCCTTGACGCTCCTCGGGAAGTCACGTTTGCCATCCGCACCAATCGCGCCGGTTCAGAATCGCTGATCGGCGATGTTCAGCAGGCGGTCTGGTCTGTGAATAACAATCTTCCTGTGGCCACACCCAGCACCATGCAGGAAATCTATTCGAAGTCGATGGCGCGCACCTCCTTCACACTCACGATGCTCGCGATCGCCGGCACCATGGCGCTCGCGCTGGGCATCATCGGCATCTATGGAGTCCTGTCTTACGCCGTCGCTCAGCGCACCCGTGAAATCGGCATCCGCCTTGCTCTCGGCGCGCAGAAGAACGAACTGAAGTGGATGTTCGTCCGCTCCGCCCTCACCCTGACAGTCATCGGAGTCTCCATCGGCATTGCAGCCGCGGCAGCACTCACGCAATCCATGAAGGCGCTTCTTTTTGACATCAGCCCCCTCGACCCGCTTACGTTTCTTACGGTGCCCCTCATTCTCACCGCCGCCGCCCTACTCGCCAGCTATTTACCCGCAAGACGTGCCGCGGCCGTAAATCCCGTAGTAGCTCTCAGAGTCGAGTGAGTTCTGAGTTCACGGTTTCTGCCTAAGCACAAAACTGGGCGCACCATCCAAGCTCCGCTTGGGTGGGAAAGCACAGTTCCAGCCGCATCATGCTACCCTTGTCAGTCCACACAAACTCTAAGCAGAAGCCTCGGTCTCTTTGTCCGGCTCTGCAAATGCATCCGGGAGCCACTGATGAAGCACCTCGTTCACATCGCTCTATTTTGCCTCGTCGCCACTTCCCTTCACGCTCAAGCCGTCGACACCACCGTCTGCGATGTCCTGAAGGATCCTTCATCCTTCAACGGCAAAACCGTCCGCATCAAGGCCACAGTATCCTCCGGCTTCGATGAATTCATCATCAAAGCAGAAGACTGCAAGTACCATATCGGCGGCATCTGGCTTGCCTATCCTGAAGGCACAAAAGCCAAGTCCGGCCCGGTCGCGCTTCTCCAGTTGCAGCCCGCCGCCAATTTCGCAGGCACCGTTGCACCCGCTGATCGCGCTCCCATCACGCTCGACAAAAGCAAGGACTTCAAGCAATTCGACTCCCTTCTCGCCGCTCCGTACAAGGGCAACAACATGTGCCTCGGTTGCACCAAGTCTGAAGTCGGTGCCACCCTCATCGGCCGTATCGATGCTGTAAAGCCGGATATGCGCCGTGACGCGGCAGGAAAGATCATCGACATCACCGGCTTCGGCAATCTCAACGCGTATCCGGTGCGTCTCGTGCTTCAGTCCGTCACCGATGCTACCGCTCGCGAAATCGACTATTCCAAATCCGCTGCAATCACAAAGTCCGAAACTAGCACCGACTCTCCCTCGGGTGATGCCACAGCCTCAGTCCACGCATTCGCCAAGGTATTCGGCGCCAGCAGTCCTCTTGGCGATCAGGTTGAGCGCGCCGCGGCTGCCTTTGGCAAACAAGGTGAAGACAATGGTGTCACCGTAGTATTCAGCGGAATGAACGAAGCGTCTCTGCGTCTCGAGCAGAAAGGCTCTCACGCCTCACCCGACGGCGTTCTCTATAACTGCACTTTTGATTCCAGTCGCCTCAAGGGTAATGCTCTGGCCCTTGCCATCGCGCACATGGGGGAACACGTTGCTGACATCCGCGACCCAAAGGCTTCATCCGAGACTCTCTACGGCCTTGAGAACCGCGGCTGGATCACCACCGCGCTTACGGCCATAGGCGCGCGCCAGAAGTCGCTGACCATTCCGGGTGGCTACCTCATCTGGAACGCCGCGTGGCCACCTGCCGACATCAATAAATTAAGCAGCGATGCGCTAAGCGAGTTCCTGAAGAGTCAGGCACTCCTGCAATAGTCAATACGTTAAAGCCCATCTTGCGGAAGGTTCGTGTGTTTCGAGCTTGAACCTACGTATCCAATCGACGGAGTCCAACTGACTGCATCGTTGATTCTGTCACCGCTCGCATGAACTTCGAATCGAATCACATCGCCAGCGAAAACGTGTATGTCGTCTACGTCCGTCTCATATCCCATCTGATCTGTGCTCGGGATGAGTTGTTTTCCGTCCTGCAATGGCCAGATAAGCGTCGTATTTCCGCCAGACACTAAATTCACTGCCGCTCTCACGCCAGATCCAGCTTGTCCGTCGCTCCTAATCACGCGTCCGCGGATGCGGATGGTGCCCGCGCGAGACGCGATCCACTCGCGCGCTACTCCTCCGCAATTGTGATGGTTGGTGCAGGTTACTGGCGCCATATTGAAGGCGCTCACATACTGCGCAGTACCCGCTTCCCATGCTCCATTGTTGTTTCCGGCCGCATAAGTAGGCAAATTCGCCCATGATCCATCTGCTGTTTCGTGCAGGTATCGCCAATTGTTTTGACCTTGCGTTGCGGAGAATTGTTCCGCAGCAAAGCTAGCTGCCTGTATTGTCCCTACATTGTTCACATCTGAAACTGACCCGACATTTCGTCCACCAAAGAATTTTCCATGCGGTTCAAAGTACAGGTTATTGCGAATCTTTCCCACGGGAGTTCCATATCCGCGACCCTTATTGTCCTCCCACACTCCGGCAGCGCCGGGCCGACGTGCGCAAGCATTCTGGACAAAGGTATTGCCGCTGAAATCCAGGTCGCTCGAATGGTCCCCTCCGTGAATGTTCAGAATCTCCACCGCCGGACCTGCGTTCTCCGCAAACAGATTTGCAAGCAGACTTACATGATCCTCTGACCACTCCAAGTCGATCGCAGTCTCATCCGGGCTGCCCGACGCCGGTACGCCGAAAATGATGTTGTTTACAAACGTCACATGACTCACGCGACCGAGGATCACTGCGGCAGTACCCGTCTCGGTGTGACATCCTGCCTCATCGAACAAGACCGAATTCATCACCGTCACGTTTGTCATCCCCAATAGTCGCAGCGAATCGCTACATCCCAATCCTGCCCTTGCATAAGCCTTCGCCGCATCTCCGTTATCGCCCGTAAGAATCAGGCCGTTTAGCTTCACATCTTGAAAGGCGTTGTGCCCGTCCTGGTTGTCGATGGTGTTGGACTCTGCATCGAACGCTACGCTATCCAGGTTGTTGGTTCCACGCACGTCGCTTACTGTCACGCCCTTCAGCACATACTGCGAACTCGAATAAGTCACATAGGCAGCGACATTGAATAGAATTCCCGACGATAGATTGATATTCAGGCTCGACGCGAACGGATCGATAACATGATGCGACACCGGATATTCGGTCGAATGACCCGCCCATATTCCCTTATTGTCATGCGCATCAATGTTGCTGATCGCGACTCCATTGTTGAAGAGCTGCGTGAAGTGCAAAAGGATGCCCACGCTTGCCCGGCCAACTTCAAGGTCACTTATCTTCCAATAGCTGGGATCCGTCAGAAGAACACAGATGTCACCCACCGCCTGGTTGCGCAGAATCTTTGGACTCGGGCCGGTTCCATATGCCCCAAGCGTGACCGGTTCAATTAACGTCCCGCGTCCTGCCAGGGACAATTCCTGGTCCCAAAAGCCTCCCCGCACCAGAAGGATCTGGTCGCCTGCCGAAAACGACCTTAGACGGTTGGCTGGGTCGAAGGTACACCATGGCTGCGCCATCGTATGCGCACCGCCGTCGCTGCAATTCGAACCGGGCAAATTATTGATGTAGTAGCTTGTGCCCGCAGCGTGACAAGGCAGCGAGAAACCGACAGCACAGAGCAAGACAACCGGCAAAACCACTAACCGGGAAAGATACCGCGCCAAGACCAAGCGCGGGGCTGGAACCGTCGCTGAGTGAGGATCAAATCGAGAATGGACCTTCTTGACCCGATCTACGGGACAGAATGGTAGGCGCACGAAACCCAAGGAAAACAAAGGCAACAAGACTGCTCCCCACCCGCGTAACCACGGGTTGGTTTCAATGCAGCAGGATCCACCCCTGACTCTCTGCGGGAAAGATTTCGCAAGATCGGCAGGAGCGTTCTAGAAGTTGATTAATTAGGTAGGATTCTAGCGAGCGAATCGGTGGGCTTGTATGTAACCGGCATCACTTCGTTTGCCGCAAAGTGCTTACAAGTCGCAAGATTGGGCTTGCCTTTTCCCTCTCGACCAGTAACAATCCGAGGATTGTATCGGTTAGCTCTGCCGAAGGCGCTCTCCTTCATTGCGCGGGCATCTGACCCGATTCACTGCCCAGAACACGGCACCGCTTTTTGTCGCGGGAGATTGAATGTCCAGTATGCAAGCTGAAGTCTGGAAAGGTTCCACCTTCACCATCGAGCGCAAGGATAACCCTGCCGACGAGACAGTCATCTTTCGTTTCTCTGGCCCTTTCACTGCTCGCGACATGTACTCCGCACTCACTCCCGTCGCCTTGCGCAACATGTTCGAGTCCGATCCGCCCCACGCCACTCCCAGGGTCAACATCTTCGACCTCACTGAAGTTCCCTATATGGATTCCTGTGGCCTGGGATTGATCATCGGCCATTTTGTCCGCTGCCAAAACAAGGGAATCCACCTCATCGCCGCGGGCGTCACACCGCGTGTCCTGCAGTTGCTCAAAACCACCAGGACCGATCACCTCTTCCCGATGACCCCCACGGTCGATGAGGCTTCCCGCCTCCCGCGTCCCAGATCTCATGGATAGATTTGTCCCCCCCATCCGCAGGCAAACTGCGCCACACAGTCCAAATCGGGTACAAATACATCTCCTGAATGGGAACAATCCGGGCTATCACGCTCAAACGGAAGTTGCATTCGTCAAAGCCCCTTAAAGTGATAAAAATAGGTCAATAAATCAAGGATTTCAGCTCTCTCTCACTTCTTCGCCCAGGTCGCGGTGTTTCTGATTCATGCAGATTGAGTCCAAAACGTTCTTTGTAGATGAGCCGAGCCAGAATTTGCTCCACAAGGCCTACTTCATCGAACAGATATTCCTCGTTCTTGCCATCCAAATCGTCATCATTAATCTGCTCTCGCGATCCATCGCTTTCATGAACCATCTGCTGCCCGCGGGCTTGCTGCACATGCGCATTTCTTCCGCGATTGCAATACTTTTCGCGACGCTCGCGCTGTTGTGCACTGAAAATAACCGTTCGCTCAATGCACGCCGCATCGGATCAGCTTTTGCGTTGCTGACCACCTTGGTCGCGTGCACAAGATTCTGGCCACCCTCATTCCATGCTCTCTCGCAACTCGATCACTTCCTTGACGGCCCTCAATCTGTAGTGCAGCAGCAGACGGGAATGGCCTCAGCGTTTGCCTTCGCGTTGCTGGGGATTGTGATCCTGCTTGCGCCCGTCCGCAGATATGTGTCAGGCCGTATTGCAGACGTCTGCACCTCTCTGCTGGCGCTTCTGGTGCTTGTTTTGCTGTCTGAGTCCTTGTTTGAGATGGCTCACATTCCAGGTTCATCCAACGTAAACCTTCCTTCGTTTCCAACACTCATTTGCCTCGTGCTCTTGACTTTGGTTTCGATCCTGCGTCGTGCCGAGTTTGGGATCTTCTCAGTGTTCATGGGAAGCGGCATGGGCGGCCGCGTGGCACGAATCGTCACGCCGATTCTCCTCATTTTGCCGTTCCTCCGGGAGCTGGGGCGAGCGCGCCTGATGAATGCCCAACTGGTTCCTGCGCGTTACGCCACCGCAATCCTTACGTCCGCGGCAACTGCGATTTCGTTCGTTTTCCTGCTTTTTCTCGTACGGCTCATGAATGGGATGCAGAACGAGATACATGACCTCACGCTTCGCGATGAACTCACAGGGCTATACAACTTCAGAGGATTCAACCTGTTTGCCGAACAGGCGTTTCGCCTCGCTCGTCGCGCCAAGTTGCCCTTCGGAGTGCTTTTCATAGATATGGATAATTTGAAGATCATTAATGACGAACTTGGGCACAGTGTAGGCTCAGTATCCCTCATCGAAACCGCCAAACTTCTCAGTTCAACCTTTCGCGAAACCGACGTCATCGGCCGCCTTGGCGGAGACGAATTTGTGGTGGCCGGGCAGTTCGACGCGCAGGAAATGTCTATCTCTATCGATCGCCTCCGTTCGGCCGCCGCCGCGAAGACACTGCATGCCGGAAATCGCTTCTTTCTAAGTCTCAGCATGGGTTTCGCCGCCACGGATGCCACAGCGGATGAAACGCTGAAGAGCGTTGTGGCTCGAGCTGACAAAGCAATGTACAAAGATAAGAGAGCCAAGAAGCGGCTGATTCTCGCGTAGAAGTGCACGCTGCAAGGCTTCGTTCAAGATCAGGTTGACAGCCGCCAATTCCGATCCATTCTACTCACCATCCATTTCGCTCGTTCAATTTGCAGTAGGCTGCTCTTCGATGTGATCGATTACCAGCACCGGCATTGGGCGCTTCTCTTTCTCCAGCCTCAACCCCAACTGATTCTTGAACGCATCGAACAACGACACCGCCCCACTTGGGTCCGCGGCCAGAGTCGTGCCGGTCTGCTGGCTATTGCTACTCGGCGGAGGCGCCAGCGTACGATCCACTGAGCTGAACGCCAGTGTCAGGTCAAACGATCCCTTTAATCCCGTTCCATCGGCAACCGGATAGTAAATGTATCCGAAGGCAAGATTCGGCAACAGAATTCCAAGCTGCTCGAGCGTGACGTTCTGGCAGTAGATAAGCCGGTTGATCATTGCATTTCCAAGGCGCAAATCTTTTCCGTTTGGTCCCGGCCCCTCATCGCATCGCGTGCGTTTCGTCGGATCGGCCGCGGTCAACTTGGGACTGACCGCCTTCATTGTGTACGCAGTTACCGGTCGGTCCTCCAAGTGATCTTTCATCTTGAAACGGTCTTCGATCAACGCTCGCAGCATATGTCGCAGCTCGTCCGCATCCAGTTGCGGCGGCTTCACCTTCGCGTCTCCGCCATCATCTGTCGATACCTTTGCAAGGATGTCAAACTTATCGTTGTCGAGCCACTTCGGCGGCCCCACAATCGCCTCGCTATCGTTCGGATTCAGGTCCCACGCAAACGAAATGATCTGCTTCACGGTCAGCCCGTGCACATCCACCTCGCCGTTGTTCACCCGCCCCATCGGCTGCGTATCCGGCTTCGAAGGCTTGATCGTTGCCACTTCAAATTGTGCGGGAGGCAGCGCAGGCAATTTTTTATCGAGATCTGGCGGATTCGCCGAAGGGGTCTTGTCCACGCTGTCGACGATCAATACTGTGCGAGGCGCAGTCTCGAGTGCCAGCTTCAACCCAAGCTGTTTATCGACTGCATCAAAGATCGAAATCCCATCCGCACCGGCTACACCGAGCAATCCTCGCGGCGTCCACATGATGGTGAAGTCGTAAGCCTCTTTCAAGCCAGTGGAATCGACAACCGGCTTGTCCAGGTACCCGCCCGCCATATCGTGAATATCTTCGGCGAACTTCTGCATCGTCTCGTTCTTGCAGATCACCACGATCTGCCGGATCGCGCCCGCTGCCTGATTGGGCGGAGGCGGCTGCGGATCGCATGTGCCTTCACCCTCCGCCGCCTGCGCTTCCTTCATCTTCACTTTCCCTGCCTGCGCCTTCATCACAAAAGCCGGCATCGGCGCACTTCCCTCGTGCGTCGCCAGGTTGAAACGAGTCTTCAAGATTCCTTGCAGCATCAGCCGCAAATCAGCTTTCGAAGTTGTGGGCGGTGCCTTGGCAACAATCTCAAAGCGATCCCAATCCAGCCAGCTCGGACCTCCCTGCACATTGGTCGAATCAACACCGTAGGCCGTCGAGATCAAGTCGGCCATCGTCGCCTGGTGAATTACGTAGCGATCGCCATGCAGTTCGCCGCCATCCATAAACGGCCGCAGCACATGCGGACTCGGGTGCACATCCGCCACGTCAAATGACGCAACGTGGGTCGCAACGCCTGAGGAATTCGAGGCCATCAGCGCTTGCCCCACAGCAGAACCAGCAGCACCGATAACCATGATTGAAATAGCAAAAGCAGTCTTCAACTCAACCATCATGGGGACCTCCACAAGAGAAAGACCAATAGGCCCAGACCGGGGAATGGCTCAGTGTAAGACGAAAATACCAGCATTCATCAACTTTGTGACCAGTTCTCACGGCGGCATATCAGCTATCAGCTTCCAGTCATAAAGCAACCAGAAGCCGACCCGGGAGGGCCACAAGGAGGCTATACCGCCGTCTTTGTAGCGCTCACTCTAGGAACACCAGGGGCGCCCGTTGCTGGGCCCTATTCCAGCGATGCCATGCTCTTGATTATGGGAAGCCGCTCCGGTCGCGGAATCCACTGGTCTGCACGCAACACAGTGGCCTCTAAAGTTACCCCACCCCAGATGGCGCATGCAGCTTAGGTGGTGGCGTCGCGGCTTCTATCTGCAACCAGCAAAACTCGCTTATATTGCCTCCAAGTCGCAGTAGTCCGTTTGGACTCAAACATCGAAACAGAGAGACACGGTCCGTATGTTCCTGAGAAAAAAAGGTGGGCTCGGTGAGCTGCGCAAGTTCATAACTCAGCCCGATATAGTTCTCCGGCACGCGTCGTCCGGTCGAATCAGCATGGATAGCAATTGAGGCAGGCGCTGTCTGTGCCCCTTCGACTTCCGCCAATGCCGCCATGGTGGCTCCGGCCATTGCGCCCCTGATGAAACAACGTCGATCCATGATGCCTACAAGGATAATGGCAACACCTTGACGGGGTATTTCGAGGAAAACGGCAACAGTAGAAAGCCCTGGCTCAAGTGACTGGGTGGATCTTTGAGCTCGTCCGCTTGCTCCAGAGCTGCGCCGAATGTCATTCTCAAACGATGAGTAAAGGAATTCTTTCGGGCGCCCTCGCCGGTCTGCTGCTGTGCTGCTCTCTCTCAGCCACTGCGCAGGACAAGGGTTATTGGCGCGCCGTCAGTTCAAATGCCAACGACATTACGGGCGACCTCACCATCACCGATTCGAAATTGACCATCAACTTCATCTCGTTTCCACTCGCCCAGATTCGCAAGCTTCAGCCAGCTGAATGGAGCGCAATCTTCGATGCTGACCCCGGTTCCGGCAGCGGCTTTCTCTACCGGCTCAACGTACCAGGAGCGAGGCGATTTCTGCACAAGAACACCCTCTGCGGATCGGATGATACTCAGTGGCTCGCGACCTACATCCAAGGCCGCAGCCTGCACGTGGCCTTCTTCTCGGGAGCGGACATGCCCACCCTTACTGTCGATGCTCTGACGAATTCTACCGATGTTTGCGGCACCTTTTCTTACTCGCGTTGAGCACTCCGGATGGATGCATCACGCATGTCAAGCGGCCACCGCATGCTCGAGTTCCAACCAACACATTCCAAACGCCAAAATCCCGGGCGAAGGTTTGCACGTAATTTACTTCGTTTAAGTCACAATCATCTGGAACGTGGGATATTCATGGGCCGATCGATAGGCGGAAGGGGTACCCCCACCCCCCTCCTAAACTTGCAGTTTTCCACATAAAGTTTGCAGGAAATTCGAATGTGAAAGTGCGACCGGTTAAGTCGGTTATGAACGATTGATGGCTACCACCGATTCATTTAGAGAGCCGTGAAACTGTGTTTCGGTGAAGTCCAGGCGGCGGACTTCTACCGCAGGTTATCCTTGAAACTGAACCACCACTCTGATTTCGAAGGAACCCCATGGCGGAGATAGCCGTTGAGTCCACCGCAATTCCCGCGCAGCTACCCGACCTGCACGTTGCCGTTCTCGGCGCGGGCAAAATGGGCGGAATTCTGCTTCAGGCCTTCCTCAAGCAGAATCTCTTTGCCGCGGACCTGATCCACGCCACTGTCGCTCACGCTGAAAAGGCCGTCGCCCGCGCCGCGCAATGGGGCGTTGATGTCGGCACTGATAACCTAGCCGCCGCCCGCCAGGCAGACCTGATCCTTATCGGAGTCAAGCCCTTCCAGGTCCCCGACTTGATCGCTGAAATCAAGCCCGCGCTGACAACCTCGAAGACCATCGTCTCGTTCGCAGCTTCAGTGAAAACGCGCGCCATTGAAGACGCTGCCGGCATCGAGATCCCGGTCATCCGCGCCATGCCCAACACTCCATCGGCTCTCGGAGCAGGCATTGCGGGCCTCTGCCGAGGCCGCTTCGTGAAGGCCGAGCAAATGGACCTCGCGCAGCGCATCTTCGAAACCGTAGGCCGCTCCGTCATCGTCGACGAGAAGCACATGGACGCCGTCACCGGCCTGTCTGCATCCGGCCCGGCCTACATCTACATCATCATCGAGGCCCTCGCAGAAGCCGGCGTGAAGGTTGGCTTGCCTCGCGACACCGCAACCCAGCTCGCCGCGCAAACAGTCTACGGCGCCGGCAAGATGGTCCTCGAAACCGGCTACCACCCGGCCCTGCTCAAAGACGAAGTCACCACCCCCGCAGGCTGCACCGTCGACGGCATTCTGGAACTGGAAGAAGGCGGCCTCCGCGTAACCCTGATCAAAGCCGTGATGCGCGCCACCGAAAGAGCCAAGCAACTCGCCGCAGGATAGAAATCCCGCTCATAGGTGGAGAGCTCGATTGACCACGAAACGGACGCATCATGGTTCATCGAAGTGAAGAGTGTCATCCTGAGCGCACGGGGCCCCAAGCGTATTCTTCAGCTTGGGGGGTGGTAAGCGAAGGATCTGCTTCAGCTCTATCAACCGTTCGGTATTAAGAACTCGCTCAGGTCCACGCACTTTTGCCCATCCAACGCCCATCCTGGCTGCCGTCCTACATCCCAGAACTTCAGGGACTGCGCGGCATTGCCGTTCTTTTCGTAGTTCTCTATCACTGCCACCCGCGCTTCACCGGCACCTGGTTCTATCACGCTTCCCTATGGGGATGGGCCGGCGTCAACCTCTTCTTCGTCTTGTCCGGATTCCTGATCACTTCGATCCTGCTTGAATCGCGCCCCAAGCCGCATTACTTCCGCAATTTCTACGGCCGCCGCGCGCTCCGCATCTGGCCCGTCTACGTACTGGTGCTGGTCGTCTGCTATCTCAACGCACCATGGTTCATCGGCCCTACGGTATGGGATGCAATCAGGACCGCACCCTGGTGGGCTTACATTCTGTTCATACAGAACCTCTTTCATCTCGCATTGCCGCCTGCCATCGGCCCTACATGGTCATTGGCCATCGAAGAGCAGTACTACTTCCTCTGGGCTCCCGTCGTTCGTTTTCTGCGTGCACCATGGATGCTAGCCACGCTGTTGATCGGCGCGCTGATCGCGTCTCCGCTCTTCCGCCGCACGCATTTCCACTGGATGACGCCGACCCACACCCTCACCCACATCGATGGAATCGCGATGGGCAGTCTTCTCGCACTCGGCTTGTACACCCTGCCGATCAGCCGCCGCATCTGGCTCTGGATCGGCCTCGCAGCTATGCCTGTCGGATTTCTAGCTGCAGCCACAATCGCCGGTGGCACCGCTTTCCTTGACACTGCACTCACAACGCTATTCGCAGGAACAGTCTTGTCAGCCATCACCTCAACCGGCGCGCGCACGCCGGTCAATGCAATCCTGCGGCGCGGTCCACTCGCTTACTACGGCCGCATCAGCTACGGCCTTTACATGACGCACATCATGGTCTTCGTCTACTTCGGTTGGTTCGACGCGCACATGGATCGTTACGGCGTTGCGGGCAACCTGGCCGTCGTGGT
This sequence comes from Telmatobacter sp. DSM 110680, assembly GCF_039994875.1. GTDB lineage: Bacteria > Acidobacteriota > Terriglobia > Terriglobales > Acidobacteriaceae > Telmatobacter. The sequence goes on along the minus strand of NZ_CP121196.1, from coordinate 2,926,856 downwards.
TTTCCGCCTCGCGGTTTGCACGCTCGCCGCAACCATCCTCTGGTACGGATTCGAGTCGAGAATCCTGCGCCTCAAGCGCCACTTCGAGAACTCTCCAAAGAGGCAACCGTCTGATCAAAGCTTCTCGCTTTGAGATCCCGCCTTCCCTGCGATTTCTGGAATCCCACTTGGTGATTCAGCATCTCAGGTGCGTGTGACTCCAATCACCCACGGCGTTAACATTCGGCTGCTAGCCTGAAGTGGTACGGAATCCCCCTTCTGAGGTGTGCCCCCATGACCAGCGCGACGACCGATATCAAACGGGCCGCAGCAAAGAACGAAGGCCCTCTCAGTCCTGAACTTCTCGACAAAATGGACGCCTACTGGCGTGCCGCTAACTACCTGTCCGTCGGACAGATATATCTCAAAGACAATCCGCTGCTTGAACGCCCGCTGACTCTCGATGACGTGAAGCCGCGCCTGCTCGGTCATTGGGGCACAACACCCGGTCTCAACTTCCTCTATGTTCACTGGAATCGGATGATCCGCGAGCGTCACCTCGACATGATTTACGTGATCGGTCCCGGTCACGGTGGCCCTGGGCTCGTGGCGAACACCTACCTCGAGGGCTCCTACTCCGAGATGTACCCCCACATCGAACAAAATCGCGACGGCATCAAGCGTCTGTTCCGTCAGTTCAGCTGGCCCTATGGCATTCCAAGCCATGTCGCGCCGGAGACGCCAGGATCGATCCACGAGGGCGGAGAACTCGGCTATTCGCTGGTGCATGCGTACGGCGCGGCCTTCGACAATCCGAACTTGATCGTCGCTTGCGTGATCGGCGACGGAGAAGCCGAGACCGGGCCCCTGGCCACGAGTTGGCACTCAAACAAATTCATCAACCCTGCGACTGATGGGGCTGTGCTACCGATCCTCCACTTGAACGGCTACAAGATCGCGAATCCCACTGTGCTGGCGCGCATTCCTCATGCGGAACTTGAGAACCTGATGCGCGGATATGGATACGAGCCTTTCACGCTGGAGGGCCACGACCCTGCGACGATGCATCAGAAGGCCGCTGCGGTCTTCGAAAAGATCTTCGATCGAATTGCAGCAATTCAAAAAGCCGCACGCGAAGGCGGATCAACCGATCGTCCGGCGTGGCCCATGCTCATCATGCGCACACCCAAAGGATGGACGGGACCAAAGGAAGTCGATGGCAAACCAGTTGAAGGCACTTGGCGCGCTCACCAGGTTCCCTTCTCGGAACTGCGCGAGAAGCCCGATCACCTGCGCCTGTTGGAAGACTGGATGCGCAGTTACAAGCCCGAAGAACTCTTTGACGAAAAGGGTGCATTCAAGGATGAACTAGCCGACATCGCCCCCAAAGGCCGTCTGCGCATGGGCATGAATGCTCATGCGAATGGTGGCCTATTGTGGCAACCGCTGAAGGTGCCGAGCTTCCGCAATTTCGCAGTCAAGGTGGATGCGCCTGGAGCTACGATCGCCGAGTCCACGCGTGTGCTGGGCAAGATGCTCCATGCGGTGATGGAAGCCAACATGGACTCGAAGAATTTTCGCGTCTTCGGTCCTGACGAAACGGCTTCAAACCGCCTGCAGGATGTCATCGTCGGAACCGGCAAAACCTGGGAAGCCGAAACGCTGCCGGTGGATGAGGACCTGTCGCGGACAGGCCGCGTGATGGAAATCCTGAGTGAACACATGTGCCAGGGCTGGCTCGAAGGCTATTTGCTCACTGGCCGCCATGGATTCTTCAACTGCTACGAAGCGTTCATCCACATCATCGATTCAATGGTCAATCAGCACGCAAAGTGGCTGAAAGTCACTCGGCAAATTCCGTGGCGCAAACCGATTGCCTCGCTGAACTACCTGCTGAGTTCGCTGGTATGGCGGCAGGATCACAACGGCTTTTCGCACCAGGATCCGGGATTCATCGATCACCTGGTAAACAAGAAAGCCGACGTAGTCCGGATTTACTTGCCACCCGACGCGAATACATTGCTTTCTGTAGCAGACCATTGCCTGCGGAGCAAGAACTACATCAACCTGATCGTAGCTGGAAAGCAGCCCGCACCGCAGTGGCTTACCATGGACGAAGCTGTCGCGCACTGCACCACCGGGCTCGGCATTTGGAAGTGGGCATCCAACGACAACGGCAATCCCGATGTGGTCATTGCATCGTGCGGTGATGTGCCAACAATGGAAGCGCTCGCCTCTGTCATGCTTCTTCGCACGCTGGCACCTGACCTGCGCGTGCGTTTCGTCAACGTGGTTGATCTGATGACACTGCAGCCGTCTTCGGAGCATCCGCATGGTTTATCTGATGAGGATTACGACGCCATCTTCCCGCCGAGGGTACCAACGATCTTTGCATTCCACGGCTATCCCTGGGGCATACATCGCCTCACCTATCGCCGCCACAATCACGACAACCTGCATGTGCGTGGATACAAGGAAGAAGGCACTACCACAACGCCTTTCGACATGTGTGTGCTGAACAATATCGATCGCTTCCAATTGGCGCTAGACGCGATAACGCGCGTCGGACGCTTGTCGGCCAAGGTAGACGATGCACGGCAGTGGTATTCCGAAGAAATTCAACGTCATCGCCTTTACGTTTCAGAAAACGGCGAAGATTTACCCGAAATTCAGAATTGGCAGTGGCAGCCGGAGAAGGCTAAATAACTCTGGCTTGCAGAAATCCAAATTAAAAGTAAGGGGTCCTTTTTGATGTCGTCTTTGCCTGTTTTGGTTTTGAATAGTGGTTCGTCTTCCATCAAGTTTGCAATGTATGAGGCCAGTGACGGCCAGCGCACGAAGATATTTGAGGGCGCGGTCGATGGAATCGGTACGGACAATGGTAAGTTCTGGATTAAGGATGACGCTGGAAATAAGCTCGTAGACCAGACGCCAGCGCTGCCTAACCGCTCCGTCGCTTTTTCGATGGTTGCGGACGTACTTCACTCCGGTCAGTTCCCTGCTCCGAAAGCCATCGGTCATCGCACCGTTTGCGGCGGTCCAACCGTACGCGACAATCAACTCATCACTCCAAAGCTGATCGACGAGATTGAGAGCTACGCTGCACTCGCGCCGCTACACACGCCAATTGCTGTCTATATCATGCGAGAGTCTCTGCGGCTTTTTCCCGGGATTCCGAACTTCGCAGTCCTCGATACCTACTTCCACCGCACCATGCCTGAAGTCGTCACGCGCATGCCGATTCCCGACGAATATGCGAAGATGGGCGTCCGGCGCTACGGCTATCACGGTATCTCTTATGAGTCGATCATCTATCAATTACAGCCGAACATCCCTGAGAAGCTCATCGTGGCGCACCTTGGAAATGGTGCATCTATAACGGCGATTCGCAACGGCGAGAGCCTGGATACGTCGATGGGATTAACGCCGACTGGTGGAATTATCAGCGGCTCGCGCACCGGCGATATCGATCCCGGCGTCGTGATCTTTATCTTGAAGAAGATTGCTGAGACTACCCCCGATGCGACTGCCGCAGCCGACAAGCTTGAGACCGTGTTCAGCAAGAAGTCGGGCCTGCTCGGCGTGAGTGGATTATCGAATGACATGCGCGACCTGCGCGAGGCAATCAAGGACGGCAATGACCAGGCGCGCCTCGCAGTCGATAAATTTACGGGTACGATTGCGAAGTGGATTGGCAGCTTTTACGCGGAACTCGGCGGCCTCGATATGCTCGTTTTCACGGGTGGAATAGGCGAAAACGATATCGCTTCGCGCGCCGAGATATGTTCCGGTCTGGCCGCCTTGGGCATCATCGTCGATCCAGAGAAAAATAACGTGCGGGGTGAAGCGGTCATCTCTGCCGATGGATCGAAAGTTAAGGTTCGCGTAATACCGCCCGCTGAAGACCTGATGATTGTGAACCACGTGGTGCGGTTGCTGAACAATCAGGGAGAATAACCAAGGCGGAGGCACGCACACAGCAGTTACGCCGAGCGTCCGCCTTTGTTCTACACTAGAGGGTTCGCATCGGAGTTCTCAGTCATGCATTCGGTAGCAACTCAACTGGACCTAAAGCGCGTGCCCTCGCCAGCCCTGCGCCGCTTTGCCTGGGGAGTCCTGGCGTATTTTATCGCCGTTATTCTATGGGGTTCGCTGGTGCGCGCGACTGGCGCTGGAGCAGGCTGCGGCAATCACTGGCCGCTGTGCAATGGGACGGTCTTACAGCACTCGGCGAGTGTGAACACCATGATCGAGTTCACACATCGCATTACCAGCGGACTGTCTTTCTTCTCTGCTGTCGGCTTGCTGATTTGGACCTTCGCGGGAACGATGCGCGGACATCTGGCTCGCGCGGCAGCAATAGCGTCCGTAACATTTACGCTCGTGGAAGCAATTCTCGGCGCGCTGCTCGTCAAACTGGGGCTGACCGCGATGAGCCAATCGCCGCTGCGGCCCTGGTATCTTGCTCTTCATCTGACTAACACGCTACTTCTGCTGGCGGCCCTCACGCTGACAGCGCACTTACTCAGTCGCACAAAGGGATATCTCGGAAGCACGATTCGGCTGGTGGCGCCGCTAGGCGCATCCGTAGGCATCGTTGTCGTCATGATCGTCGGGGTCACCGGTTCGCTGGCTGCGCTCGGCGACACACTGTTCCCGGCCACATCGCTTGGCTCCGCGTTGGCACAGGACTTTTCAGCAACGAGCGGCTGGCTGGTGCGCTGGCGATGGACGCATCCGACGATCGCGTTTCTCGCAAGCATTTTTCTGATCTGGATTCTGGTACGCGCGGCACAACGCACTACGGAGTGGGATAATCGCGGACTGTCAGCGCTCGTACTGGTTCTTCTGGCAGCGCAGTATGTTCTTGGAGTCCTCGATGTCGTTATGCTGGCGCCGGTGTGGTTGCAGATCGCCCACCTGCTGGGAGCGGATGTGCTTTGGGCAGCGCTGGTCGTGCTCACGGCGCGGTTGACGCTGCAACCGGTAGACCCAGCGAACAGAAAATAGAGTCTATATTGTGGATAGAAATTTTAGAGCCGCCAGAGCACTGCTCTGACGGCTTTTCAGTTTGCTTATCGCAACCTTATTTCACCAACACACCGGCAGCGGGATAGATCTTTCCATTTATCTCTGCATTGATAACCGGTAACTCGCGCGTGGCTGTTAGCCATTCAATCTTGCGATCGCGCAGGATCACCGTATCTTCCGCCTTCCCTCCGCGGATGCTGGGGTTCCATGCAAATGCCTGGTTGTTAACAACGGACTCCTTACCCTCAGGAGTCGCGACCCACTCACGTTCTCCATACCCAGTTGGTCCACCTTGGTGATGGAACTTCTCCTCGCCGGGGAAACCTTCCGCCGAGTACGCAGCCTGAGCCACTCGAAATAACTCAGCTGAGGTCGCACCGACGCGGGTGGCGTCGAGCAGCGCGGCGTTGACCTGCGCGGCGGACTTGAATCTCGCAATCAGTTCGGCCGGCACATCTCCGAAGTGGATAAAACGCGTGATCGAAATGGCGAGTCCCCACTTGCGCGAACAGAGATTCAGCATCCCGTACTTCTTCAGCCGTGCGCCACGCGCTACTGCGTGTTTGTACTTATAGATCCGATCATCCACCGCAAAAAGATAGACCGACGGGAGAATGCCGCGACGTAACAAGTTGGCTGCAGTCAGTGCTTCGAGATCGTATTCGCTGAGGCCGGGTTCCACCTCGTGCAGCGACTCGACTGTAGCGGCCGCGGTTTCTGTCCCTAGCCAGCGATAACGCGCGATTTCGGTCTGGCTTAGCGACGCTCGCAGCGGGAACAGGTTAACTGGAGTTGTGCCCGATGATGGAGTGTCCGATCCGAGCGGGCCACCGGCCAGCTCCGCGGCCACAGTAGCCGTGTTGTCGGCGTACCAGGGAAACAGCACCGCCTCAAAATCGAGCGAGCCAAATTCCTCATCGTGCAAACGCGGAGCCTCGTTCTCGGTCGTAAAGTAGTAGCGCTTTCCTTCGGCGGTAACCAGCAACGACGCAACGCCCGTCTCGCAGGGGGTGAGAACGCGAAGTTCTACTGCCCCGCCGGTCAGCCACGCTACATTTTCATTACGCCTGATCAGAACGCCGCCGAATTTGTTTTCGCCGAGCCATGCAACGAGTCTCTCGTGCTTGGCGTTCAGTTCTTCGTTCCAATCTGCTTCGGTTACGATCGTGGTTCCGTTAATCACCAGGCTCTTATTGATCCGCTTGGTCATGATTGCTGTCTCCATAACAATCTCCTCAAACAACAGCGGGCGTCGACACGAGAGTCAACGCCCGCATTCGTATCGCAAATGAATCAGTCCTCAAGGTTAGGGTGATAGTGGCTTTCCCATCCCAGGTAACGAGCGGCCTCGTGCACGGACTTCGACACATCGCTGAAGTTGGCAGCTACGTGATGCTCGAAGCCTTCGCGGCAGATGTACTTCAACAGCTTTTGCAGTTGCGGAATCTCGGCCACACCCGCGCCGCCGAAGGTTTCAAGCGGATCGTCAGTAAATCGACCAGCACCGGTGTATCCGCGAACGATTCCGCGGCGATCATCGGTGGAGTAGCGCGCGAAGCTCATCGCGCCCGCCTTCACGCGGCCAACGCAGGTGCCAAAGGTATTCAGTTTTCCAACCGTCCCGGCGATGATTTCCTGGTAGTCCATCTTCACATCTTTGAAGAAGTGTTTGGGCAGGTTGGAGCAGTGGAAACAGACGCACTTGTCGGGATGACTGCCGTAGTTATTGTTCCAGTCAAGTAGCGCAGACGGTGTGCCCGAGGCGAGTGCCATCATGTACATGCTCAGCGTACCCGGCACGTCAACTTCACATGCAGACGGAATCAGATCGTTGGACATCATGCTCATGATGGTGCATGGGACGACGCCGAAAAACTCTTCCATCGATGTCCAGCATTGCACGGCGCTGATGGTGATGTGCGACTGCAACATCCATCCGTCGATCACCGCGCCTAGCTTCGCCATCTTCATCAATGCTTCGTCCGGAATACCGGATGTCGTCACATATTTCTTGATCGCAGCGAGCTTGCCTTGCGCGGCATCATCGTTGTCCTTCATCCGATTGATGCGGCCGAAGATCTCCGAAAGATCGATGGTCTCAATGGTGATGCCGTTGGTTTCAAAGATGCGCTCGGAGTAGCGGACCGTGTTGAATGCCGTGGGCCGCGCGCCGATAGCGCCGATGCGAAGATTCTTGAGGCCCTTCACAATGCGGCAGACTGCCGAGAACCACTCAAGGTCGGCCTTGAACTCCGCCGATGTCAACGCTTCGGTGTGCAGCGTGGTCAGTGAGTAGTTGATGCCGTATTGCATCATGTTGTTGCAGGCCGACATCTTGCCGCAAAAGCTGTCGCGACGGGTCGCGATGGTCATGGCTTCGGAGCGATCGGGCGTGGCCTGCACCAGCACCGGAACTTTGAGACCCGAGAGGCGAATCGCATCGACAATACCGCGTTCCTCGCCGAAATTTGGCAGCGTTAATATGATGCCGTCTATCTCTTCAGCGTGCTTCTTGAACAACTCTGCGCAATGCTGCGCCTCGGTGTAGGTTTCCACTGCGCCATATTTTGATTGTTCGGGCCCCAGAACGATCGCGCGTGCGCCCGCTGCCTCAAGCACTGAGATAATTTCTTCGCGTCCAGTCTTGGCCAGATGATCGGGGAAGAAGCCCCGGTTTCCAACAATGACTCCAAATGTCATTTTTCTTTCTGCTGCCATGATTGCTGCTCCTTAACTTGGAAAATCGTAGCTCCATCTCAAATTGAAACTTCTTACGTGGCGCGGCCGGGGCGGAAGCGGATGCCATAAAAGAGGCCTGCCGCGAGCAGCAGCGCTCCCCACCATACCGAAGCATGGTAGTTGGCAACGGCCATTTGCGGCAGTGTGAGTTCGTAAAGGCCGTAACCAAAAATCATGACGCCGTAAGTGGTAAGCAGGACGCCGATGAAAAACCAGATGGAAATTCCTGACGAATGCATGAGCGCTCCTTACCAGAAGTAGATGTTGAGACCCAAAAAGATGACGATGGCAACCACTGTCCAGAACCATTCGTTCTTGTAAATGGGGACAGGCTCTTCGGTTGGCAGTGGCGTTGCGCCGTAGACCACACCCGCCAGCTCGGAAAGGGGCCTGGGTTCCGTAAACAAGCTGACGATGACATTGACAGCAACCGCCGTGGTGACGGACCAGAGGGCGCGATACATGTTTTCAGCCATATTTTTGGCATCCGGCGAGAGGGCTACGTACTTAAGCGCCGCGGGGTTGAAGTAGACCCATGCCCATAAGCCGATGGAGGTGGAAGTGCCCATCAGCAGGCCCCAGAATCCGCCAGCCTTCGTGGCGCGCTTCCAGAACATGCCGAGCAGCACGACCCCGAGCAATGGCGAGATGAAAAAACTAAACAGCGCCTGAACGTAATCCATGATTCCGGCGGCATTCATGACCAGGTACGCAGCGCCGATGGAGATCACCACGCCGACAATGGTCACAACGCGTCCGACAAGAACATAGTGCTCATCGCGGGCATGCTTGACGATGTGCGGCTGGTAGATGTCGTAGGTAAAGATAGCGGTGAAGGCGCTCACGTTGCCCGCCATGCCGCTCATAAACCCGGCGATGAGTGCGGTGATACCCATGCCGAGCAAACCCGGTCCCAGGTATTTCACCATCATCAGCGGGAGAACTTCGTTATAGCTGTGCAGGCCGGCGCCGGGGTGCGCGGCGACCACGTTTTCGCCCACCAGGTGCATTAGGCTGCCGTCGCCGTTGGTGAGGACGACCAGTCCGAGAAGGCCGGGAAGGATAACGATGAAGGGGACCGCCATTTTGAAGAAGGAGCCGATGACGGGCGCCAGACGCGCGGATCGCAAGGAGTTGGCGGCGAGAACACGCTGAACAACAAGGAAGTCTGTGGTCCAGTAGCCGAAACTAATTGCAAATCCGAGACCGAAGACGATGCCGGTCCAATGGATGCCCATGGGGTTGTCGGCAAAGTGCCCCATGCTGCGCCACATGTGAGTATAGTCTCCAGCGGGAGTGACGCCGGTCGCGATGTTGTGCGCAAGCCGTGCCTTGAAGCCGGACCAGCCACCGGTCTGGACCAGCCCGAGAATCGGCACCAGCAGCGCGCCGCCCCAGATGAGCACAAATTGCAGTACTTCATTGAAGATGGCCGAGCGCAGGCCACCGAGCGCGACGTAGGCGGCAACGGCAAGTGAACTGACGATGATAGAGAAGTTCAGATCCCAGCCAAGAACGATCTTCATCACTTCGGCCATGGCAAACATGTTCACGCCGCTCATCAACACCGTCATGAAAGCGAATGAGACCGCGGCTACTGTACTTGAGCCCCGACCGTAGCGCAGCTTCAAATAGCCCGGCACCGAGTGCGTCTTGCACACGTAGTAGAACGGCATCATCACCATGCCGAGGAAAAGCATTGCAGGAATGGCGCCTACCCAGTACCAGTGCGCCGCAAGAATGCCGTACTGATATGCAGATCCCGCCCAGCCCATCAATTCCAGTGAACCGAGGTTGGCCGATACAAAACTCAGCCCGGCGATCCATGCAGTCATCTCTCGGCCGGCCATGAAAAATTCTTCGCTGGTATTGGCCTGCCCTTTGAGATAGAAGCCGATCCAGATCACCATTACGAAATAAATCGCAATGATGGCGACATCGAGGAAGCTCAGATGTGCCAGAGAGGGCGCGGCAAGCGCAAGCAATGCCGCGGGCGATTGTGGCATTCCAACGGTGGTTAGACCTGGAAGTGAAGCGAGCATTGAGTCACCTGCAATCGGGTGAATACATCCGGAGTTGGCATGGACGTTCGCCCATAAGTAAATGGGTTTACTCCATAGGTTGTCAAGCCTTCAGAGAGATATTCCTGCCTCGGATTGGCCGAGCGCCGAAGCCAGCTGAAAATTCGAGCCATCTTTAGGGGATACGTTTTCCGGGTCGGAGTCTACCACAGCCAACCATTCGCACAACACCTGCGAATGTATGACCTTGAGCCCTAGCGGGCGAGCTGCGCCCTTCGAAGGAACGCAACAGTCTTATTTTCCTCCCCGGGGAAGAGTTGCGCATATTCGAGCGGGGTGCATTCCACGATCTCCTCCGGCCGCTCGTAGTGCCCCGGGAGCCGGGCCGAAACCGACAAATCCGCACCATGATTCACCAGGAATTCCACAACGGGTAGCCCGAAATCGGAGAACTGCGAGGCTGCGTGGAAGATCGCCGTCTGACCGCCCACACCGGATTCGTCAAGTTCAGCGCGCGCATTAACTTTCGCACCCCGTTCCAGGAGCAACTTCATGGCTTCGACATTTCCATACTCGGCAGCGACATGCAATAACGTTCCTCCCCGAAGTGTCAGACGCCGAGATCCAGAGTTGCCAAAATCGAGTTCCTCAAATCGTTTGTTTGCAAGAGCAGAATCAGCTTCGAGAAGTTCGCCAAGCCTGTCGGTGCGGCCTCTCAGGATTTCCAAAACCGCCGGAAGGTTTCTTCTAGTTGAGCAACCAGCTTTGAGCAGGATGTCGATGCACTGCGCCAAATTCTTAGAGCGGGAGTAGGTGCCTATTACGTAATCCAACGCAGAATCGGGATGTTTTCTGCCAGCTCTGGCACATTCAGGATTGGCGCCGTGATCCAAAAGCCATTGAAGGGAGGCCGGCTCAAGGGTTTCGCAAGGCGCGAGAATGATCGGAAAGTCGCCATTCCACTCGGCATTTACATCTGCGCCGTTGCGGACCAGAAGATCCATCATGGGAACGCGAGAGTCAACGAGAGCTGCGCGCATGAGTGGTCCATCGCCGCCTTGATGCACATCTGATCCGTTGTCGATCATCCACTGCGCCATGGCGAGCCTTGTGCGCGAAGGCGGCTCCCAGGGCACGCGGCATTCAGCGACCCAGGTGAGCGGTCCGTTCTTGTTGTATCCGATGGGAGCGCGATGCAGCGCAGGTTTCTGCGTGATGAGTTGCTTGACGCGTTCGAGATCATTGCTATCGATGGCTTGCTTCAAATCAATTACGGCTTTGTCGAGGTTTTTCTCTTCGACTTTGGACTTCAGCTTTGCCCAGCTTGCGAAGCCATAGAGGCGGGCGATCTCCCGCTGCGCCTCTGCCAGAGATACAGCCTGACCGGCTTTCAGCATTGCTTTGGCCTGGTCTTTCAAGTAGCGGAGATTGGGATGCTCAGGAAGGGGACGAGGGGATTCGGCGGACATGCGGCCTCCTTTCAACGTTGCGCCCGGCGTCCGCGTTTCGGGCTGAAAGAAGGTGGTTGAAGTTGAACTTTTCGGGTGGGCTTAAAGCCCTTTCCGCGGACCGGATGCGTCCCCAACGCTGAAAGTCAGATTAGCAGAAAATTCGCTGAATTCGGGCAATTGGTTCACGGTGCCACGAATCCGCATTTCCCGCTTGTTTTTGCCGCCCGGCAACGATAACTTTGGATATGGGATTCCCCTTCCCCAATCTTTCTGATCTCCGGCCTTTTCTATCCCCGCTTCTGACGAGTTGTCTGTTCACGTCTATTTCCAACCTAAGGAGTCCTGCCGATGTATCCGACCGTCGATCCTCTAGCTCCTAATGGAATTTCCCGTCGCAACTTCTTCCGCTTCGCCGCCGGAGCCTCCGCACTGGCCAGCCTCCCAATCCTGACCGAAGCGCACCTCGCGTATGCAGAGCGCCCCAAGTTTGCCGACCCCAATAAGGGCATTCACATCGATGCCAACGAGAATCCGATGGGACCATGTGAAGCCGCGCGTAGTGCCATGATCAACATCGTTCCCCGTGGCGGCCGCTATCTCTTCAACGGCGAAGAAGAGCTTGCCGAGATATTCGCCAAGCAGGAAGGACTGAGCCCTGAATCAGTGATTCCGTTTGCAGGTTCAAGCGAGCCACTGCACTACACGGTATTGGCCTTCACCAGCAAGGACCGGCCCCTGGTAGTTGCCGATCCCGGCTACGAAGCGCCGATGTGGGCCGCCAAGGTCAGTGGTGCGCCGATTATGAAGGTGCCGCTTGCCGATCCGAAGGGTGCTGCATCGCACGACATCAAGGCGATGCTTGCAGCCTCGTCGAATCCTGGTGTGATTTATATCTGCAACCCAAACAATCCGACCGGCACCTGCACGTCACCCAGCGATATCGAATACGCCGTGGCAAACGCGCCTAAAGACACGATTATCCTGATCGACGAGGCGTACATCCACCTGTGCGATGCTCCGCGCTCGATCAACTTCGTGAAGGAAGGCAAGAACGTCATCGTTCTGCGCACATTCTCCAAGCTGTACGGCATGGCGGGAATTCGCATGGGCTTTGCGATCGGCAAGCCGGAACTCCTGGCCAAGATCAGCCAGTTTGGCGGCATGAACTCGCTGCCGATAACCGCGGTGGCTGCGGCAAAAGCAAGCCTCCTCGATGCAGATCTCGTTTCGACACGCAAAAAGATCATTGCCGATACTCGCATGCAGACCATTGCATGGCTGAAGAGTGAGGGATACTCGACAACGCCTTCAGAGAGCAACTGCTTCATGCTCGATGTGAAGCGTCCGGGCAAGGGCGTGCAGGCTGCGCTTGGTTCGAAGGACATGTATGTGGGCCGCATCTGGCCTGCATGGCCGAACAGCGTGCGCATCACCGTTGGTACGCCGGATGAGATGATGGCCTTCCGAAAAGCGTTTACCGAGGTAATGGCTAGCAACACGGCGGGACTGGTTGCTCCTAAACTGCCGGGCAGACTAGAACAGATGCCGTTCACGCATATGTCGTAGATGCAGTTTCCACTTCGCAGAAAGCCCCGTCCGACGACGGGGCTTTCTCTTTGGCTTCAGATCTGACTCCAAATCAATCGAGACATGAATGCACACATGTTTAGCGAATTGCTAGCCGGATAGTCGCAAAAATTACGACGCCGGCCCCTTAAAAGCGACCGGCGTCGTGGCAATGCAAGGTGCGCTTTGCTAGAAGAGTATCTTCAGTGCAAATTGTGCGTTGAGAGGTTCGCCGGGGCCAATGCCGGGGTTGCCGAGATACGGTCCGAGCGTTGAACCGATGGTGCCGCCCTCTCCGGTGGAAGGAAAGCCGACGGGCGCAATATTTGTGCGGTTGAAGATGTTGAACACGTCTACTCGGAACTGCGTGGAAACGCGTTCGACGATGGGGGTGTTCTTCATGAACGCGACGTCGACCGCAGAGTAGCCGGGGTTGTAATTCTGACCCCGACGAGTGGGTGAGTAGGTGTTGGTGGGAGCATCAACGAATGAGCCGGGAGCGAACCATTGGACAGTTCCGTTGACGATGGAATGATCGTAATGATTTGGATTTGTTACCACTTGAACTGCACGATCCGCACTCTCTCCGTTGTTGCTCGGATTGCTCGACGAGGTCACGGTGTAAGGTGTTCCGCCGTGGAAGGAGAATCCCGAGTTGATCTCCCAGCCTTTGGTTAAGCGTTCTGGCCCGGCAAACTTCGGAACGACGTAATTGGCATAGCCGGTGAGCGTGTTGCGAACGTCGAAGTCCGAGTTGCCGCGTTCCGCGCTTTCGTCCAGGGGATTCTGCGCCACATAGGGCAACAACCCGGTTTCATAGTCGAGTGCGTGGCTCCAGGTATATGCGAGCTGCGAAGTCAGACCATGGAAGTTGAGTGAACGCAACGACGTTTGCATCGAGTTGTAAATGGAACCAAGGTTACTTCGCGCTTCATCAATGACCGAGAAGTTGGGGAACTTGCTGAAGTAGGGACGCGAGCACTGCAGATCATTACCGGGCGTGCTTGGGGTCGCACCACTGTATTCCGGCGTGCAGATTGGATCGTTATACGCAACCGGAGTATCCAACGACCCGAGAGCGCCGGGATTGATGTCCTGCATGCCGAGAAGGTGAGTGCCTTTGGTGCCCACGTAGCCAAGCTGCCACACCAGCGACGGCGTGAAGCTGTGCTGCATGTTGAAGTCAAAGGATTCAACATAGCCGGGGCGGAAGTTCTTGTCGAAGGTGGAAATCTTCACGAGACTTCCGGCCTGTTGGGCGAGAGCATCGTTAAGCGTGGGGAAGAGCGGCGTGTTGGGAGCAACCACAACCGGGTTGCCGGACGACTGTGCTACCTGTGAACTTCCGGCCGGGTTAAGACCGGGTCCGAAGACGGCGATGTTCTGTGTGCCGTTGTTCTGCAATACGGACTTCATATAGATCGAGTCGTAGTACAGCCCGAAGCCGCCGCGCACAACGGTCTTGGGATCAAGCTGGAATGCGAAACCGGCACGCGGGCTGGCGCCACCCCAGAACTTCTGATAGATATTCGCAACGTTCTGCCCGGCGACTGCGAGCCCGGTGCTGGAATTTGGATCAAAAATCGAGAGATCTTTGAGGTTGGAGTGAACTGGTCCTTCATAGTCATAGCGAACGCCGTAATTAAACGAGAGCCGCTTGGTGACCTGCCAGGAATCCTGCGCAGACAGGGCGAAGGTGTTTACGAAGACTTGCCGCTTAGGATTGCCGAGCACGATCGAAGAAGTTGTGGGATCGAAGCATCCGGCAAGGAAGTCAGCGAGGAAGTAGTCGTTGGGATCTGTCGGCAAAGCATTGATCGTGCTGCTGCTGGGTGTGGTGGTTGCCAACGCCGCACAGGCCTGGGAAGGAGCGCCACCCTGAAGAGTAGCCCAGGGGCCCTGCGAACCGTCGAAGTAGATTGTGCCGCGCTGGCCGGTCTGATAAAAGTCGTCCACTTGTGCCTGGCGAAGTTCGCCACCGAACCTGAGTTGGTGCGCACCTTTGGTCCATGCAAAGCTGTCATCGAGGTGTCCGGTGATGTCATTGCGCCCGGAAGGAGCGGTGGGGCCAAGAGGGTCGAATCCGCTGCCGCCGGCGGTAAGGCCAACGCTAGCCGCGGATGGTCCGATGATGAGGTGCGGAGCTCCAGCAAGCGCGGGATCGGTGACCCCGGTGTCGAGGCCGAGTCCAACCGGATTGAAGCCGATGTTGGCGTCGGAAAAAACCTGATTGAAGTAGCTGACGCCGGCAGAGAGTTGGTTGGTCATCGCGTTGGTGAGGACGCGATTGTAGACCAGCGAGTAGTTCTGCACATGGATGGGCGCGTTCTCAAAGTAGGGCGCCAGAGCCGAAGAGGTTGGCGCTGTCTGCGTTCCCTGGCCAACAAACCATGAGGCGGAGATGTGATCCTTGTCGCTCAGTGCCTCATCGAGTTTGATGATGCCGTTGAAGCTGTGTCCGGTAAGGTTTCCGGTCGCGGTGTAGTTATCAGTCTGGGCTGCGCCGGTGAGAGCATTGGTGGGCCAGAGACCCTTGAGTGAGCCATTGCCATTCAACAGGTTCACAGCGACTGGGTTTTCGGGGATTCCCCACGCATTGAGGAAGGCCAAGGCCGATTGCTGATAGGCACTTGAAGGCTCTGTGGCCTTGCTTTCGGCACCGATCAGAAAGGCCTGATGTTCACCGCCGACGAAGAAGAAGGTTCTGTCTTTCCAGATAGGGCCGCCAACGGAGAAACCGTAATGCTGGTTGCGAGTCTTGGTCGTTGAATCCGTGAACGGGTTGGAATGCTGAAAGAATTCGTTGTGGTTGAAATAGTAGGCGGTTCCGTGAAGGGTGTTGGTGCCGGACTTGATTGTGAGGTTGGCGGTGCCACCGGAGTTATGTCCGAGTTCGGTAGACCCAGCCGTTTCAAATGAGAAATTCTCAATGGCATCGACTGGCAGAATTACGCCGGCGATTGAGGAGACGCCGCCTTGGTTGACGGCTGGAATGCTCCACCAGAGATCGTTGTTGTCTGTGCCTTCAATTTGCCAGTTAACGGAGTTTGATCGGGTGCCATTGACGCTCGCCACACCCGCACCGCCACCGGTCGAGAGACCGGCAAATCCCGTGGTCTGCGCAAGCATCTGGGTAAAGTCGCGGCCGCTATTGGGAAGTGACTGCACGACTTCCTCAGGAAGAGCCGTGGACTGGGTATCGGTGACGGTATCAAGGCTCAAAGCGTCGGCGGTGACTTCGACAGTTTCACCGTGACTGGCAATGCTGAGTTTGGTGGGCAGTGTGTAGACCGATGCAGCGGTGACCGGAACCTTATCGATTTTGAGTTTCTCGAATCCAGATGCGAGGACGGTCACGGTGTAAGTGCTCACCGGCATGTTGCTGAAAACGAATTCACCGGCACTGGAACTGAGCGCTTTGTACGCTGTATTCGTAGCGTTATCTACCGCGGTGATCTGGGCTCCGGAAACAACTGCGCCCGATTGGTCGGTCACAGTTCCGGTGATGCCGCCGCGGAATGTTTGGGCAAGACTGTTGACTGGCAAGGCGACTACAAGAGCAGCCGCCAGGAGAATTGCTCCGAGTACACTCCGAGTACGTCGATAAACCATTTTGCACCTACCTCCAAAAAAGCCGATTGAATTGTCTGAAGCGCCCCTGAAAAGATCCAACGCCTTGAAGGCGAAATAGGGCGTCAAAATGCCCGAACGTGACTTATTGTTCTTTGGGACATCTAGAGAGATGGGAAATGTGGGATTGGGGATCCATTCCCAACAATAGATTGCAAACAGATAAAGAAGCAATAAGGAATTGGGACAAAACCAACGACGGAATTCTGCATTTAGCAGGCCGTGGAAGCGTCTTTTGCTATTCCTTTTCCTTGTTGGAAAACCTGCTTCGGTCTTCTTAATCCACGCTTTGCATGAGGCAAAGCGATGAGAGTCTGCGTGATACAACTCACCACATTAAGTGCTCCGCGGCACATCTCGTCGCTCTTTTCAGTGCCACTCTCTTGGCGTATAAGGTGTGTGTGCTATGCCTGACGCCGGATTAAACCGATGGGCTCAGCCGACCGTGATCCTAGTCGCGACCGATCTCAGTGATCTAGACCGGCTCATGCCTTTTGCGCTTCAACAGGCGCATGAATCCAGCGCGCGCATCATTCTGCTGCATGTGCTTTCGGCAGGTGCCGGATTTGCACCAGACGCAGTGGGAATGCCTTCATACGATCCAGCAGGCGCCATCGAATTTGTCATCAAGACACTCGAACCCTGGAGGATAAGGGCGCGAGGGCAGGACATTGCGTGCGATGCGGTCGTACGCGAAGGATTTCCCGCTCAACAGATCGTGACAGCGGCTCGTCAGTTCCGGGCGGACCGTTTGTTACTCGGAACCCGGAGCCGGAGCAAGGTCAGCAAGTTGCTCCTTGGCTCCGTGGCAGAACAAGTGCTGCGCTCGGTTAACCTCCCGGTCATCACCGTGGGTCCCGAGGCTCATCTCGAGGTGTCCGGCGACGCCCGGCAAAGGGTCGTCTTGCATGCCACCACGTTAAGAGAGACCTCAAGCCCGAGCGCAGCGCTTGCTTGCCAGATCGCCGTCAGGCAAAAGGCGAAGCTCGTCCTGCTTCATGTATTGCCACCCGTTGCCGAAATGCAGCGTGATCGCCTTCCAACTGGGTTGGACTCAACGGCGATGCGCGAGTTGCGTATCCTCGCAGCGGAAACTTCTGCGGCCGATTCATGTTGCACGGAGGTTGACGCGCGCATTGCACACGGCCATCCTGCGATCGAGATTCTTGCGACATCGGTAGAACTGGGTGCTGATCTTATTGTTCTAGGTTCGACGCATCGCTCGGCGTTTCACAACCTGACCCACGATCGTACCGTTGTTCGCGTTCTGGCGCACGCGCGATGCCCAGTGCTCACGTTGCTGGATGAAGTCGAAGAACCGGTTGCGGCTGCGATGGAACAGGACAAGATTTTCCTCTGAGAACCACCGGGATCAGCCTTCTTTTTTCTCTTTCGCTCCGAACCAGCCGGCGCTCTGCGCCTCGTCAAGCTTCTGCCTGAGATAAGCCCACAACGCTGGACATCCAGTTTCGACGGGCGGTCCGTTGCGTGCGATCACCTGTTCGCAGCGGATGCCGTTTTCTCGCCAGCTCTGACCGTTGTTGGCCAGATTGAGAATGATGGGAATAGATCTGTCCATGGCGTGGGCGAACTTGGCTTCGGGCGTTTCGGCCGCTTCGAATTCATGCCACAGCTCTTGGAATGATGAGCTGAGGTTTGCGGGCAGCATTGTACAAATACGTTTGACGGCCCTCTCTTCGGCAAGCTTGCGCTGCTCCAGCCCTTCGGTGGCGTAGACGATCATATCGCCAGTATCGATTTCTCCGATGTCGTGCAGCAACAGCATGCTGATAACCCGTTGGAGATTGACAGAAGACGGGGCAAAGGAGGCAAGCGACAAAGCAAAAACGGCGAGTTGCCAACTGTGTTCTGCTGAGTTCTCAAAACGCGCCAAACCCAGAGGACGCGTCTTGCGTTCTACGCCCTTCAGTTTGTCGAGTTCGCGAATGAAATCAATGAAAGGTTGCAGCGATTCTTCCCGAGACACAGACCGGTCTCCTATCGCGATTGCGAAAAGATTCTGAGGGAAGTCTACGCGGTGAGGCGTTCGAGTTGATCGGGCTTCGAGATGGTCATGCTGGCGCCCTTGATGACAATCCACTGATCGCGGCGGAACTGGTTCAGCAATCGCGTCACCGTCTCGCGTGAAGTGCCAGCCATATTGGCGATCTCTTCATGGGTCAGCGCCATGGTGAAGCGGATTTCGGGCTTTCCGAGGGAAGCGGCCTTGCCCCAGTCCAGCAGTAGACGGGCTAACCGTCCTGCAGCTGATCCTGAAAGAGCAAGTCTCTTAGCATCGTGGAAGACCGTGAGGTATTCGCCGGAGAGCGATTGTGCGGCATGCATGCTGGCAATTCCATGACGTCCGAGGAAATCGATGAACTCCTGCTTACGAATGGTCTTTACCTGGCAGGGCTCGATCGCTTCGGCGGTCACTTCGTGGGGGACGTTCGCGAGGACAGCACTGAGTCCCATCACGTCGCCCGGAGCCGCGATTTTCAGAATCATGGTCTTGCCGTCGCGCGAGGTCGAGGAGATCTTGACCTGGCCAAAGCAGATGACGAAGACGTTGCGTGCTGCATCACCCTCTGTAAATAGTTTTGCGCCGCGGGCATGGCTCATCATGATTCCGATTCCGTCGAAATCTTGTAAAGCCTCGGTTGTTAGATTGCAGAACGTGCGGAGATGCCGGTGCTCGCAATTAAGACAATCTTCCGGTGGGTGATGAGAGTGTATTCCAGCCATACTTTTTCCGCAGGTTTAAACAGAGTATAACCCACTTCTCTCAAGTAAACAGCAACGGCTGGGCTTAATGAATCTTTCTTTAGAGTTAAGCGAGTAGCGGTATTTGTTTCCAATTTGCGATTCAAGACGAATTACGGATGCAAATGCGACGTCGGCTTGCGCCGTAATCCTGCCTGCCTTGTTGCGCAGCACAGGTTATATGCCCTTGATACTTCACGAGCTAGCTCTTCCAGCAATTGCATTCTTATACGCGGATAAAGCTCAAAGGCGCGTTGCAGCGCCTCCTTCGGCAACCGGAGCACTGTACCTTTGGTTTGACCGACCAATGTATATGTGTGACGTACGTCACCCAACATTGCAGCCAACTCGACCAGTTCTCCGGCGCGGACGGTTCCGAGATTGAGCCGGGCATCCAGTCGAGCCGCTTTCCGCAGCAGTTGACCGGAGATCGAAACGTACAAGCCGCGACAGACATCATTCTGATGGAATATTACTTGTCCCGCGTCAAACTCGATGCACTCGGTGGCGGCATTCAACATGTTGCCGATCGCCGGTGGACAGGCTAACAATTCTGCAATCGGATGCGATGCGGCAGGTTCGTGCCGCTCGGAGAATCCCGCTGGTTGCATGGTCCCCACTCCTCTTGCTTCGTTCTGGTGCACGTTCAACTCGCGAGCGTAGTCTGCGGCAGTTCTCCAATTGACCCGTTCGCTCTGTCGCATGATCCTTCGGGACTGAAAATAAGCAAACTCCATATGCGACCACTGGTCTCGAAACAAGCCGCGAATCTGAACGATTTCATGGGCAGTCGACGTCGATCTTCTGCCGCTCTCTGTCGGATTGAGAAGAATACTCAGTCCGACCTACACGATGGTCAACAGGGCGCACTAGCACAGGTTTCTGATTCTCGCGCGATGATCTTCTCCGCAGGAGGAACACAGAGCACCGGTACGCGTGATCGGGCGAGCAGTGTGAATGCCGTTCCATGCGGGCCGGGAGTTTCGCTGGTGCGCTTCACACCAATTACCAGTACGCTTGGATGATATTGTCCGATTGCTTCGACGATGGCATCGCCGGGTTTGCCATCCTTCACGATGCAGCGCACCGGAAAGCGTCCATCGCTTTCAATCCCAAACTGCTCGCGGGTTCCCACCACCGGGTTAAGAAAAGCTATCGCTTCCTCGGGACGCCGTGCATGTACGCCGATCAACGTTCGGTGGAATACTTCGGCTAGAGAGGAAGCTGTGGCAACCGCTTCGGCCGTGGCATCATTTCGCTCCATGGCCAGCATGACTGGTCCGCCAGGCAGCGGGCGGAAGGCACCAGCGTTATAGTCGGCTGCAACTGCCAATACGGGACATGGACACAAACGCACCAATTGCTCCGCAACCGATCCTACGAGGATCGGCCCCGCGCCTTGCTTTCCCTCCGTACCAATGACGATGAGGCCCGCTTCGTATTTGCGCACAACGTCCACCAGCATCTGCGCAACTTCTCCCTGTCGAATCTCGGAATGACTGTGAATACCCTCACGGACAAGGTCGGCTGACATCTGGTCGAGGATTGTCCGAGCCTGCTCAGTCAGACTGCTTAGAACCTTCCCGGGAACCGAAAGCACCGACGCATAATCAACCGGGTCAAGCCCGTGGGCCAGCACAATGCGTGAACCATATGCAACCGCGAGTTTGCGCGCGTACTCTAGGGCAGCTTCCGCGCGACCATCCAAATCAGTTGCGACGACAATGGTTTTCAAACCTGACGTAAAACTCATGACTTCCCTCGTTGCGCCAGCCCTTGGCGCGGGGTACACCGGTCGACGCAGGGCCGGATGTTTACTGAGTCTGCTCTCGCATACAGCGTGGAGCAGTGACCCCTTTCACTTCCTCCTGTGACTGTGGTCACAAACGGTGACAAATGTGGAACTTACCTCCACGCAACGATGAAATGGAAAGGAAATTTCGGGCGACTGAGCCCGTGTACACGCGGAAGCCGGATACGGTAGGCTTTCCCGGTCATGAAAAACTCCACAAAAGCCTCTATTCAATCGATTGTGCACGCTCAGCTGGCGGGTTTGGCCGTCGGTGTTCTCGCGTGCCTGTTCTGGTGTTCAGGCAATTCAGTAGCCCAGGCGCCATCACCGGATTCGCCGGCCATCGAAGCCAAAGCCAAGGCGATGGTGGCGAAACTGACCCTTGACCAAAAGATCAAGCTTATCGGCGGCGTCGACAGCATGTTTACCAATGACATCCCTGCAATCAACTTGCCGAGGTTGAAAATGTCGGATGCGTCGGTGGGTGTGCGCACCTGGGGTCCTACCACTGCTTACGCAGGAGGCGCCGCGCTCGCTGCCACGTGGGATCGCGAGTTTGCCAAAGAACTGGGCGAAGCCCTCGGTCGGGATGCACGTGCCCGCGGCGTCAATTTCCTGCTTGGTCCGGGAGTCAACATTGCGAAGGCACCCGTCAACGGCCGGAACTTTGAGTATCTTTCTGAAGACCCCTATCTGAATGGCGCTCTGGTAGCCCCGTACATTGAGGGCGTTCAATCGCAGGGTGTAAGCGCCACAGTGAAGCACTATGCGCTAAATAACGAAGAGTACAACCGCCACAACGTGGATGTGACCGCGGATGAACGCACCATCCGGGAGTTGTACCTTCCCGCGTTCGAAGCGGCTGTAAAACAGGGTCACGTAGACGCGGTGATGGACTCGTACAACCTGATCAACGGATCGCACGCTACCCAGAATGAGTTCCTCAACCTGAAGGTGCTGAAGGGTAAGTGGGGTTTTCTGGGCGTTCTGATGTCGGACTGGGATGCCACATACGATGGCGTGGCAGCCGCGAACAACGGCCTTGATCTGGAGATGCCATCGCCTCGATTCATGAACCAGCAGACACTTTCGACTGCGGTGAAGAATGGCACGGTGAAGGAAGCCACGATCGATGACAAGGTGCTGAGGCTGTTCCGCCTGGCACTTCGCTACGGCTGGCTGGATCGGCCGCAGCTCGATACAACCCAATCAACCTATTCCATCGCAGATCGAGAAGTCGCACTGAAAGGCGCACTCAAGAGCATCACCCTGCTAAAGAACGAAGGACACACGCTGCCACTGGACCAGTCAAAGGTGAAGACCATCGCAATCATCGGACCGGATGCATGGCCAGCAGTGACAGGCGGCGGTGGATCATCGGAGGCGGCTTCATTCGCGCCAATCAGCATCGTGACCGGGATCGGAAACCTTGTGGGGCCGGATGTACATGTTCTCTACGCCCGCGGACTGCCGGAGATGGGCGATGTCTTCTGGCAGACGCATTGGGAAAAAGGCCTGACCGAGTCGACCTATCAGAACAAAACTTTTAGCGGAGCGGCGGAAACTGCCACTCCGCAGAACATCAACAACTACAAGCAGGAGTGGTGGGGCCCGGAAGACAAAACGCCGCGAAGCATTCGCTATAGCGCTTCATTCGAAGCGCCAAAGACCGGCAAATACCTCGTGCTTGCAGCTGCCTCAGAAAGCGATCACTTCACGGTAAGCGTGGATGGCAAACAAGTAATCGAGCAGGCCCAGGTAGAAGGCCAGCATCCCGAATCTGCAACGGTCGACATGAGTGCGGGACAAACCATCAAGGTCGTTGCTGATTATCTGCCGGGATTCGTCGGCAACCGCTTCGGACTTGGCGTCGTGAATGAAGAAGACATGATCGCTGCGGATGCGAAGAAATTTGCGTCTGTCGCTGATGTGGTTATCCTCGCGGTTGGATTCAACACGACTACTGAAAGCGAGGGCTTTGATCGCTCCTTCACGCTGCCCTGGGGACAAGATGCGCTTGTCGAAGCCATAGCCGCAGTCAATCCTCATACCGTTGTTACGTTCATCGGTGGTGGCGGATTTGACACACGGCGCTGGCTCGATAAGGTGCCTGCTCTTGTACACGCGTGGTATCCGGGACAAGAGGGTGGTACGGCGATCGCGCAGGTTCTGTTCGGAAAACACGATCCCGAAGGCAGGCTGCCGGTGAGCTTTGATCGCAGCTGGCAGGATGATCCGTCCTACGCGTTCTACTATCCGATAAAAGGTGCCGACACGAAGCTCCACGTCATGGAGAACAATCATCCAGCGGTGGACTACGACATTCCACATGTGAAGTACGACGACAAGCTCATGGTGGGCTATCGCTATTGGACAACGACGGGCAAACATCCGTTATTTCCATTTGGATTCGGCCTCAGCTATACGACGTTCAGCTTCTCGAATTTGAATGTGCCTGCCACCGCGACATCAGGTTCCACTGTGCCAGTTAGCTTCGATGTCACAAATTCCGGCGCAACAGAGGGTGCGGAAGTGGCGCAAATCTACGTCTCGGACCCGTCCTCCAAAGCGAAGAGGCCGGAGCGCGAGTTGAAGGGATTCGAAAAAGTGCAGCTCGCTCCCGGCGAAACAAAACACGTTACGATTTCACTGGATGCGCGCGCGTTCAGCTACTGGGATGAAACGAAGCATGACTGGACCATTGATCCGGGTAAGTTTATTGTTCTAGTTGGCGACTCCAGTGAGAACACTCCCCTCCATGCAGATCTGACCGTCAACTAAGCTGCGGTTAGAAGCTGAGAGGCCTGCCGGATGATCGCGGCAGGCCTCTTGTTTTGCGTGAACTAATTTTATTGTTGATTGTCGTCATCACCTGTTGCGGGCTGGCTCAGCCACGGGGTGAAAAGTACATTGGGACCGCTAGTTGTGGAGCATCCCCAAGCACCCGGTCCCTTTGGGCATCCCCAGTAATTTTCACTGGCGATAATGCCTCCTTTGCAACTCGGATCATCGAGAGTGCAAACGTTCGCCACGCCCACTTTTCCGCCCCGCAGATCATTGAGATGAATATTGACCCAAGTCGGCGTGTTGAACGCGATGTCAATATCTTCATCGGTAATGACGTTGCCAGAAATGATCGTGCCATTGATCGGCGTTCCGCCACCACCGCTGTTGATGTTGATACCGACACGGCCGCCTGTAGCAGTGTCATCCAAGTCAGCGAGATTTTTTGCAATGTAGTTGCCGGTGATGACGTTGCCATCCATATTGTCGGCGGGCAATCCAAAGTTAGGACCAACGTGTGAGTGCAGGGCGACACCGCCCAGTCCATTGCCGATCAGCCTGTTGTGGGTGATCACGTTTTGTGAGGAACGGCCCTGACCGTTTCCGTCAGAGAACATGCCTACACCCGCACCGCCAACCATTACGCCATTGTTTTCGACATCATTGCCATCAACGGTGATGTGAAAAACTCCGTGATGCTTTGAGCCGATTGCACCGACGGGTGGATGTGAAGCAAGAACGATGCCACACTCTCCAGGGTTGTCGGTGACTGAGTTATGAAGGATGAGAATGTCATGGCTTGCAGCGGACTCATCGCTGACCAGAATGCCGTCATCATTTTTCGTAATCGTATTTCCAGAAACGGTTGAATCCCAGACGCCGATCAAGTGCAATCCGCCGCCGCAATCACCTGTCTCGTCCAGTTCAAAAGCTGGCTGGCCGGAGCAGCCCGTCGGCGCGCCCGTGAATACAGCTGTGGCCTTCGTGTTGTTGGCGATTCTGTTATTGCGAATTACGACGTCCGAGGCACTGACGACGAGAACGCCCTCCCAATTCGCATTCTTTACGGTGAAACCGGAGAGAGTTACGTGGGCTAGGCCTGCGTTATCGAATCCGTCTACAAAGACGCCGTTGGCAAGCCCGGTAGCGTCAATGATGGAAACACCCACACCCGCACCGATCAACGAAATGGGCTTTCCAATTACGACATCTTCTTTATAGGTTCCGGGGCCTACGTTGATCACATCCCATGCAGCGGCGTGAGAAAGAGCGGTTGTAATCGTTGAGTAGCATCCGTGCGATCCTGCGGGATTCACACACAATGTTGCAGCTGCGGCTTTCTGATAGGAACCTGCAATCACAACTGTGCAACAGAGAAACAGCGCTTTGCGAAAAGTTGCTGGGGACATGCGACCTCCTGGGGAATGTTCTTCGAGAGGACCCCATTCTGAGCGCGCTAGGATTAGCCGTCAAGCGAAAAGCGGATATGACCGCGCCGGTCGGAGCCGGACTTGAATTTCGCGACAATAAATTGCACAAGTAGTGAGAATCTCGCGACTTGCTTTTCTCAAACACTAATGCGGATACTGTTCATTTTTCTGTTGGAGCGAGCGGAGCGGGCAAGCCGACTTCGCTCGCAGGCGGCAGTGTGTGCGTGCCCCGCCAGTGCTCGATGACGTTTTTCCACGCGTTGCCTCGGCCTACCCATAGTTGGGCCGAGCGATCATAACGGGCCATGTTGTTGGCGAGCCAGTAGGGCCGGTTGTCGAGCAGCCACGCATCGTGGAAGAGCTGTCCAATTTGCGAGTATCCGTCGCGAATGTCTTCAAGGCGTCCGTTATTGGAGCCGATGGTATAGAGTGCCTCAGACACTTCTCCCCATTTACTGTTGTCGCCGGCAAGCGTCTGCGCCTTCGCATAGAGGCTCGCGCATTCCTGCGCGGCGGTGAACTTAAATCCTATAAAGTCGATACGGCGGGCGCCTAGTTCGATTGCGTCCAGTGCTTCGGGATTGTCGAGCTTTGCGGCGGCACGGGCCTGGGCAAGCAGCGTAATGGCATTCTCCGCGTGAAGTCGAAGTTCGGAAGCCACGGGTACTAACTTCATTGCCACCTGCTGTCCTTCCGGAGAAAACGGATCAACCCAGAAGTAGAAGTCTTGTGCGTCTTCGAGACCGGCGGTTTTAAGCGTGGCGTGGGCGGCCATCAACTCTTGCTGTGCCTGGCTGATCTTTCCGCTCGGGTCGTCGTGAAACGCCTGGCCGTAAGAGGCGATAAAGCTGGCCTCAGAGCTTTCGCCGGGCTGCCATGCAGCGGCTGCTCCGAAAAGAACGCCAAACCAGTTTTCATCGAAAAGGCCTTCGCCGTCATCATTCCAAACTGTGTTGAGCATTCCGGTAGCGCCAAGTTTCTGGCCGTCGCGAACAAATGCGCGAATATTACCGAGGGCTTCGTTGTTGTTGGGATAGACGCGATTCCAGTTGTTCACTCCCGACGCTACCCAAGTCTCGAGTCCCGATTTGAGGAACGGCTCCAGGTTTTTAGTGAAGTCAGGCTTCGCGTCATAGTGCCACGAGACCGCAATCATATCCTTGGGTAGGGTGCCTACCAACTCCGGTGAGTTTTCTGCAATGTCGCCCCAGAACAGCAAACGCTTGTGGTTTGGCTCAAGCTGCTTATGGATCTGCGAGAGGAAGTTGAGATACACCGCTCCCAGTCCCTTTTGTGCGACCTCATCCCGTGTGCGTCCAAGACCTAGCTGATCGGTCTCGTCCGCGCCGATGTGTGCATAGGGACCGGGGAAGACTTTCGCCAGTTCGCCGAACCACTCACCGATCTGCGGCAAGCTTCCCGCATCACCCGGCGCCAGCACAGCACCGTGCGGCGTTTCGCCCAGCGTCGAGTACCGCTCAAACTTGAGCACGTGATGAAGATGGCCGAAGGCTTCCTGCTCAGGAATGATGATGATGTGATACTTCGCCGCATACGCCACGAGCTCCCTTCCCTCGTCGGGTGTCATCGCGCCGCCGGGAAAGGCTGCAACAGGCGTGCTGGCATAGGCAAACGTGTGCTCGAAATAGGGCGAGAAAATGTTCAGCTTGTAGGCAGCAAGGGTGCGGATTTCGCGCTTGAGGAAGTCCATGTTCGGCAGCGGGCCGCGCGACCAGTCGTCAGAGAGCCCGCGATGAGGCATTGCGGGCCAGTCGCGGATGTTGGGGATGAGGAGGATCGCATCTTTGCCGATGCCGCGGATGAGTTGCTTAACCGTCTGCGCTCCATAGAAGATGCCAGCGTCAGTTTCAGCACTTACGATTAACCCGCGCGCCGATGTGGGCTCTATCTTGTACGCCTCCTCCGGCTTCTCGAAGAGATCCTTTGCACGCGCTGCGCTTTCACGTTCGAAGCGGATCGTCGCACCGCTCTCTTTTCCGGTACCGATTCCGCGATCCTTGAGGGTTTGTTCGAGATCCTTCGCCGCAAATTCGTCTTCGCTATTTCGATCTGAGACGATACGCAGGCCTGCGGTTCCAATCGGGATGGACTTGACGGCTGTGCACTCGCGCGGCGCCGGCAGCAGATGCAAATCGGCGCATGTAGGCGTGGACTGCGCCGAAGTTGCGATGATCCCCAATGGAAAGATACAGAACGCCGCAAGGCGAAGAATGCGCATAAAACCCCCAAGTGAAACGTTTGAAACCGCTTGTCAGAGTAAATCCTGCTCATTGATCACACAAGTACGCAGGATTGGAATTGAATCTTTAGTTGCATTAAATCTTGTGTTCAGATCCGGATGAAGATCCGCTTGCGATACATCCAATAGAGAATCAGCCAGTACGCCGCCATCGTGAGGACGCCGAGGAAGAAAGGCTCGAGCGCGGCGCCGAACGCGTTGAGAACACGCATGCCGAGATGGATGCGGAAACTACTCAGGATGAACTCTTCCCAGAGGTGCGCGATGAGGTATGCGGCAATCGAGTTCATGCCCACGACCACAAGCGGGAAGGCTAGCCTTTGATTTTTCTTAGCATCGACGATCCACGAGAACGCTGCAAGGAACAGGAAGCAGACACCGCCGCTCCACAGCGTCCACGAAGGCGTCCAGATCCGCTTCACAATCGGACATATCCCGGTGAAATGCAGCACGAGTCCAGCCGCCATCAACGCCACCGCAGCAAGCGCAAACTTCCGCAGAGGAATGTTAGGCGTCGCTTCATGGAACCATCGCCCGGCAATTACTCCTAGCAGCATCGTCCCCAGCGTCGGAATGAAACTAAGCGTCAAATAGCCGCCGCCGTTGAAGGCAAACCGACTGGTTCGCGGAAACAGGTTCAGAAACCAGACGTCGAACGCCTGGCCAAAATTGCTGTTCTTGTTCCAGTGCGACGCGAAGCCGCTATAAATGTGGTGCCAATCGGGCGCGACACCCACAGCTGCCCAGTTGAAGTTCGCTCCTGGCGCGGGATAGAGCGCCCAGGCCAGCCAGTAGGCGAAGAGAATCAGGGCGAGAGAAATCCATTGCCAGCGCGCCTTCGCAAAGGTGAGCAGAAAAGCGAAGGTGTATCCGAGGCCGATCTGGGTAAGGGTGTCTTCAAAGGTGTAGTACGTAATCGGCCCATCGGTTGAGCGCAGAAAGATGCCCAGTGCGATGAGCAGAAAGCTCCGCCACATCGTATGTAAAAGCATGTGCGTGAAACTTTCGCCTTTACGCTGGCGACTGCGTATGGAGTAAGGAAGGGCGACGCCAGCAAGAAATGTAAATCCCGGCTGTATCGTGTCGTGCAGGCTCATTCCGGCCCACTCAACGTGGGTCTGGTTGTATGCCAGGATGCGCCAGAATGTGCTTTGCGGAAATGAGCGCGCTACATCAGCGAAGCGCATCACTTCGCCCATCATCAGCACCATCACGAGGCCGCGATAGGCATCGACAGCAACGTTTCGCGGAGGGGGCGCGGGAATGCCCTTCTCCGGCGTTGAGCGAGTTGCGTCGTAAGAAGGGCTGACTGCGGAGCTCGTGACCACTGCTGATGTGCTCCCGATGGGATGTCGCCGAGACCGCCCCGGCTGCCCAACATCCTACAGGAAAATCTCGACGATCACCGCAAAGTTTTGAGCGCTGGATAAAGCTTCCGCCACTCCGCGTATCCCGACTTGTAGGCTGCGAGATCTATCGGATCAGGCTCGATGCGCTGCGCCACTTCAATTGCCTGCCCACATGCTGCGTCGAGACTGGCCCAGTGTCCTGTGCCAACGCCAGCCATCAACGCGCAGCCGAACGCTCCGCCTTCTTCAGCCGTGAGCACTTCCACCGTTTGGCCATACACGCCTGCTTGTATCTTGCGCCAGAGTGGACCGCGCGCTCCCCCGCCGCCGAGCCGGACCGCACTCACTGGGATTCCCAGTTCCGCGAAGAGTGTAAAGGTATCCTGCAACGAATACGCAACGCCTTCCAGCACCGCGCGCGTGAAGTGCGCCGCAGTATGCACAGTAGAAATACATGCGAACGCAGCGCGCACTTGCGGATCGAGATGCGGTGTGCGCTCGCCAAGCAGATAGGGCGCCCACATCAAGCCTTCGCTGCCGGCGGGAATGTTCCCTGCCGCTGCCGTCATGGAGTCGTAATCTTGGCCGGCGAAGAAGGTCTGCTTCAGCCAATTCAAACTCAAGCCGGCACTTTGGGTCACGCCCATGACATGCCAGACTCCTGGAACAGCGTGACAGAACGTGTGCATGCGGCCTTTCGGATCTTTGGTTGGCTGCGCAGTCGCTGCAAACACCACGCCTGATGTTCCAATGGTTGCCGATACCGAACCCGGTTGTAGAATCCCCATACCCACAGCGCCCGCCCCTTGATCGCCTGCCCCGGCAACGACCGGCGTTCCGGGTGCCAAGCCTGTCAGTCCTGCTGCTGTCTCGCTAATGCGCGCACAAACTTCGGGTGACTCATACACCTTTGGCAGCCAGCTCTCAGGGATCCCTGCGGCCTCCGCCACTTCTTTCGACCAGCGGCGATGCGTGACATCCAGCAGCAGCGTGCCGCTTGCTTCCTGCACATCGATTGCAAACTCGCCGGTCAAACGGTAACGCACATAATCTTTCGGACACATGATGTGGCGAATCTTCGCGAAGATCTCCGGCTCGTGCTTCTTCACCCAAAGCAATTTGGTCAAAGTGAAGTTCGGCAGTGCGGGATTGCAGGTTAGCTCGATCAGTTTTTCGTACCCGATCTTCTCGTGCAGCCAGTCGCACTCTGGCTGCGTCCGGGTATCACACCAGATAAGCGAGGGGCGCAACACCGCGCCATTTTGATCGAGCATCACTGCGCCATGCATCTGCCCGGTCAAACCAATTCCCGCCACAGGTTGATGCGGCTCAGGAGCGGCAGCCAGCGCCAGTTTGATCGCTTCCTGCGCAGCACGCCACCAGTCCTCGGGATCCTGCTCGGCCCAGCCGGGATGAGGCGTACGAAAGGGGGCGTGCTCGCTCGCGGCCCCGCTGATCAACCTTCCATCGCCATCGACGACTACTGCCCGCGTTCCGCCTGTACCTACATCCATTCCCAGAAACCACATCGGCGTGCACTCCTTGCGTAAATCGGTTTTCTCTGCGCACGCAGCATACCAGCTTTGGGGTGCGTCGGAAAGATCTGGCAACTCCAACCTGTCCCGTTCTCGATCCACCTCATCGTCATGTAGACTCGTGTCACTCGCATTAGCCCTGCTTCCCTGCCGCAAAGCATTTCTTCTCGTTCACATGCTGGCGATTTCTTTCACGGGCGAATCGAGATTCTCCGAACGAAAGAGACTCCTATGACTGCGACCGCACCCTCACCTGAACACATATTGCAAACTGGCCTTGCTTTCTGGGCTTCAAAAACTCTGCTTAGCGCCGTTGAGATGGAGGTCTTTACTGAACTTGCCAAGGGGCCGGAAAGCCTGGAATCGCTAACCGGACGGCTCGGACTGCACCCACGCTCCTCGCGTGATTTTCTCGATGCGCTGGTGGCACTCGGATTTCTCGAGCGCCAGAACGGCAACTACGCAAACACGGCATCGAGCAATGTATTTCTTGACAAGCGCAAGCCGTCTTACATTGGCGGCATGCTGGAAATGGCGAACAAGCGCCTCTTCCATCATTGGGGCCACCTCACCACCGCACTCCGTACCGGTCAGCAGCAAAACGAGGCATCAGGCGAACAAGAAACCTTCGCTGCCCTATATGCCGATCCCACTCGCCTCAAGGGTTTCCTGCGCGCCATGAGTGGTGTAAGTCGCGGCGCGAACATGGCTATTGCTGCAAAGTTCCCGTGGTCGAGTTACAAGACCGTTGCCGACTGTGGTACGGCACAGGGCGATCTGATCGTGCAGGTCGCGCTCAGGAATTCGCATCTCTCTTGCACTGGATTCGACCTGCCCGAGGTTGCGCCGATCTTTGAAGAGTATGTCGAAGAGAACAGACTCTCGGATCGCGTGCATTTCAAGCCCGGGAGCTTCTTCACCGATCCTTTGCCCGAAGCAGACGTGATCATGATGGGTCACATCCTGCATGACTGGAATCTCGAAGAAAAAAAGATGCTGATCCGCAAGGCATACGAGGCACTTCCTCCGGGCGGCGCATACATTGTTTACGAAGCTCTCATCGATGATGATCGATCCAAGAACGCCTTCGGCCTCCTGATGAGCTTGAACATGCTGATTGAAACTCCCGGCGGATTCGACTACACCGGCGCCGACTGTATTGGCTGGATGAAGGAAGCAGGCTTCCGTGAAGCGCGCGTCGAACACCTGATCGGTCCTGACTCGATGGTCATAGGCACCAAGTAATTGAAAACGGGCGGGATGACCCGCTTCATCCCGCAACAACAACGTTTTGTCACAATTTGCTCTGCCAGCGAACTTTTCCTTTCGTCTTCGCGTACCTTTGGTTACGGCCGAATGCTCGTCGCGGCTGCGTGCGGAACTCCGCACATCCCCCAAAGGTCAGGTAGCGGCCATGGCGTTTTTCAGCGATCAGTTCAAGCAAGTATCTAGAAGGCTCGCGCGGGCACCTTTGTTCACCACCATCACGCTGATTACGCTGGCGGTTGGCATCGGGGCGAACACCGTAGTCTTCAGTGTGGTGGAGGGAGTTCTCTTAAAGCCCCTTGCCTATCCGCAGGCCGACCGGCTCATTGGGATGTGGCACTCCGCCCCTGCCATCGGCTTTCAAGGCGACCTCAACATGGCGCCCTTTCTCTACTTCATTGATCGGGAGCAGAGCACCACGCTTGAAGATGTCGGCATGTACAACGGAGATTCGCTCTCCGTCACAGGAGTGGGAGCGCCCGAACACGTTTCGGGCATGGACATGACAGACGGGACCCTTCCGATGCTTGGAGTCAAGCCAGTCCTGGGACGGCTTTTCACGCGCCGTGATGACACCGCGAACGCACCCAAGACGGTGATTCTCTCATACAACTACTGGCAGAAGAAGTTTGGCGGCAGCGATTCCGTGGTGGGCCAGGCAATCAATATTGATGGCACGAACCGCGAAATCATTGGTGTTCTGCCTCGGAGTTTCCAGTTTCTGGATAACTACGACGCTGCTCTGTTTTTGCCCATGCAGATGGATCGTAGCAAAGTGAAGCTTGGCAACTTCAGCTTTCGTGGAATTGCCAAGCTGAAACCCGGCGTGACTTTGAAGCAGGCGAATACTGATCTGGATCGCCTGCTGCCGATAGCAGTCCACAGTTTTCCGGCGCCAGAGGGATTCAGTGCCGCCATCTTTGAGAAGGTAAAGATCAATGCGAACGTCCACACCCTCAAGAGAGACGTGGTAGGGGATGTAGGAAACGTTCTTTGGGTCTTGATGGGATCGATTGCTGTGGTGTTGCTGGTTGCATGCGCGAATGTCGCAAATTTGCTCCTGGTACGCGTTGAAGGAAGACGGCAGGAGCTGGCTGTTCGGTCTGCGCTTGGCGCGGGTCGCTCAAATATCACCATGGGTTTGCTGTTTGAGAGCGGCGTGCTCGGAGTTACCGGCGGCGTACTGGGACTGGCGCTTGCTTTTGCTGCGCTGCGCGTTCTGGTGGCGGCTGCTCCTACAGGATTGCCACGACTTCACGAGATTGGCATCGATTTTCCAGTACTGGCCTTTGCCGCTGGGACGGCGCTCTTTGTTAGCGTGGTGATCGGGATGCTTCCGGTGATCAAGTATTCCGGCGTACAGATCAATACCGGTTTGCGCGAGGGCGGGCGTGCGCTCAGCCAGAGTCGTGAGCGGCATCGGGCTCGCAAAGCTCTGGTTATAGTGCAGGTCGCTCTCGCTCTTGTCCTTCTGATTTGCTCCGGGCTTATGATCCGAACCTTTCAGGCGCTGGCAAATGTTTCGCCCGGATTTGCCGACCCGGCCTCACTGCTAAAGTTTCGCATCTATATTCCTGAATCGACCGTACCTGAGACTCAGAAGGCAAATGTGATTCACATGGAGCAGGCTATCGCCGAGAAACTTGCTGCGATTCCGAATGTCTCATCCGTCGCATATTCCACTCATGTTCCGATGGACGGAAACGATTCAAATGACCTGCTATACGCACAGGATCGCACCTATCGCGAAGGTGAACTCCCGCCAATTCGTCGCTTCGTCAATGTATCCCCCGGATTCTTTTCCACGATGGGAACTCCGCTGGTCGCAGGACGGGAATTGACCTGGGCTGAGACCTATCAGGAGCGGCCTGTTGCCTTGGTATCGGAAAACCTGGCGCGCGAATATTGGGGCTCACCGGAGAACGCATTGGGCAAGCATATTCGGGTCGCTAACACCGATGACTGGCGCGAAATCATCGGCGTGGCAAAAAATGTTTACTTTGACGGTGTGAGCCAAAAGCCCCCAGCTGTTGTTTATTGGCCAGTTCTGCTAGCCAAATTTGAAGGGCAGGCGGAGGACGCGCATCGCGGCATATCGTTCATCATTCGCTCACCGCGCGCAGGCTCTGCAGCTTTCATGAGCCAGGTACAGCAGGCCGTTTGGTCAGTGAATGGAGATCTGCCACTGGCTGACCCGGATACAGTTGGCACACTCTATACAAAGTCCATGGCGCGCACATCTTTCACTCTCGTCATGCTCTGTATTGCGGGAGGCATGGCATTGCTTCTCGGCATCGTAGGCATCTATGGCGTGATCTCGTATGCAGTTTCGCAGCGCACACGAGAGATCGGCATTCGCATGGCGCTCGGTGCTCAGCGCGATTCGCTAACGAACATGTTTGTCAAACAGGGACTGTTGTTGGCAGCCATCGGGGCCATGTTTGGTATAGGTGCGGCCTTTGCCACTATGCGCTTCATGGCGTCCATTCTGTTCAAAGTCAGTCCTATGGACCCGTGGACGTACTCATTCGCCACGGCGGCGGTCATTGGAATTGCCTGGCTAGCCTGCTATCTACCGTCGCGGCGAGCGGCCCAGGTAAACCCCACCAGCGCGCTGCGGGCGGAATAGACTCAACCCCCGATACCGCATTGGGGGACAACTGCCCGTAGTGTGACCTTCCGCACACTTCAATTTCCACGGCCGCGTAAGAATGAAAGTGTCAGGCCGAAGGGTTTGTATCCTGCACCAGCGGCCGTGGAGAATGAACACGATGAGTGATCTTGCCCCCCTCGCTGAAGCCGTTGTCGTCGACCCATTAGTCGGACATCCGGCTGACTATCACGTTTTTCACAAATTTCTGGATCGCTGCAAGTCACTTCCGGCTATCACGACCGCAGTTTGCTGGCCGCTCTCGGATGTCGCATTGAGAGGCGCGGTCGAAGCCGCCATCGAGGGGCTGATCAAGCCAACGCTGATCGGTGACGAAGCTGAAATGCGCGCTCTTGCCGCAAAAATTGGGGTTGATATCTCTCCTTATCCGATCCTCGACGCGGACAATGAAGTGAAGGCCGCAGAGATTAGCGTGAGCATGTGCCGCAGTGGCAATGCCCAGGCCATGATGAAGGGGAGTCTGCATACTGACGAATTGATGAAAGTAGCGATGGCACGGGACACCGGTCTACGCACCTCGCGCCGCATCACCCACGTCTTCGTAATGGATACGCCCGCGTACGCGCGCACACTGCTCATCTCCGATGCCGCGATCAACATCAAGCCGGAGTTTGAGGACAAGATCCACATCGTGCAGAATGCGATCGACCTGGCTCATGCGCTCGGCATCCCGGAGCCTAAGGTTGCACTGCTCTCCGCCGTAGAGACTGTGAACCCTAAAATTCCTTCGACGATGGAAGCTGCCGCACTTTGTAAGATGGCCGATCGAGGACAGATTACTGGTGGCATTCTCGATGGTCCACTCGCCTTCGATACCGCCGTCAGTCTTCATGCTGCGGAAATCAAGCACCTGAACTCGCCCGTCACGGGACAGGCTGACATTCTGATTGTTCCTGATCTCGAGAGCGGAAACATGCTCGCCAAGCAACTGGAGTATCTGGGTGGCGCGCAGCTCGCGGGCATCGTGCTTGGTGCGCGTGTTCCGGTAATCCTGACCAGCCGCGCCGACTCGGCGGAGACTCGGCTCACCAGTTGTGCCGTTGCGTGCCTATTACACTACGCCACGCATCCCGTCGAAATCGCATAGCAGGTAATCGCCCAATTCAACAGGCGTCAATTCCTTCCGGATTTGACGCCTTTGTCTTGGTCGCTAAATGAATTTCGAAAAAATTCCTGATTGCATCAATCAGTCCATTGACAGGCTCAGCTGATGCCTGACATCGGCCCCGCGAATCCAGAAGATTACGTCGGTGGCGATGTTCGCGGCGTGGTCGGCAATGCGCTCCAGGCTGCGAGAAACCATCATCCCGTTCATCGCTTGCTGCGTCGCCTGGGGCTGCTCCTGGATCATCTTCAGAAGATCAGCCTGGGCGCACCGATTCATGCGATCAATCTCATCGTCCATTTCGCGCACTTCGTCGGCAAGGCGTGCATCGCCCTCGAGCAGCGACAAGATTGCCGTTCGAATCATGCGACCGGCAACCTCGCGCATGGCGGTAAAATCCACGGGCAATTCGACCTGTTCGGTCTTCATGATGTCGCGGGTACGTTTGGAAATCCCCATCGACTGATCGCCGATGCGTTCGAGATCACCATTAATTTTGATCACCGCGAGAATGAAGCGGAGATCGATCGCCATTGGCTGTTCTTTGGCGAGCAACTCGTAGGCCATCTCGTCGAGTTCGCGCTGGGCAGAATTGATGGCCGTTTCATTCTGCTTTACGTATTGGCAGAGGGTCAGGTCGCGAATAATATAGGCGTCGACCGCGGACTCCACCGCCTGCTGCGCAAGGGCAGCCATCGCAAGAAGCTTGTCCTTGAGTTCGGCGAGCTGAAGTTGAAAATGAATGCGCGGCAAAGCCTGTTTTTCTCCTAACGACCATTGTGCATCAAGCAATGTTACGGTCAGACAAATTTCGTTGAAGGCATCACATTTGACACGCTTTGGGCATCAAATGTCACCAAGCCAAGATCTGCCCGGATCGCCCAGGTAATCTAGGCTATCAGAATGAGTGATTCCGGTTCGACACGCAAGTCCGTGCTCAGCTTCAACCCAGCCCAGCATCCTCAACGGCAAATTTACAAGCTGATGACCGGCATTATTGTTCCTCGTCCCATCGCGCTCGTCTCCACCGTAGACGCTAAAGGCAACGCCAACCTGGCGCCTTTCAGTTTCTTTGCCGGAGTAGGATCCGCGCCACCGACCGTTTTGTTTTGCCCTGCACTGCGCCCCGGGGGAACTGATCAGGCCGGCCAGCGCAAAGACACTCTGCGCAACGTGGAGGAGACTCGCGAGTTCGTAATCAATGTGGTGAGCGAAGCGATTGCCGCTCAAGCCAATCTAAGTGCGGCCGAGGTCGGTCCTGAGGTAAACGAGTTCAAATTATCCGGCCTGACTCCGCTCGCGAGCGAAGTGGTTCGCGCGCCGCGTGTAGCTGAGTCTCCAGCACAGATGGAATGCAAACTGATGCAGGTGATATATACAGGAGACCAGCCGGCCAGCGGAGTTATTGTCCTGGGAGAAGTGGTACGC
The DNA here is from genome assembly GCF_039994875.1 of Telmatobacter sp. DSM 110680. Classification (GTDB taxonomy): domain Bacteria; phylum Acidobacteriota; class Terriglobia; order Terriglobales; family Acidobacteriaceae; genus Telmatobacter. Next base: position 2,890,056 of record NZ_CP121196.1, on the reverse strand, counting down.
TTTCACGTTCGCGAGGACCTCATTGACGACTTTCGAGTGGATCCTTCCGGCCTCGATGCAGTAGGCCGCATGGCGGGCAACGCCTGGGTCCGAACGCAGGATCGAATCGAGCTAATCAGGCCTAAATAACATAATCGTGAAGGAACTGCGGGCTGCAAAAACTCCCCCGCCCGCATGAAGGAGCACATGGGAAAGATTGGAATCATAGGCGCGGGAAGCGTAGGCGCCACGATTGCATATGCCGCGCTGATTCGCGGAGTGGCGCGAGAAATCAGCCTGTTTGATATCGCGCGGACGAAGGTTGATGCCGAGGTACTCGACCTCAATCACGGACTGCTGTTTGCCCCACAGGCAAAAGTTGATGGCGGTGACGATGTTGAAGTGCTTCGGGGCTCAGATGTTGTCGTGATGACCGCAGGCGCAAAGCAAAAACCCGGCCAGACGCGAATGGACCTGGCAGAGGCAAATGCACAAATCTGCAAGAAGATTCTTCCGGAAGTCATGCGGATCGCGCCGGATGCTCTGCTGCTAATGGTGACGAATCCCGTCGATGTGGTGACCGAGGTGGCTCTCAAACTGACCGGCTTGCCGTGGCAGCGCGTTGTTGGTTCAGGGACGGTACTGGACAGTTCGCGCTTTCGCTACCTGGTAGCCAAGCATTGCAACGTCGCGGTGCAGAATGTGCACGCGTATATTGCAGGCGAACACGGCGACTCGGAGATTCCTCTCTGGGCGAGCGCCACGATCGGGTCGATTCCGCTGAGTCAGTGGAGCGTGGAGGGGCACGGACGTTTGACCTCATCAGACAAAGACGCCATCGTAAAGAACGTGAAGGAAGCTGCCTACCAGGTGATCCAGGGAAAAGGTGCGACCAACTATGCCGTCGGGCTCGCTGTGTGCAATATTCTCGAGGCGATTCTGTTTGATGAACGGCGAGTGCTGCCGGTAAGCGGGCTGCTCCGCGGCTTTAGGGGGATCGAGGATGTGTGCCTGAGTTTGCCGCGTATTGTGGGGCGCGGAGGGATTGAGGCGCCATTGCCGATCCCAATGACAGTAGACGAAGAGAGCGGACTGCGAGAGAGTGGGGACCGGATTCGCTCAGTCGTACGCGGACTGGGATATTAGAGGACAGGGTGGATGGCTTCGTTTGATAGCAACAAGGGTCGAGATGGTGCGAAACGTGTGTATCGCCTCAGCCCGTGGATCCGCATATTCGCGGTGGCTTTCTTTCTGTTCAGTTTGGCAGGCCTGCTGGGTTTGCTTTGGAGCCAGCACGAAGGCTTGCAAGGGCGAAATCCAGCGCAGGTGTTGGAGTGGGGAGGGATCACTATCTTCGCAGCCGGCTGGACGGTTTACGTATTCATGGCCGTGATTGTGCTGTCGAACAAGACGGTCGAAAAGCGGACTCCTTTCAAGACAGATCGCTTGCGCTTCGGAGACATTCGCGGAAGGCGCGAGACGCTGCATCGAAATTTTGACGGCAGTTCTATTCGTTATCTCCAGGTAATTCCGCGTGATCCGTTGATGCCGGTGATCAAGTTTCAGAAGTTCTACGTGTTCGATGCGGCATTTTACGCGTGGTATGACGAGTTGCCGGATCTGGATGCGATGGACAAGATGCGAAGCAGGGCTTCAGAGTTCGAACGGATCTGATCGGAACCGCCCACGGAGCTTTGTTAGTTTGCGAGGGTCGATCAGGGCTTATGTACTTGATGGCTCTGCTATGCGCTGTGCTACATTGGGTGGCTTAAGTTGGAGCAGCATCCGATGCTTGATGTTCAATTCAGACAGGCCGACAGCGCAGAGGACATCGAGCAGGTCCACCGTCTGAATCACCGTATCTTTTCTGAGGAAGTGGGGCAACACCCGCGCACCTCGGACGGCCGTTTGATCGACAAGTTTCATGACCGGAACAGGTACTTTATTGCTATATGCGGCAGCGAACTTGTAGGTATGGTTTCGGCGCACGATGGGCCGGAATTTTCGATCACCAGCCGACTGGAGAACCTGAGGGCGTTAAAAGTGCTGCGGGCGCCGCTGGAGATTCGGTTGTTGGCGATTTTACCCAAGTTTCGCAATCGGTCGATTTTGGCAGGTCTTTTCTGGCAGGTGCGGAGTTACGCGCGAAAACATCATTACAGCGATCTGCTGATTTCCGGCATTGTCGAGCGACTCTCAATGTACGAGAAGATGGGATTCAAAGCGATGGGCCCAGCGATACCGTGCGGTGCTGCGGCGTTTGTGCCAATGCGGTTGTCACTGGACGCGGCTTTAGAAAGATTTGAACGACGAGAACAGATGTACGGGGCGCGTTGGCGGCGAAGCCATGCAACCAGTCTGTTACCGGGGCCCGTAGCGATGTCTGAAAGCGTCATCGAGGCATTCCATCAGGTTCCGATTTCTCATCGATCACAGCGCTTCATTGAACTTTACGAGGAGTTACGACGCCGGCTCGGCGAGCTGATGGGCGGGTTGCAGCCGGTGGTGCTGTGCGGATCGGGAACGCTGGCGAACGACGCGATTGCAGCAAACCTTCGGTGCGCATTCGGGAACGCCGAAGGGCTGGTGATTGCGAACGGGGAGTTTGGCGAGAGGCTTATCCGTCAGGCAGCTTGCGCCGGGTTGAACTACCGCGCATTGAAATTTGGCTGGGGAGACGCTTGGAGCTTCAGAGCTATTGAAAGAGAGCTCGAACGAAGCCCGAGGTGGGTCTGGGTAGTCCATCTGGAGACGAGTACGGGCGTCCTGAACGATCTGCGGCGCTTGACGGATTTGGCGTCGCAACATGGGTCTGCGGTTGCTGCGGATTGCGTAAGTAGCCTGGGAGCGGTGGACACCGGCGAGGCGGGTCGACGGCTCTTTCTTGCAAGCGGAGTTTCAGGGAAAGCATTGGCCTCGTATGCGGGACTGGCATTTGTATTCCTGTCACAGGAGGCCATCGTAGCGTTAGAAGGGAAAACTATTTGCCCGACGTTCGACCTGATTGCCGCAGTCCAAGGTGCGGGTCCCACATCGACGCTTCCCTCCCCGTTGGTGATGTCGGCATTGCAGGCTTTGCGCGAGAACTATAACAACGAAACAGATAGAGCAGCGCGCTACAAGCATTACGAGGAACTGGGTCGCTGGGCCCGGGGGATGATGCGCGAGGTGGGACTCGAGCTTCTGGCTGCAGAGAAAGATGCAGCTCCAACAATTGCGACTTTCCCTATTCCCTCGAAGGGTTTTGCGCAGGAGTGTCTGACAGCGGGTTTTCGGATTGCCCATGAGAGCGACTATCTGCGAGCGCGCGATTGGGGACAGATTGCGACGATGGGTAATTTGGACAAGACTTGCCTTGAGTCACTCTTTTCTGCCTTGAAAACTTATGAGCTGGGTCACGAGGCTTAGGTTTTCGCTTCGTCTACTTTCAAATCCATTCATCGAAGTTGGAAATGGTAATCACTGTAGTCGATGACAATGACGGTGGGGCCGAAGATCTTGCTGGTTGATTCGGCGCGAGCCTGGGTCGCCATGGCGTAACCCTGCATTTTTACGTAGCGACGCATCATCTTCGTAGTCCCAGCAAACACTGACGCGCTCTTCGATGAAGTCCCTTCCACTTTGACCAGCGTGTGGTCGCCGGCATCGACCCAGATCGTGCCTTCAATCATGTTGGGAGCTTTGTGACGCGGCGTGACCGAGAGTGCAACACAGGTGTGGCCATCGATCACTTGCTGGGTTTGGGTCTGAAGATGCATTTCATAGTTCGCAGAAGTAAACCAGGATTGGGCGACCCGCGCGGGATCGTTGATGGCTTTCTCGGAATCGAGGATTGGCTGCAAGCCTAATTTCTGAATGAGACCCGAGCCGGATTGCGAGACGATGATGTAGCTTTTGCCGATGCCCTTTGTGTAGGTTGTGCGGACCGTCATCTCGGCGGCGGGGTGAGTCTGATCTTCGCCGCGGAAAACCTTGTAGTGCTCGACGTCGGTGAAGCCCAGGACGTTGTCAAAACGCGACTGGTTGGCGGTATCGAGATCGCGGATGACTGCGGCGGCATCGGGCTGCTGTGCAGGTGCGAGGGTGGCAATCAGCAGCCAGAGAAATCCGCCCATCGACTTTCTAACCGAGCACACAGATGCCACCGTATACCTTTGACGCGACAACAAAGCAAAATACAGATCCTTCAGTTCCGCTGGTCGCTCACGGTGACTTCTTCATAGCTGTGGCAACCAGATGATTGTTCTACAAGCCGGCCCGGGTTTCTTCGGCCATGTAGTCGACTACAGCTTTGAGGTCGCCCTTACTTTCTTCAAATACTTTGAGCTGACGATCGGCGCCTGTGCCGGTTTGTATGATCTTGCGGATGCCGTCGATGGCTTCCCTGCTGCCCAATTCGTCCACTTCCCTGTCGATGAGAATCAGATACTCCTCGAGCAGATCCCGCTCTGGGACTTCAGTCTGACGGCCGAAGTCGATGAGCTTGCCGTCGAGGCCGTAGCGGACGGCGCGGAATTTGTTTTCCATCAGCAGGGGCCGAGCGTATTGGCGAAAGTCCTGGTTGGCCGCGTGGAGCCGATAGAGGTAAGCGGCTGTGGCCTGAATGAGTGCGGCGATGGCGACGGTTTCTTCGGCGCGGAGAGGAATGTCGCAGGCACGGACTTCGATGGTGTTGAAGAACGGATGGGGGCGGATATCCCACCAGATCTTCTTAGCGTTGTCGATGCAGTTGGTCCGGACAAGAAGGCTGACGTAGTTCTCGAATTCGGAGTAGCTGGAGAACGCGTCTGGGATGCCGGTACGCGGGAAGTTCTCAAAGACTTTTGCGCGGTAACCTTTGTAGCCGGTGTTGAGGCCGAGCCAGAAGGGCGAATTGGTGGCGAGAGCCATGATGTGCGGCAAAAAGTAGCGCATCGAATTCATGATGCGGATGGCGGCCTCTCGGTCTTCAATGCCGACGTGTACGTGTAGGCCGAAGATGAGGTTGGCGCGGGCTACCAGTTGGAGATCCTTGACTACCTGGTGGTAGCGCGGATCGGGATATATCTCCTGGGTGCGCCAGTCTGCGAAGGGATGCGTGGCACCGGCTACGAGTTCAAGCTTGTGCTCGCGAGCTAGCTTGATCATCTCGCGGCGAAGTTCATAGATGTCCTCGCGGGCCTCGTCGATGTTGCGACAGATCCGGGTGCCGACCTCTACGACGGAGGTGTGCATCTCAGCCTTGACACGTTCCTGCAGGCGTAGTTTGCCCTCCTCGAGCATTTCGGTTTCGATGTGAGAGCGCAGATCGCGGGTGACCGGGTCGATGGTCTGGTATTCCTCTTCTATTCCTAAGGAGAAAGACGGGCGCATGGATGATGACCTCGAGACTGCTTTGCGCAATTGTAGATGAGGCGAGTTGTCAGCTCTAAGTTTGCGTGCCGTGGGTTTTCGTAGAAAGGCACAACAAACGAGGATCAAGCGGCCACAGACGTGAAACTCTGGACAGCATAGAATGCGCGCGTGAGAGAAATGGTGTTTCAAGATCGTCGCGAGGCGGGACGCGTGCTGGGCGAACTTGTGGCTGAGCTGCCTGACCTGAAAGATGGGCTGGTGCTTGGTCTGGTACGCGGCGGAGTCCCGGTAGCGTATGAAGTGGCGCGGAAGTGCGGGCTGCCGCTCGACATTCTGATAGTTCGCAAGCTCGGTGTGCCGGGACAGGAAGAACTAGCGATGGGAGCAATTGCGAGCGGCGGTTGCGTGGTTGTGAACGAGTCGATCATTCGCTCTTATCACGTATCCGAGAAGAAGCTCGAATACGTGATCGAACGCGAGACGCAAGAGTTGCAGCGGCGCGAGACGCTGTATCGCGGGGGTCAATCGCGGGCGGATATCGAGGGCCAGACGGTCGTTCTGGTTGACGACGGGCTGGCGACCGGGGCAAGTATGCGGGCGGCGATCCGGGCGGTGAAGGGGCGCGTTCGGAAGGTAATTGTGGCCGTACCGGTCGGGGCGAAGAGCACCTGCGAGGAATTGGCCCTTGTGGTGGACCATCTTGTTTGCGCCTTGGTGCCGGAGCCGCTGGAAGCGGTGGGCATGTTCTATAGGGATTTTGAGGCAACGTCGGATGGAGAGGTAAAGGAGTTGATAACGGTCGCGATGCAACTCAGAACTAGAAAATCCTAAATTATTTTCGCCTTTTGTTCGCCTTTTGAGATAACATGCATTTGGGGCGATGAATCTCTTTTCCCAACTCGCGGCGGAGCCGACACACGAGGAGATTTTCCCTGGCACCGTGCTGATGCGCGGCCTGGCGCTGCCCCAGGACGCTGAATTTTTCGCGTCTGTCGGAGTCATTCTTTCCGCCGCACCGCTGCATCCTGCAACGACTCCCAGTGGGCTGCCGATGTCGGTGATGGTCTCGGACTGCGGAACGCCTGAAGCATTCCGGCGACGGTGGGATCCGCAGAACCCGAGCGTGCGGAAATTGTGGCCAGCGATGCCGCGCGTGCTTTCTGATTTTGCGATTCGCTGCGCGGTGCGGTCGGGATTTCCGCATTTCCGGCCGGATACCTGCCACATCAATCGCTACCAGGCTGGGACAAAACTGGGGATTCATCAGGACCGACACGAATTTGATCTGCATCAGCCCATTGTGTCGATTTCTCTGGGACTGGAGTGCATATTTCTCCTCGGCGGTTTTCAGCGCACAGACAAGACAAAGCACATTCTGCTGGAACATGGCGATGTGATCGTGTGGGGCGGCCCTTCACGCATGCGTTTTCACGGCGTGCAGCCGCTAAAACCGGACCATCATCCGCTTACGGGACCGTACCGGTACAACCTGACTTTTCGCAAAGTGGCGTGAAGGAATTGCCTGAACCTCACCTACTCCCAAGTTGCGCTATTTATTCTGTGCGGCGAGCTTTTTCATTGCGGCATTGTCGAGGATAACTTCGCCGGCTTCTTGACTATGCAGAGCGATCTCTATGGCGATTGAGCGGCCCAGAATTTGCTGATCGATATTGCCGAACCGCCCAGGCACGAAGCTACCTAACCAACCGACCCATGCGGGCGTATGAGCGTTACCCACAATGATGCCGGGACGAAAAATGGCGAGGCGGTCAAATCCGATGTTGCGTACAGTGTCTTCCTTCATGCCCATTACGCGGGCATAGCGAAACCGGCTGCGGGCCGAGCTTCCTACTGCTGAAAGCAGGCAAAACTGGGCGATACCGGCCCTATGGCAGCCACGCGCGAATGCACCGACGACGCCGAGTTCAAGTTGCTTCAATTCTTCTTCGCTCCAGCGCGTCGATCCGGAACCGACACCCACACAGCTCACGGCACTGGCAGGACCTTGACTCAATACTTCGCGGGCAAGGGCGGCAGTGCGCTCTGCAAAGTCGGCGGCGCCGGTGTCAAGAACGATGTTGCGCACACGCGATCGCGCCGCGATGGGCTTTCTGGTGACCATCACCACTTCCCGGCATTCCCGAACTGCCAGCAGCTCTGCAACCGCTGCACCACCGACCTGCCCAGTACCACCGAGAATTATTGCGGCGAAACTTTGATGCATAAAGCCAACCTTTGCTCAGTAAGTATGGGACACAAATTCATCCCAGGAGAGAAGCATACTTGGCTAACCTTGCTCGTCTATCCCATCGGCGGTACCCTGCTTTAATGCGACCTCTCCGGTATTCCATCAACGTTACATTGGATGGGTGTTGCGATCATCGCGTAATGATTCCGGACGAAGACTTGCATCGTAACGCGGCCAAGAATCTTGAGCATGCCGATGCCTTGCTGTTAGGCCGTGTGACTTACGAAATGATGGAGGCGGCGTGGCGGCCGAAGGCGCAGAAGGAGGCGAGGCCTGACTGGATGGAACCCTTTGCCCGGACGATCAATGACGTAAAGAAGTACGTCGTTTCGAACACCCTGGACCGAGTCGATTGGAATGCGGAGCTAGTGCGCGGAGATCTGGAAAAGGCCGTTCAGCAACTCAAGCAGGAGCCGGGTAACGGACTGTTCGTGGGAGGCGTAAAGCTCCCGCTGGCGTTGGCGGAGATGGGATTGATCGATGAGTACGAGTTCGTAGTTCATCCCAGGCTGGCTGGCCACGGGCCAACGTTGTTCGCGGGACTATCGAAGGTAGTCGACTTGAGGCTCGTGAGCCGGCAGGAGTTCGGCTCGGGAGCGGTGGCCATGAGGTATGTGCCGCGAGGGTAGCCGGCTCCCGCCTGGAGTTATCTCTGCAATGAGGTTCAAGAGTAGATCTTTTGGATTGCACTGCCCTTAACTCATGAAGACGAATTTACTGGTTGCGGTCAGTGGCGATTGGAGCGCGGCTGAGCGTCCTTTTTCTCATCCAGATCCGTACCGGAACTGTGGTGAACAGTGCGCCGAGAATTGCGAGGATGAGTTGCGGCATCCAGAGCTGTGGAATGGAGTCGATACGGGCAGATTCAGGGCGGCCGTTGATGTAAAGCACGCGGATGCGGTCGCCGGGCTTGAAGCGAACCCAGTTCGTACTGGAGTCGGCGCGAACCATGTGGGTCTGTCCGTCATTTGCCGTGAAACGGAAGACCGGCAGGTAGCCGTAACGGAACCTGTAATAAACACGATCGAGTGAAACGATTCTTCCATCGGTGGCGGTGCTGGCAAGAACGAACTCGGCTGTGGGGACCGATGAGACGATCGCGATAACTATCAACAGTGGGCCCACGGCGCAAAGCAGGCCGACGAAGAAATAGGCAACGAGTCGGGCGATCATCTTGGCGGAAGTTTAGCTTATTTTGGATCGAATATCACTCAGAAGTACACCACGATTGGATTCACGGTTTCGCACTCATGCGCATGAATTCTTCAAATGCGAGACGAGTGAAACACCCGCTTTGCTCGGTCGGAGTGACAGCCAGCAAAGATTGAGCGGATGCTTGAGAAGAAACGGCTCCAGTCCAGCTATTACGAGACGTTGGCTTTGACTGATTTTTTCGGAGCAGATTTCTTTGCGGGAGTTTTCTTCGCGGCGGCCGTAATTGATTCTGCTGTGGCCGGGGCGCCGCTTAGAAAGGCCGACCAGCGAAGCTCTTTCGGAGGTGCGGGCGCATTCGCTGCTTTGGCGATGGCCATATCGGCAACGGCATTGATGATCCAGTCGAAGTTGGCCTGGCCTACGGAGTGGAGATCTGCGTCGGGAGCGGGATTCATGAAGTCGATGGCGTAAGGGATGCCGTCTTCTACCGCAAATTCAACAGTGTTGAGGTCGTAGCCCAGGGCCTGACAGAGAACCAGTGCATCCTTCTCCACGCGGGCCAGAAGCTTGGGATCGTACGCGGGGGGACTCTGCACGTAGCGCTCGTGATGGGGCATGCGCGGATCGTAAGGCATGATGTGGACCTTGCTCTGGCCGACGACGTAGCAGCGGAAGTACTCGTTGAAGTTGACCGCTTTTTGATACAGCATGCAGAGGTCGCGCGACTGATCAAACGCGCGGAAAAATTCTTCCCGATTGTGAATGTGGTAGACATCGCGCCATCCGCCGCCGTCGACGGGTTTCATGAATCCGTGTTCGCCAACGTAGCTGAAGACCGAGTCCCAGTTGAGTGGGTACTCGAGGTTGCGCATGGAACGATCGGTGGTGCCATCGGGGTGCTTCTTGTGGGGCAGGATGACGGTGGGCGGAACAGCCACGCCGAGCTTGGCGGCAAGGGTGTAGTTGAAGAACTTGTCGTCCGCCGACCACCAGAAGGGATTATTGATGATGATGGTGCCGTTAAGCGCGGCGTGCTTGAGATAGGCGCGATAGAAAGGGATGTCGTGGGAGATGCGATCAACGATGACGGCGTAGGGCGCGGGCTTGTCGAGATGGACTGCGCCGGTTTCAACAAACTCAGCCTGGATGCCTGAGACGTTGCGGGCGTTGATGTGTTCTACCAGCGCGCCGGGAAAGCTGTTCTCCATGCCGAACAAAACGCCGATCTTTTTCATGCCATGACCTCCAGGGTTTTGCGGTCAAATGGGGCCGCAAAGTCCAAGAACTTGTGTTCAGTGTACGGCAGACGCAAGGACGGGCGGAGCGTCGCTTTTCCTCAACCCGGCACGGAAATTTGCGCCGGCCTGACCGGTTCTTATCTTTTCTCGGGATCGGATGCAGGAGATTGAGGATGTGCCACGCGAATGGCGTGGCGTGGACTGAGGCCCTCGATCGCCATGGTTAGCATGACCGCAGACATGCCGAGGTTTGGTACGCCGAGTGGTGCGCCGGTTTGCGAATCGTAATGTTCACTGATGCCGACTTTCAGTGCGTTGTCGAGGAGACGCCCGGCTAGATCGGCGATGAGTTCGCGATGGCCGAAGTGGGAGAGGCCTTCGAGAGTTTGAAAAGCCGTAGAGGGCCACACGTCGCCACGCCAGAAGGCGTCGCTGCGGTATTCGGTGGCTGAGCGATCGACAGAAGGAAGCGGAACTGGCGTGCTCCAATGTGCCGTGGCCAGAGCCTGGGCCATGCGTGCGGCCTGCGCGGTAGTGGGGATGTCAGCTTGCAGAGGAACCATGCCACCAATGGTTGCTGGTTTGAGCTTGCGGAGGCCGTTGCGGTGAACGGCGAGGAAACAGCCCTGCTCTTCATCCCACATGTGTTCCCGCATCGCCGCAATTCCCTTCTTCGCTCGCTGCAAACCACGGGCGGAGATGTCATGCTCTTCAACGGCCTCGGCGAGGTTGATCAGCGATCGCTCTGAGAGCAGCAGATATCCAGTGTTGGCGGGGATATAGATGTCGCCATACCAGTTTCCATTAGCCGGGCCGTCGGGACGACCGGGATGCGCGATGAGTTTAAGTGTGTCGAGATCGACCTGGTTGTCGTATGTCTCGTAGCGCGCATCCTGCAAAACGCCGTCGTACGAGCCAACGGTGACGAGACCAACGTTGTCGAGATCGCGTTCGCGCCAGTACCACTCGTGGAACGCTTCGAGATGCGGTAGCGCTGCGCGTACGAGTTCCATATCTCGAGTGCGGAGGAAGACGCGCTCCACTCCCCAGGCAATGAGAGGCGCCTGCGAATAGGCGGGGAAGGTCTGCCAGTCTTTGCCGGTGAAGCCCTTGGGGCCACTGTCCGGGGCAATGAAGTTGGCGATCATGCCGTGGGCGTAGCCAGGCTTGCCTGCGGTCCAGCGCTGTTGCGAGTCCCAGTAGTTCTGATAGATGCCGCGGATGAATTCCTGCTGATCGGGAATGATGGCGAGCAGATCGGTGAGGAAAGTCGTGTCCCATATCCACTGGCCGACATAGACACCGCCGGGAATCAACCATGGGTGTTTGAGAGGCGGCTCGGCAGGCTGCATGCGTCCGAAGATGCAGTGCTGGTAGACATCGACGGCAAAGCGAAACATCTCCGGGTTTTCGGTGTAAAGCAGCGGTTTGAGGAGTTGCTCGACCTGTGCCCTGGTTTTCGAATGTGTTGTCGCAGGCTTAGATGACGTTGCGGAGAAAACGCGGCGCGGAAGTGCTGCGGACAGCGCGGCCGCGCTAAATGCTGCGAGTGCTTCCCGGCGCGTCATGGAATTCCGCCTCGGCGAAGCATTGGATGAAGCAGACTTCGAAGCGATCCTCGACCGGGGCACGCGCGGACTCCTTCCCTGCTCTTCTGATTTACAGGATAGAATGCCGGACTCCGAATGTTTCGGCGTTGACAGCGGAGAGAAATCAGCGCATCCTCCTATAGACATCTATAGGAGACCGACGATTGGGTTCGACTGACAACCTGCTGGGAGCGCTGGAACTGCTGGTGCTGAAGGCCCTGGAAAATGGTCCGATGCATGGGTGGGGGATCACACTGCATATCCAATGCATTTCAAACGAGGTGCTGCGGATTGAAGAGGGATCCCTATATCCCGCGCTTCACCGGATGGAAAAGGCTGGGTGGGTGAAGGCCGAGTGGGGATTGAGCGAGAATAACCGGCGCGCGCGATTTTACCGGATCACCACAGCTGGCCGCACCCAGTTGCGATCTGAACAGCAGAAGTGGGAGAACGTAGCACAGGCAATTGCACTGGTCCTGCGCGGCAAAGCGATTGCATAGGAGGCACGATGAGCTGGTTTTTGCGCTGGAGATCGCGATGGTCGAGTGATCGCCGGAACAATGAGCTTGATGAGGAACTCAAATTTCACCTCGCGATGCGCGAACAGTGGAATGTGGATCGCGGTATGCGGGGTGAACCAGCTCGACGGGAGGCGCGCCTCCGCTTCGGCAACCCGACCATGTGGAGAGAGCGCATGCGCGAGATCGACTGGATCGTTTTGCCGCAGAGCGTTCTGCAAGACGTGAAGTATGGTCTGCGAACCATCCGGCGGAATGCGCGATTCACGGCTGTCGCGGTGATTGCCCTGGCCATTGGCATCGGCATCAACACTACTATCTTCACAGCGTACAAAGGATTGCTGGGGCGCGGCGTGGATGCGAGGGACCCGGGCAGCATGGTCAGTCTGACCCTGTTGCGGCAATCGGGAGAACGGGAGGCACAGTTCAGCTATCCCGACTACGAGGCCTACAAGCAGCAGTCGCATACCATCGCCGGCCTGGTTGCAACCGGTCAGCAGTTCGAGCAGCTCATCATGAGCGACGCTGGGGGTTCATCCGACGATCGCAAAGCAGCGTCCGATTCTCTATTGGGCAAATGGGGCCTGCTGCCAGCAGCGACGATTGCTAGCAAGGCGGAATTGGCGAGCGTCATTACGGTAAGCGAGAATTACTTTTCAGTTCTGGGGATCGCCCCTGTGCGAGGCCGCTTTTTTGTTGAGCAGGATCGAAAGCAACTTGCCGCCGCTCCAGCGGTCCTTATCAGTGAGAACTACTGGCAGAAAAGATTTGGAGGTGATCCTGAGATTATCGGCAAAGCCATTCGGCTGAATGGCGCAGCGGTGACGATCATCGGGATCACCCCGCGTGATTTTGTCGGAACGTCGATCGGCGTGCCGGATTTCTGGGTTCCGTTGAGTCTTCAGTCGGTGATCCATCCTGGAGATCAATCGCTCAAGGATGAAGACAGTGTTTGCTGCCGGCTCTTTGGTCGCATTGCGAGCGACGCAAGCGTCAGCCAAGTGAGGGCTGAGATGTCTGCGATTGCTGCGCGGCAGTTCACACTGCACAAATCGACCGATGCAAAGAACCAAATCAAAGAGATATTGATCACGCCCGCATCGCCGTTTCCGCGAGAGCTGGATCGCGGCTTGCGTTTTGCGATTTTCCTCATCATGCTGGCCACCGCGATGGTGCTGGTGATTGCCTGTGCCAATGTCGCGAGTCTTCAACTGGCTCGGGCCGCGTCGCGGCAGATTGAGCTGGCGGTGCGAATTTCGCTAGGCGCAAGCCGGAGGCGGCTGATTCGCCAATTGCTCACCGAAAGCGCGCTGCTGGGGCTGATTGCTGGAGCAGTGGCGATACTGTGCAGCTGGGCCATGCTGCGCATTCTTGCCAAAGTGGCTAAGGACTTGCTGCCCGCGGATATGGGGACTTTCATCGTGAACGTGAATCCGGATGCGGAGATATTTGCTTACGTATTTGGGATTTCGGTAATCGCGGGGGTGTTGTTCGGACTGGCGCCGACATTGGAGAGCACGCGATCGGCTCTATCTTCGTGGATGAAAGCAAACTCGGGGATGTCGCCGGCACGAAATAGACGATTGCGTGACTGGCTGACGGGAGGTCAGGTTGCGGTCTCCTTCGTTCTGTTGATTGCCGGCAGCATGATGGTACGAAGCGCGTTTCAAGCACTAACGATGAGTACTGGATACGAGACAAAGCACGTCGTCAACCTGACTTTGCAGTATCCCGAAGGACCCGAGTACGACGGAGCGCACCAGAACACATCGCTTCGACATATTGTGGAACGGCTTGAAACCACGCCCGGTGTTATGGAGGTTGCGACGGGACGGCCACCGGATGGCGGAGGGTTGCGCACGGCGGCCATTGCAATCGATGGCAAAAAGGCCGATGCGCGCAGCATGAAAGCGTACCTGTTCTATACATATGTCGATGCGAATTACTTTCACGCTCTTGGGATACCGATGACGTATGGCCACGGGTTCCACGCTGAATCTGGAGTACCCGAGCCGACTGCCGTATTGAGCGAAACTGCCGCTCAGAGGTTGTGGCCGGGAATGAATCCGATTGGACGCACGCTCGAAATGAGTACGGATGGGCAATTCCACGACAAGAAGGAACTGACGCCGGATGGAAGGAGTTACCAAGTGATCGGGATAGCTCATGATGCGCGTGGTGTGCTTATGGACAACAGCGACGCCGCGGAGGTTTACTTGCAGATTCCTGAGAACCGACTCAATGAATTCCCCCTGTTGGTAAGGACTTCGATCGCTCCGGGGCAACTGATTCACCAGATCGAGAGCACGATCGCGTCGGTGAATGCCAATATCGTCGCGACCGCTTACACACTGGACGACATGCTCCGGGAGACTCCCCCGTTCATGGTTTCAAGCATGGCTGCCCTTATTGCGGGAACGGTGGGGTTGCTGGGCCTGTTGCTTTCGGCGATGGGGATTTACGGAACGCTTAGTTATGTTGTGGTGCTGCGTACCCGTGAGGTCGGGATCCGCATGGCCTTGGGCGCTCGAAAGGGTGAGGTGCTGCGGTTGATGCTGCGGCAAAGCTCCGCTCCGGTAATTTACGGCATTCTGGTGGGCTGTCTGCTGGCCACCGGCGATTACTACCTGTTGCGGAAAGTACTTTATGGAGTTGGACCCCTTGACGCTCTTTCGTACACCAGCATTTCTGCACTCTTTCTGATCGTTGCGGTGGTGGCGTCGTATGTGCCTGCGAGGCGGGCAACAATGGTCGATCCCGCGGTGGCACTTCGCTACGAGTGAGGCTCCTTCAAGGCGTTGAGATCTAGTTTTGACCCGGTGCAATTCCGTGTTCGATTGCCTGAAAACTAGCGGGCGGGCGGTGAGGTGTGTCACTGCTGCATGTGATCGCCGGGCGTAGGGTATGGTGTTCGGCGAAACAAGGAGGCGTTCAATGGATTACCGGGTATTGACGGTTTCGCGGGAATTCGGAAGCGGGGGCGGGAGGATTGCGCAATCAATCGCGAAGCGCCTGGGGTGGAAGTTGCTGGATGGGGCGCTGATTGACGAGATTGCTTGCGAGGCGCACGTGGATGCGGGCGTAGTGAGCCGTTTCGACGAACATGTCGAGGGATGGCTTAGTCGCGTGAACCGGCAGGCAATGCGGGGCGCGGCGATGGCAGCCGGAGTGGCCCTGCAGCAGGAAAAATGCTTCGACGCGGACGTGATGACGGACTTGACGCGGCAGATTATCGAGCACGCGTACGAGGCCGGCAATTGCGTGATTGTGGGACGCGGGGCGCAATGCATTCTGCAGGCGAAGGCAGATGTGTTTCACGTATTTGTATATGCGCCTCGACAGGTGCGCATTCATCGCCTGCGGACTAGGCTTGAGCCCGGAGCGAATATCGAGCAGCGAATTCGCGATGTCGACGCGGAGCGGGCGCACTATCTCAAGCTGCGGTTCGGGAAGGAATGGAACAATCCGCATCTGTATGACTTGATGATCTCGTCGGGCGAGGATGAGGAGCGGACAGCGCGGGTGATTGAGTTTGCCATGTCACAAAAGGCCGCAGTCAGCGCGAATTGAGTGAGCACAGACTGGCACACGACGAGTGTCGTGGCCTCGGCTGTTCTGGTTTTGCTGAGTTGCCGGCCTCGCGCTAGCTGATTCTATTGCACATAGCGCCAGCGCATGGCGAGGCCTACGCCGCTGGCAGAGATGACTCCGCCTTGAAGAAAGTGACCTCGCAAGAACCCTCCAGCGGACTGCGATCCATCCGCGTGCTTCATTTCCACGCGCGAATTGTCTCTGGGGTGAGTATTCGGATCTCTAGGATTGAACTTGGTCCATTCACTCTTCATAGCTCGATCTTAGCACCGGGGTGAGTTTTGAGCCGGATTGGAGGTCTTCAATCTAGTCGAAAGTGGGATATACACGTTGACTGGCTCGGCACCATTAAAGCGGTGGTGACTTTTGTAAGGTTCGCTTTTTTGCGCACTTGGATATACTTTGCGAACCAACTTCCTAGACGTTAGAACGGATGGGAAACGAATCGAGCTGACTCCATCGATGTTGCATCGGTGAGGCTGCGCGAGGATCCGAACGATGGTTCGGATCACAGGCTGAATGTGACGCCGACAAGCAGCGTTTACTTCTCCTTATCTCTTGGTCGAGAACGGCCCCGATGGTAATCGCCTCGGGGCCGTTTTACGTTGGGCTTGCATATTGAACGCGACTGAAGCAGGTCCTTCGAACTCGCTCAAGATGGCGTTGGGTCGGATGCAGAAATTCCCTGCGTCGAACAGCTCAATTTTTAATGGTTGCGTCCCAGTCGAAGTTTAAGGCGTTGATCTCGGCCCTGAGATTTTCTACTGCGACGGCTTTCTGTTGCTCCAGGTCAGCGGTGTGCTTGCGGGTGGACTGGAGTAGGTCTTCAGCGTGGTTCAGCTCATCGACGAAACGACGGGCTGCGTCGTTGCCTTTGAGCGCGGTGAGGTTTTCGCGGTCGCGGGCTTCGTCGGCGGCAGCGGTTTCTTCCTGCTTTTTTGCGTCGGCGAGAGCCTGATTGAGATCGGCGAGTTTGGCTTGTGCGGCAAGGATGGGCTTGAGCTGTGCTTCTGCATCGGGCACCCGCTTAATGAGATCGAGAAGGTAGACATTGGTGTTCTGATTGGGATCGATGGAGACTTGCGTGAATTCGGGACCGCGCTCGCGCACTTCAAGCTTCTCTGACGCATGCGCTTTGACGGTCAGGCGGAAGCGGTAGAGGTCGGCTGTGGTTTCCGCGGGCTTCGCACCTTCATCGAGCGTCCAGCCATTGGTGTGACGCGGGTGCTCAAGCAGGACGACGCGATCCTCGTCGCCAGAATTAGTGGCGGAGTAGGTCATGGACGAGACGTCCATATAGCGTTCAACCACGAGGCCCTTACGAATTTGCAGATGATGAAGGGTGCGCTTGCCCTGGTTGTCAGTAATTTTGACGCGCATCGCCTGGTCAGCGGCATAGGAAAGCAGGCGGCGTTCGCCAGGATGAATGGGATCGAGCAGGCCTTCACCGGCGAATTCGCCGCTTTCAAATATGGAGAAGCTGCCGGCATCGAGAGTGAGCTTGGACTTGTTTTCAAGCCAGACGGCGCGAAGAGGGCGCGGTTCATTGCGACTCCATAGTGTTACGTGCTCGGCGGGCAATTCCTGCTGGAGAATCGGTACCATCGCCGATTCGTTCTTGTGGATGGTGACAGGCTGGGTGAGGGAGTACTGGAAGAAATCATCGAACGCGTTAGTAGAGACGTCGCCCTCAGCGATTGCATCGCTGGGGCGGTAGACGCCGTTATTCATGCCGCCAATGCCATTTCCTGATCCACTTCCAAAGACTGAGCCCATCACGCCACTCGATGAGCCATGGAATCCCTCGGCGCCGGCCACACCGAAGGAGGCAGAAGGCGCATTTTGAGCCATCTTGATGTTGCGTGGAACCCGCTGCGGTCCGCCGATAGCCCCGTTCACTACTTCTGATTGCACCGCTACCGTTTCCGCAGCTTCGTGAGTTTGTGGAGTCGTTTGCGCTTCTGTGGCGATCGGAATCTCTGGACGGCGCGTGTAGAGCGGCTGCGAGATCGGCTGGATGAAGCTCTGGGGGGCGCCGGCGACAAGCGACAGCTGAACGTTATTCCAATCAGCGCCTACGGTGTTGTCGACGACGGCCCAACCCTGGACGATGGCGTTGCCGTTAAAGTCGCGCGGAAAGACCATCCGGTAGGTGGCTTTCCAGACAGGAACTTCGCTGATGTAACTCACGCGGAGCTGGCGGGAACCAGTACCGAGCGCATCGAGCGTCAGATGGCGCAGTCCGGTCGAGTGGGCTGTGGAAAGCAGCTGGAGATAGCGATCGAGTTCTCCCTGAAGGCTGGAGTCGGTAGGACGCACGCTGAGCGCGGGGGTTAGCTCGATGACGCGCACTGCTCCTGTGCCGGCAACAATGGTGAGAAAGAACTTCTCGATGGACGAGGCGTTTTCATCGGAGCCGATTTTTTGTGTGCGCGCTTCGATGGACATGAGTCGACCGGAGACCGTGCCGCCCCCGAAACCTGAGGAAGGCCCGCCGGTGACCTCGACCTTCTGGCCACGCAGAGCGCCAAACAACTCGGTTGATGTGGGGTCTTCACTCATTCCGAGGGAGAGCGTTTTGAGTTGCTCGCCGAGCGGGGTAGTGGAGTTGTAATTGACGCCGCCAATGCGACCGCCTCCCTCGTCGAGCACGGTGAGTGACTGCAGCACATCGTTAAGTTGTGGGGAGGTGAAGTCGATGGCAACGCGCTGGTTGCCACTCACTGTCCCGGCATGCTCGAAGTAGCCAACACCGTTTTTGTAGAGCACTACTTTGCGAACCGGCAAATCCACCTGCGGCGTCTGCGGTCCTGCCTTCTGTGCCCTCGGGGGAACCAGCGGTGCGACCAGCTGCGCCTTTGGCGCGGAGCGCGGTGATTTGGCGGGTTGTTGAGAGGTGAGGCTGAGAGTACAGATGGCAAGGCAAGGTGCGGTGACCCAGAGACGCATCGATCCTCCTCCGCCGCGCGATGGCGCAGTGCGGGTACGGCGAGCACAAATCAGAACCTTGAAGCCTACTGCGTTTGACCCCGGGCACACGGAAAAGGTTCCCGAGGTCTGCAATCAGACTTGGAACGGAGGTTCGGCAGCTTCTTGCGGAGTATTTTGTTCGATGGAAAGCAGAGTTAAGCATCTCCGGAGCCGAACGATCGCGGTTGCTCCGGATCACAAAGTTGTGGCGCTAGGCAGGTTTTGCGATGCGCGACAGTTGTGCGATGTGATTGAGGTCGTGTCCGGCCATGGTTTCAACGATGTTCTGGAACGTCATGGTTCCGCGTTCCGGATGAGTGACAGGCTTGGAAGCGGAGACGGGCAAGGCTTTCGCGATCAGTTTGAGGTTCCAACTGCGCAACGAAGTGAATGCAGCAAGCGCGTCTTTGGCAGCTATGCCTTTATAAGGTGTGGCCCATTTGTCCTGATCGAAAGGTTGCAGGATGTGATGATCTTCCGCGAGGGTTTGGCGCAGGCGGAAGGCGAAGGCGATTTCGCAGTCCGCGAGATGGCAGACAATTTCCGCGGGCGACCACTTGCCGGGAGAGGGCTGCTCGATGGATTTGTCGGGACCGATCATTTGAAGTTTGTTGGCTATTTCGTGCGAGGTGGCAGAGAGGATGGCTTCGAGGGGGCGGCCATCAAGAAACTTCGCGTAGGGATTGAGTTCACTCATCGGGGAAAGTCCTGGAAAACGATTTGGAGACAATCTTAAGTTTGCGGCACTAATTCGAACATTAAATGTGATGGCCGTTGTCTGTTTCTGCGAGGTTGCCGATTTCGGGTTAAAGATATTCCTGAATCATGCTGCGCCAAGTCGGCCAATCATGAGAGTTATAGGTATCCCATGTGTAGAGTTTATGGGGAATCCCCTTGGAACTCATGATTCTATCGAGGTTCTGGTTCTGTCCAAGACACTGGTCATCCCAGCCTGTGGCGAGTATGTAAGTGTTGCGACGATAGTGGTCAAAGAACCAGGAATCAGCAAGATTAGGCAAATAATGCGTTGGAAGGTTGAAGTAACAATCCTGGTCATAATAGCCGCCAAGGAAGTTGGACAAATCGAAGGCACCGGACATGGTTAGCAGCCCGGTGAAGACGTCAGGGTGGCGCAACGCAATGTTCGTGGCGTGGTATCCGCCGAAGCTGCAGCCGAGAGAAACAAGATGCGCATCCCAATTCTTTTTCCGGATGAGCGGCACGACTTCGTGAATGAGGTACTCCTCATATTGCACGTGGCGGGCGATTCTCCAGCGCGGAGAGACATTGCGGTTGTACCAGCTCTCCATATCGATCGAATCGACGCAGAAAAATTGCAGGTCACCATGCTCAACTCGATTAGCGACGGCGCCGATCATGCCACGATCTTCAAACTCGAAGTAGCGGCCGCCGGATGTGGGAAAGACGAGGACGGGAAGTCCGGCATGGCCGAAGACGAGGAGTTCCATGTCGCGGCCGAGGCGGCCGGAATACCACTTGTGGTACTCGCGGTTCATAAGGTGGGCTTGACTCCTGTGGGGTGATTTGAGAAGCGCGGGTTTGCTGTTACTGTAACAGCCACAGGCAAATGTTTTTACCAGACTGTTAAAGCTCTAGCTCGCAGCGAAACTGGACTGACATGAACCTCGACCAAAGGAAACGTTGCTGATTGAATTTGGAACCACAGACGAACGACGAGGCTGGTGACGGCTTGCTGGCGGAGATTGAAGCAGCCACGCCTCATCGCCGATTACATTTACACAAAGCCTTCAAAAGCAATCATCTACCGAATGATCGCGATGTAATTGTTTATGTGCCGCCGGGATACGATGAGGAGCCCGGGCGGACCTACCCGGTGCTCTATCTGCATGATGGCCAGAATCTATTCGACGGGCAAACTTCCTTTGTTAAGGGGCGCACATGGATGGTGCTGGAGCACGCAGACGGGGCGATTGAGGCGGGAGAAGTCGAGCCGCTGGTCATCGTCGGCATCTACAACACCGGCGACCGCAGGCTGGCCGAATATACGCACGAATACAACTGGCAGATGGGCGGCGGCGAAGCGAACAAGTATGGCGATCTACTGACGCAGGAATTAATGCCGTGGATTGCAGAACGATATCGCGTCAGTAAGGATCGCGAGAGCACGGGGATGGGTGGATCCTCGTTGGGCGGGTTAGTCTCCCTCTACCTGGGCCTACGACATCCACAGGTTTTTGGGCGGCTGGCATTACTGTCTCCGAGTGTGTGGTGGAATCACAAGAGCATCCTCGGCTATCTAAACGAGCACTCTCCGCAACTGTGGGAGCGGCCGCGGATATGGCTGGATGTGGGCGATCACGAGGGGCAGCGGACACTGCGCGACGTGGAGCACCTGGCGCGAAGACTGAAAGCGAACGGATGGCGTCCCGGCGAGTCGATGCATTTTGAGAAGGTGCACGAGGGAACCCACGATGAGGCAAGCTGGGCCGGTCGCGTGAGGCCGATGCTGAGGTTCCTGTTTCCCGCAGTTTGAAGTAGTGGTTTTGCAAACCTATGCTAAACCAAAGGAAGATTTGGCTTCTTGCGCCACTTCTGGTACGCGCTGCCCACCGCGAGTGACCAGACCAGCGCGCCGAGATAGCCGGCAAGCACATCACTCGGGTAGTGAACTCCGAGATAAATTCGCGAGTAGCCGATGGCTAAGGATAGTCCAACCCAGAAAGTCCATATCGCAACGCGGACCCAGATGTTTTTCTGGCTCGCGGAGAATAGAGCCGCAGCCGAGAGGCACAGGCAGAACGATAGCATCGCGTGGCCACTGGGAAAGCTGTAAGACGAGGGAAGCCGGGTATCGAAGAAGGGCTCGGGGCGATGACGATGGAAGCCGACTTTCAATGCCCACATCAACAGGCTTCCTCCGGCGGCAGTTACCGCAATCAGGATTGCGCGGCGCGGATGGCCGACAAGCCATAACACGATGCACGATCCGAGTGCGGTCAGCGTTACAACAAGAGGCGACCCAACGACGGACAGGAACCGCATGATCGAGGTCAGGTCGGTGGAGGAGTGCGCGTGCACAAACAGCCGCACCGTGTCGTCGAAATGCTGCGTATCCCCTTCCCGCATCTCATCGGCGAGAAGACCAAAGAGGATCAGGAAGAGCGCGGCACCGGCAAGCCCGGCGACGATCGGCATGCCCAGTCGCGAAAGCAGGGTTGGTCTAACTACGTCAGTTCCAGTCACGCCGCCTGAGCCTCTTAATACTGAGAGTATTCGAATCGGCTACAGGAGCTTTTCGTAGTTGGACCAGGATTTGTCTGGCTGGATTTTGAGATGGACCCGGTGAGTGTAGACGCGGGCAAGAAGGTCGTTGTCAAACTTCCACTGCACTGCGTCAGGATTCCGAGTGTAGAGAATGAATTCGCAAATACCGGGAATGGTGCGAGTGCCCACGAAGAGCGATTCGCGATTGGCTTCGAAGACCTCACAGATGTCGCCCTCGATACGGGTGAGCGCGTCCGTCTCTCCGGGGTTAGGAAAGCCTTCCCGGGTGGTGTCGACCATAGGCACAGCCAGGGCGACCTGGTGCGTGTAGCCCGTGACACCTTTGAATTTGCTGTATCCGGTGTGAGCCCGCACGACCATCGGTTTTCCGAGGGGATCCTGCCCTTTGCGTTTCGCCCATGCTTTAGGGACGGGTAGTTTCTTAGGGTCCAGCGGCTCTTTCGATGAAAACGGCCACATATCTTTTCTTGCTCCTGGCAGATACGCACTTCGAAAGTTGAAATAAGTATGCCTTGAATGAACGACTTTGGACCGAACGGACGTGGAAATCCCTATGCAACTTCGGCGGGATACGGCCGAGGGGAAGCGCTTGCCTGAAATGCCTTATATCGGCGATACTTAGATGTTGTGACTTCCAGCCCAGGGGCCGTTTGTGCCCAGGGATAAACCGGTGCCCTACGGGAGTGCCGGGTTGGACCAGAGGCCGGGTGCGTCAGCGCAGGCCAAGTGACTCCCAAGATTCGCAACAGAGCACCGGAATTCGAAAGGAACTGTATCTCCGTGGTCATGATTCGTTTGGCGCGTGTTGGCGCCCCCAAGCAGCCCTATTATCGTGTGGTAGTGATTGAGAAGGATCGCGCCCGCAATGGCCGTTCGATCGAAGTTGTTGGCACCTACAATCCCCGCACCAGCCCCGCTTCGGTTGATCTGAAGCATGACCGCATCGCCTACTGGCGCGGCGTGGGCGCGCAATTCACTCCGATTGTCGCCAAGCTGGTGGAGAAGAACCCGGCCAAGGCAACTGAACCGGCTGTCGCCTAGTCCCCTTATTTACCTCGATACGTGTGTGAGATTCTAAGTGATCCCGCTCACAAGTACTGACTTGAGTCGGGGTGTGCTGATACTATCTGCGCACCGATCCAAGTCGCTTCTCCTTGGATGTTTACGGTCAGAGGCAAGTTCATGACCCAAGTTGACATGGTGGCAGTAGATGAGCTGGTCCGCGAGATCGCGCGGGCCTTGGTGGACGAACCGGAAGCAGTAGACGTGCAGTCTGTGCAGCGGGACGAAAACACTGTTCTCAAATTGCGCGTGGCCCCCGGCGACGTCGGCAAGGTAATCGGGAAGCAAGGGCGCACGGCCCGGTCTGTGCGCACGATTCTAGGAGCCGTCAGCATGAAGCTGCATCATCGCTACACGCTCGACATCCTGGAAGAGGACGACGAAGCATAGGATGGCCAAATCCCCCTGGGCCCAGCTTCGATCTGGACGCTGTTGATGGCGTCGACGGGATGGGTGTGGCTGGCGCGCGTGAAACGCACACAAGGCCGCAAGGGCGAAGTCTTCGCCGAAATTCTTACGGATTTTCCTGAGAAATTTGCGGAGCGGCGAAAGCTCTGGCTTCTGCGCGACGCCGACGCTGCGTTGAAAGTTGGCGGTGAAGCGAATCCGCGCGAGCTGGAACTCGTTCATCACTGGCTGCACAAGGGTGGCGTGGTTCTTCATTTTGCGGGAGTGGATTCGATTTCTGCTGCTGAGGAACTTGCCGGGCTGATCGTTGCGATTCCCCACGAAGAGCGAGCCGCGCTTGGTGAAGACGAGTTGTACATCGGCGACTTGATCGGGTGCGTGGTAGTGGATGTGGCAGGGGCTGAGCCGGTGACCGTAGGTGAGATTGAAGACGTGGATCGAATCGCCGGACCGGTGGCGATTCTGGTGGTGCGCGGGAAATCTTCCACGGACGAGATTCTGGTTCCCTTTGCGAAAGATTATCTACGGCGGATAGATATGGAAGCGAAGCGCGTGGAGATGGCGCTACCTGAAGGGCTCGTGGATCTAAATCGACCCGAACACAGTTAGAGCTTTTCGCGCACCGTTAGCAACTTGAGAAAGCACCGATAAACCCGAGGACGTACAAGACGATTAGGACGATCGAGCCTGTCTTGAGTGCACCCCTTCCTAAGCCCGTGTAGCTTGAGAGCAGTCTATTCGTTGCGCAAGCCAGAACAAAGCTCACAACCAAAAAGAAAGACCATATGAAGCTCATAGCGTGCGCGCCGAAAATGTAGCCATTCTGCACGTCATACGGAAGACACCATATCACTGGCAGACTCACAACATTGATCGCTGCTGACGCTGCAAAGGTGTACATGGCGACATGCGTCTTCGAAATTGGACCGGAACGTAACTGCACCCAAGCGATTGACGCAAAGAGAAACCCGCATCCTCCCGCGAGAATTGTCGTAAGTAGCGCGGGGATAAACAAAGCCAACCCAGACGCGATCATCGAGAGCCTTTCACCATCGCGAATCGATTCATTTCTTTATTGAAAGGCCAATGGCTTCCAAGTGCCGTTTTCTTTCAGCGCCAGTTGCAGTGGGCGAGGCGGCCCTTTGGGCGGGACCGTTACTTCAATCCATAATTCCTGACCGTGCTGGAGCCTTGTTGGATCGCTGGCGTGTTCTGCGATATAGAAATCAACAGGCTGAGAGATGCGCATCTGTTCGCAAGACGCTCCGGGAAATCCAGCGATTCTCTGAGTCGATGACGATGTGTCAGATTCGGGGACGCGGATCGCGATCAGCTTGTTGTCTTTGACGGCGAGTTTCGCCTGAAACCAGACTGTATCTGCGGAACGGATAGAGAAGGTCTTTCCGCCGGGAACGCCATTTACGTTGCGCGGGAACTCGGCGTCTTTTGCAGAGGGCAGTGTGCTGTTGCAGCCATCGACGGTGAGTTGCAGGCTGAGATAGCGGCCGCGCATCACCAGTTCAGGATCGTATGCTGCGGTACGCGTCCACACACGCGGGCAGGTGGCGCGTTGGTAGAGATACTTGGCTGCAACCGTCGAGACGATCAGCAATTGAAATACCAGCAGGCCGATGGATGTTCTGGAGAATTTCATCGCGCCTCCTCAAGGTTTGCAGGGACGTGCGTTATATGGGCGAGAAGTCCACGGCGCGTTTTCTCGAGAGCCCAACCACCGGCGAGGAAGAGCACGCCGAGGCCGATGAGTCCAAGAGACCGACCCATCTTGTCAAAAAGATCGCTGAAGTAGAACCATGCAACCGTTGCGCCGAAGAAGACGGTTCCGAGGTTCACGAGACCGCGACTGGCCTGAGTCACTCCCCACCAGATCAGGAAGACGCAGAAGGCCGCGACAAGAGCGTGCGCTGCTAGGCTTGGTTCGGTGCGTGTCCATGAGCCATTGGGATAATGCTCAACGAAAAGGCGCGTACACCACGGAAGTGCAATGACAAAACCGATGCTGGCGAGGACGGGTACTGCACTTTTGCGAATTCGAAAAATCGAGAACAGGATGGGGATGGCGGCGATATCAATCCATCCCCAGAATCGCGTGTGGAATGGTGGGAGCGCCTGCATGCCATACCAGGAGCGCCACCCATCGAGCATCAGAAACATGCTGGATATGACGGCGATGGCAGAGATTGTGAAGAGAATGCCCCGGACGATGCGGCGTTCGGTTCCGATAAAGAAAGTGAGATAGAGAATCGCCCAGACAAAAAGAAATCGCCCGACATAGATTTCTTCGCCGATATGGTTCTGCGCGGCATAACTCCATTCGCAGATGATCCACGACGGAAAGAGCAACAATGTGAGAACTTGTTGCGCCTGATCGCGCAACAATACCCATCCGGCCATTGCCGCAAGGGCCCACATGAGTATGGCGGCTGGCCAGTGTTCCTGGATGTTGAAGATCTGGCCGACGAGTGCAATAGCCGCGCCGGTGGAGATGGTGCCAACCGCGTGAAGCGTCGTCGAAAGAGCCTGAAATTTCTCGCGAGTGACGGCGCCCCCGAGATGAAAGACGGTCACCATCGCCATCACCAGCATGTAGCGCATTCCCGGGCCGAGTTGATCCCAGTGTGCGGAGACGAAGAGGGCCACGCCGCTGGCGAGGAGAATTCCACCGAGGATGAGGGCCACGCGGCCCTGCCACGCCATTCCTTCAGAGCGGGTATCCTTTTGAATTTCCTGTTCGCGAGGTCGCCCGCCTGCAATCTGTGCGGACTCCCAAGAGCGAATGCGCGCAGCCGTCTCAGGATCGAGAGCGCCCGCAGCTTGCCAGCGGTTTAGCAGCGATTCGTAGTCATGCATAGTAGTTGGCCAACATTAGACCACAGCGGTGATCGGCCGAGTACGAGCGAAGGTCAGCGACCGGGATTGATAAGTGACGGCGACAGAAATCGACGGGAATAGTCCACACAATTTCTATCAAGAACGCAAATGTCGCAGCGACAATAGTGACAACGGAAATCATCTTGCCCCCTGGATTGCGAACCTTCTACGTGTGTGAGGATAGGCGTGAGGCTGCTGTAGAACCAGCACACGTGTGATAGTTTCGGTCGCTGTCACACTTCGCTGCAAATCGACGTCGGTGAGGAACCAATGCAAATTGCACTGAGCAAAAACAGTGACGTCACGCTGAGACAACAGATCGCTGAGCAGATCGTTTTCCTGATTACTACAGGCCAGATTCGTGCCGGAGAAGAGCTGCCCAGTGTGCGCGCGCTCGCGAGGCAAAGCAAGGTGCATCACAACACCGTGAGCGAGGCATATCAGGAACTAGTGCGGCGGGGATGGCTCACGCGTCGTCGCGGCGCTCAACTGGTCGTAGGAACGGTTTCTGGCGCACCATTGGCCAAACCACATTCCCTCGACGAATTGATCAACCAGAGCATCCAGCGCGCAAGGGAGATGGGGTACACCCTGCAGGCACTGCGACAAAGAGTGCTCGAGCGCCTGATGGCTCAACCGCCTGATCACTTTCTGATTGTGGAGGAGGAACCAGGGTTGCGGGACATCATTCAGCAGGAAGTTGTCGATAGCCTTGGATGGCGGGTTGAGGGATGCTCGCTCGAACATTTCGTCAGCGAACCAAGCCTCGCCATCGGCGCCCAGGTGTTGGCCGCGAA
Source organism: Telmatobacter sp. DSM 110680 (assembly GCF_039994875.1). GTDB lineage: Bacteria > Acidobacteriota > Terriglobia > Terriglobales > Acidobacteriaceae > Telmatobacter. Next base: position 2,863,011 of record NZ_CP121196.1, on the reverse strand, counting down.
TCACATAGTAGAGGATTTGAGGGAGTTGGTCCCGCAGAGCAGGCCCTCGATCGGCCTTGTATATGGCGAGGCAAGCGAACACGTTGAACTGATCGGCAAGCTTCAGAAGCCTTCACTCGTCGCGGTTGTATCGGTGAGCGGGAGCTTACTGCGGACAGCCAGAGGCCTGCTGGCGCCGGCGATTGGCAGAAAACACACGCTCAATGAAGTTTTGGTCACAAAGGATGAAAAAGTAAATCTCGGCACAGCCGATTTAGTGTTCTGTGACACGATTACGATTTCCAAGGTCCGTTCTCGACACAAGGTCCACTACCGGTTGATTGCAAACGCTTGCCTTGAACATCTTGCATCTTCGCTCGGCCCGCGTTGATGCGTTCACACAACTTTGGGAATTGACTCGTTGGCACACTCAGGTCGCAGGAACTCAGAGGAGCTTGATGAACGGTCAGCTTTCAAACGGGCTACCCGGCCTGCAAACATCAGGGAACAAAATCATCAGCCTGGCTACCCTTGAGCCAGTCACCCTGCGCGGCGTAAATCGATCGGGCCTGGAATATGCCGGACCGGACGAGCAAGGCTTCTTGTCAGGAGCCTCCCTTTCAAGATCTGAAATTCAGCTGATTGTGAGGGATTGGCGTTGCAATATCATTCGCCTTCCCTTTAATCAGGATTTTGTTCTTCGGGGCAGGCTCGGGCGTTCTGGCGAGGAATATCAAAAGGCGCTCGACCAGGTAATCTACTGGGCTTCAGCCTTCGGCGCTTACACATTGCTTGACCTGCAATGGCTCGACGCTGAACGCATCTATGGCGGGAATCGCAACTTCGTCGCCCCGCTTCCTAATTCAGAATCGGTCGAGTTGTGGACGACACTGGCACGGCGCTACGCGAGCGAGCCTGCGGTCCTTTATGACTTGTTCAATGAACCCCACGACCGGCTGGACGACGATCCCTACCCTCTCAATAAAGAGGATGGAACGACGTATCCTCCCAGCCAAAGACGAGTGACGATGCGGGAATGGCAGCCGTGGGCACGCAAGCTGACACAGGCAATCCGAAGCGAAAATCAGGATGCGCTAGTGTTCCTTGGCGGGACGAACTGGGCTTACGACCTGCGCGGAATGCCGATGGATCTTGAAAACGTTGTTTACTCGACGCATGTTTACCCCAATAAGAGTACCGATTGGCCCGAAGCGTTCGGCAACCTGTCGAAGTCAGTACCGGTCTTCGCCGGAGAATTCGGAGGCACAGAGACTCCCGGCGATCTGGAATTCGTTCAACGCCTGATCAAGTACCTCGAGGAGCTTGAAATCGGTTGGACTGCATGGAGTTGGTCCGACTCGCCATTTCTCGTCGCCCGTTATGCACCAACAGCTTTCGGCAGAGTGGGACGGCAGGCTCTTTCGAAAGCATGACACGAGGAATGCCGGACGCATGCTTTGAATAATCGCGGCTGATGCATCGGTATGCGGGCGCCGTGTTGCATCACGGTTCTATGATCGTAAGTACAGCTATGCAGTTTGAGATCATCACGATATTTCCCGGTTTCTTTGCCGGCATCTTTGAACACGGCATTGTGCGGCGGGCGCAGGCCGAGGGACTGGTCGGCATTGGTGTGCACGATCTGCGCGCATTCACGCACGACCGGCACCGCACCGTGGATGATCGGCCCTTTGGCGGCGGAGAGGGCATGGTACTGAAGCCCGAGCCGCTGGCAGAAGCATTGAATGCTCTAGGCGTTGCAGTAAAAACTAAGTGTGCGCAAAATCAAAAGCAGGTCCTTCGCTCCTCTCAGGATGACACTGCTAAGAGTGGCGCGCGCGTGATCCTGTTGTCGGCGCAGGGGCGGCCCTTCACCCAAGCCGTTGCTCGCGAACTGGCGAAGGTGGAGCGGGTGGTGCTGATCTGTGGACGTTATGAGGGCGTGGATGAGCGCATTAATGAACTCTATTGCGACATGGAGATTTCCATCGGCGACTACGTGCTGAGCGGTGGAGAGCTGGCTGCGGCAGTGGTTGTCGACACCGTGATGCGGCTGGTGCCAGGCGTGTTAGGCAATGAGGCTTCTGGTGAATTCGAGAGCTTTGGCGTAGCCGACGAGGAAATCAGCGGAAGCCAGGAAGGTGTGCCGCGTTCGCAGCACGGCGCCGGCGGGTTATTGGACTACCCGCATTACACGCGGCCGGCGGAGTTTGAAGGAATGCGCGCGCCGGAGGTGCTGATGAACGGCGATCACTCGCAAATTCGAAGATGGCGGCGCGAGCAACAGTTACGCAAGACGCTGAAGAACCGGCCGGATTTGCTGCAAGGCGCGTCCTTGAGCGACGAAGATAAGCGGCTGCTTAAAATGATCGACAGCGAAAGCGCTGGTTGAGGAATGGGCGAGTTGCAGATTGCTGCGTGGGTCGAGCTTGGAATCTGCTGGGTCGCGTGGGCGCTTGCATTTGTGAAGCCCCGTAAACAGGCAGCCGGCGCGATCAAGAAAGAGAGAGCGCCCTCCTCCCGTTGGGGAATCCTGCTGGTGATGCTGGGCTACGCGTGTATCTGGGCATTCGTGCGGCCGGCGGGGTTTGAGAAGTCGGCCCCGTCGCTGATTGCGTCCATGATCCTGGGACCACTATCGGTGATCCTGGTTTGGATGGCTGCGCGCCATTTGGACAAGCAATGGAGATTCGAAGCGGCGCTCAGCGAGGATCACAAACTCATAACCACTGGGCCCTATCGCTGGTTGCGGAATCCGATCTACGCCTCGATGCTGGGCATGTTGCTGGCAACAGGATTCGCGAAGACATGGTGGCCGCTGCTGGTTGCAGGGGTGATCTTCTTCGTGATTGGTACCGAAATCCGCGTGCGCGCTGAAGAAAAACTGCTGGCGGCGCGGTTTGGAGAGGAATTCGCGCAATACAAGGCGACGACTCCGGCGTATTTTCCGTTCATTCGATAAACACAAGACAAAGCCGAGGCTCAGCGGAAAGGCTGAACGGGTGCTGGCTGTTCGGCGCTGACTTGGCCGCCGGCGATCCTGGCCACGAATAAATTCTCTCCGCAGATGGGCGAACCCGCAAGACGACGCATCATGGCTATTTGTCCCACATGCGTGAGTGCATCGGCGATCGGTCCCTGAAAGAGAGGCTCGGCGGCAGCGTGGAGCGGTTGACTCGAAGCGAGATAGTCGTCGAAGGCTTTGAGCGCGGCGAAAAAGCGGGCTTTCTCCTGTGGCCACGGACGGGGCGTGGAATTGTGCCAGCGCTCTCTTCCCTGCACCAGGCTCAGCGCCCAGTCGAACAGATCGCCCATGTGGGCGAGAATTTTGCCGGGCTGGCGCCCACATCCCTCAAAGGTGGCGAAGCTTTCTGGAGCGGCCTCGAGAGCCCGCGTTGCACGATAGGCCAATGTCGCAACGGTGTGGCGCAGAAGTTCGCGTTTCTCATCCATGTCGAAGACTATACCGCAGAACGAACAAGGGTTGGTGACCTCTCAAAGCGCAAACGTGACCCCATAGCGATATGAAATAGCCAGCAATTGGGACACGTCGAAGGCGTCGCCGAAGCTTCTAAAGCTCCTCACTGGCCTTAAGTTATGTCTGCTCTCGAGTAAGATGGAGATTGGCAGAAGATAACCCATCCGGAGCCACACCGGACTAGGCGTTGGGTATGTTTGTCTGTTAGAATCAAGGTTCTGAGTCCATCAGCAGGAAGAAGCTATGTCTATCCATCCAGTAATGCAGCGCCTGGCCGACAAGCTGAAGCGCACCGATCTACCTACATTTGTGCCCGGCGACCAGGTTCGCGTGCAAGTCAAGATTAAAGAAGGCGATAAGGAACGTTTGCAGGCTTTTGAAGGCCTCGTGATCGCCATTAACAAGGGACCGCAAGGCACCTTCACCGTCCGCAAAATGAGCTTTGGACAGGGCGTAGAACGCATCTTTCCGTTCAACTCAAAGGTTGTCGACAAGGTGGAGAAGGTTCGCAGTTACAAGGTGCGGCGCTCAAAGCTGTTCTACATCCGAGGACTGCGTGGCAAGGCCGCCCGTCTGAAGGAAGTGGAGCGCGTCGCCGCCAAGGCATAGAAGGCTTCCCTTTTCAGGGCCACAAGAACCCCAGCTTTGGCTGGGGTTCTTGTTTATATGCAAATGATGATCGACTGACGGTCAGGTATCTAAAACCCCTCGCTCAGTCTTCTTTAGTGTCTTTGTTCAGGCGCTTGGCGTCACCCGTCTCTTTGTTTTCGTCCAGTCCGGTCGAGTCAGCGATATCGATCGTGCCAAATGAATCGTTCACTACGCCATCGTCTGCCGGAGGTTTCTTTTCTTCAAATCCGCCGGGCTGCGTGTGCGTGGGCTTTAGCTTTTCGGTCATTATGCCCTCCTGTGTTTGTTGGATGCGCTCTCAGCGCTCGTGACCGATTAACCTCTCGAATACCGAACCGGTTTTCCGCAGGAGTTCACAGAGCGACAAGTAGAAATCATTCATATACTGAGGGCATGGCGGCATGCGGTTGGAGGCTGGAGAGGGCTGCGGCGAAATGCGGCTTTCAACAGATTGCGGGATGCGACGAGGTGGGACGCGGGCCAATGTTCGGTCCGGTGGTTGCTGCCGCAGTCATTCTGCCGCTAGGTTGCCGGCTCACGGGGCTTAATGATTCCAAACAGCTATGTGAGAACAAGCGTAACGAACTTGACGTGGTGATCCGCGCCAAAGCCTTGGCATTTGCAATCGCAGCGATTGACGTGGAGACGATCGACCGCATCAACATCCGCAAGGCTTCCCTGCTGGCAATGCGTACAGCGGTAAATCAACTTGCGATCCAGCCCGACTATCTGATGATTGATGGATGCGACACGATCGACTGGCCCTGTCCGCAGGAATCCGTGATTCACGGCGATGCGATCAGCTACTCCATCGCTGCGGCAAGCGTGCTCGCCAAGGTCTTTCGCGACCGCCTGCTTGTTGAGTTGGATGCCGTTTATCCCGGTTACGGACTGGCGCGACATAAAGGCTACTGCTCGCGGGAGCACAGGGCCGCACTGGATCGTCTGGGACCCACTCCCATGCATCGCAAAAACTGGAGTCCGGTGGCGCAGACCATGCTGGACTTCGAAGCGCTGCCTGAAGCGGTACAACTGGAAATTCAATAGCTCCCGAACCGACTCACGCAGTCACAGCGCGCCGCGCTCTGCGCTTCTGCAGAAATGCCAGCACAGGCCGAGCGGCTAACAGGATAAACAGCGTTATCGTGAGATTCATCGGGCTCTTGACGCCGGGTTTTACCTGCCACCAGTAGTGAATGATTCCGCAGATCGCCGCGACGTACACCAGCTTGTGCAGGCGGTTCCATTGCTTGCCGCCTAGCTTGCGAATGGCCCAGGTTGTTGACGTAGCCGCAAGCGGAACAAGGAGGGTATAGGCAATGACGCCGATGATGATGAAGCGGCGCTTGGTTATGTCGGTCTTGATAACATTCAGATCGAAATTCGTGTAGAGCGCAATGTAGGTGGCAAGGTGCAGTGATGCGTAGAAAAACGCAAAGAGCCCCAGGAGCCGGCGGAATTTGATCAGCCACGAAAACCGCGGCGAGAGCAGGCGCAGCGGAGTTATCGCTAACGACAGAATCAGCAACAACAGGGTGTTGTAGCCGGTGGTCAGCGTGATCTTCGATATGGGATCAGGGCCGAGTGTGTTGGTGATGCCTTGATATGCGAGCAGCAGGAACGGCGAGAGGCACGCTATCCACGTGAGGGTCTTGAGCGTGATGAGTGTCTTGCGGTTCATGCGTGTCCAACGGCGGTTTACGCCAGTGAGTGGATTTGGAATTGCTCGGCGAACTGACGGGGTGGCGATTTGACAAGCTAACTTTGATCGAACACCGATGTCGCCAGCTCAGCTAGAAGTATTTTTTTAGGTCCATCCCGTTATACATCGAGGCAACCTGTTCGCCATAACCGTTGAACATCAGCGTTGTGCGGCGCTGCTGATAGAACGGCAGGCCGATGCGGCGTTCCGTTTTTTGGCTCCAACGCGGATGATCGACATTGGGATTCACATTGGAATAGAAGCCGTATTCACTCGGCCCCATCTGACTCCAGGTAGTAGGCGGCTCCTTGTCGAGGAAGCGAATGGCCACTATCGACTTCGCAGACTTAAATCCGTATTTCCACGGAAGCACGACGCGGATAGGCGCGCCGTTTTGATTGGGAAGAACCTCGCCATAAAGTCCGAAGGTGAGCAGCGTGAGCGGGTTCATGGCTTCGTCCATTCTCAGGCCTTCTGAGTAAGCCGAGTAGAACGATGCCTCATTCGCCCACTTCTCTACCTTGGTGTTGTAGTAAGAGAGGAATTGAACGTACTTGGCGCTTGGCAGCGGATCGCATTCCTTGATTAACTCAGAGAGCGAATAGCCTATCCATGGAATCACCATGCTCCACGCCTCGACGCAGCGATGCCGATAGATGCGGTCTTCCAGCGGACGCAATTTCAACAGCGCGTCGATGTCAAAAGTCTTCGGCTGTTTCACCTTGCCATCCACTTTTACGACCCATGGGCGGGTGGGCAGGGCGCCTGCATTTTCAGCCGGTTCATTCTTCTGCACGCCGAACTCGTAAAAGTTGTTGTAGTGGGTCACATCCTGCAATGAGGTCAGCTGTTCCCCGGTTGTGGTGAGAGGGCTCTTCACTGTTTGCAACTTGGTGGCGTCGGCCCAGGCGCTGGTGCGCGGAGCGATGATATCCGCCACGCGATCTGCTCCTGTGATAGCAGCACCCGCAGCGGCGGTGCCGGCAAGAGCATTGCGCAGAAATCGCCGCCGGCTGAAGTACTCGTTGTAATCCTCGCGAGAGGTGATCTCGGAGGAAGGAATGTCAGATGGCTTACCAATCAGCATGAAAATGACCTCACATCACTAGAACGGGGTATTACATCCATTAGATTCCTTCGACCGGGAACAAGTTACAACAGGCTGGAAGTGATTCGATCTGAAGGAAAAAGAGGCTATGAGTGTTTGACCGCGCCACGGCGAGTTGCAGACTTGGCCTTGGCCGGGGCAGGAAGGCCGCCGCGGGGATTTGCGGTGGACTGGCGGACGACCAGCTGCGTGGAGATCAACCACTCTCGTTGCTGGGCCTGTGGATGATTTGGTTCTATGCCTGCGCGCAGCGCCTGTACCGCGGCCGTAGCAAGTTGCTTGCACGACATCTGAATTGTTGTAAGCGGCGGCAGCATGAACTGAGCGAGATGAATGTCGTCAAATCCAACCACCGAAACATCCAGGGGTACAGGGTGTGTCCTGCGATGCAGTCCGTGCAGCACGCCAATAGCAGTCATGTCGTTGGAGCACATAATGGCCGTGGGAAGCGTAGCCAGGGAGAGCAGATGATCGGCGGCCTTAATGCCACCTTCCATCGTGTGCGTGCCTTCAACCAGATGTTCGGGTGGCACGATGAGGTCAAGTTCGCTCATGGAACTCAGGAAGGCATCGCGGCGAGCTACCGCAGAGCGCATCTGCAGAGGTCCGCTTACAAAGGCTATCTGGCGATGGCCTAACCCAGCCAGATGCTGCACTGCCTCCCGAATCCCTTCGCCATAATTCACTTTCAAGACGCGAATATTGGGAAGGTCAGGGCCGGCATCCACGAATACAAGAGGGAAAGCGCGCTCGACCAGTTTCTGAATCAGCTTCTCTTCGATACCAAATGTCATGATGGCGACACCGTCGACACTGCGTTGCAGCATGCGTCGAATTAGCGCCTCGGTGCGCGGGGCTTCGTAGTTTGTTGAACCAATGAAGACCTCGTAGCCCTGCTCTACGGCAAGATTTTCAAACTCCTGCACCAGTTCAGGGAAAAAAGGGTTCGTGATTTCCGAGACTACCAGGCCAAGCATGTGACTGCGGCCAGAAACCAGCGCGCGCGCCTGCGTGTTGGGTACGTAGCCCACTTCCCGGATGACACGCCACACGCGCTCGGCAAGTTCTGGAGCAACGGTAGAGATCCCGTTTACTACGCGCGAGACTGTAGCGATGGAGACGCCTGCACCCCCGGCGACCTCGCGAATACTTGCTCCGGTCGTGCGAAAAGCACTCGGATTTTTTCTTGGTCCGCCCACAGATAAACCGATTTTAGAGGATTAAACCCCTGTGGACACCAGAAAGGCGCATTATGCAATCGATTGCGCAGAATGGTGACTACGCGCAAGCGCGTCAGAGTCCGCACGAAATTGGGGAGCATCTCCGTTATGGATGACTCTGACTTCCACCTGCTACTTCAATCGCGTGGCGCAGCAGAACAAGGATCGACGTCAGGCTTTCTTCAGCGCCGCGTTTGCTTCCGGGCAAATTGACGATCAGAGTCGAACCACGCATTCCGGCAACTCCGCGGGATAGCCACGAGAATGGATTGCTTTCGGCGCCGCGCGAGCGCATGGCCTCGCTGAGGCCGGGTGCGAGACGATCGAGAACGCGTAGAGTCGCCTCGGGAGTGCGATCCCGCAGGCTCATGCCGGTTCCGCCTGCGGTAAGAATCAGGGCCGCTCCCTGTGCGCTCCAATGTTGAAGCTGGGCCACGATCTTTTCTTCGTCATCCGGGACGAGAGCATTTTCAACCTGGGCTGCAGGCCAGTGCTGGCGGAGCAAATCGACGACCGCGGGGCCTGCGGTATCGGTCATCAGGCCCTGCGAGCAGCGGTCGGAAATTGTGAGTACGCCAAAGAGCATCGGGATAATTCTATTTGCCACCCTTGGGGTGCGAACCAGACGGCAGCACTTTGATTGTTTGCAGCCACGTTTTGGCGGCATCCGGCCACATTGTCACCGGCAACTCGGTGCGGCGCAGGCCGTATCCATGGCCGCCTTCAGCGTAGATGTGCAATTCAGCCGGAACCTTCGCGGCCTTGAGCTGCAGAAAATAGACTGTGGCATTTTCGACGTGCACCGGATCATCTTCTGCCTGCACGATGAAGCTTGGCGGAGTTTTCTCGGTGGGATTGATGTCGGCATTGGGCGCCATGTTTTGCGCCGCATTCGCGAGATATCCGGGGTAGATGATGAACGCAAATTCTGGACGGCAACTGAGCTGGTCCGCAGCGTCGATGGGATCGTAGAGGCGCTTGTCGAAATGAGTGCTCAGTGCAGCAGAGAGATGCGCGCCGGCGGAGAAGCCAAGAACACCTACCCGGTTGGGATCAATATGCCATTCTGCCGCGTGTTGACGAACCATACCCAGCGCGCGTTGCGCATCCTGCAGGGCTGCTGGTGATTTTGGAAAGGGACCGGTATTGGGTACGCGGTACTTCACCAGAACGCATGCCACGTTGATCGAGTTGAGCCAGTCACAGACTTCAGTACCTTCAAGATCGATGGCGAGAATTTGATATCCGCCGCCGGGAAACACCACGACGGCCGGCAGCGCAGCGCCGCCCTTCGGTGAGTAAACGGTGAGCGTTGGGTTAGAAACGTTTCCCAGCCGAACGAGCGACTTACCGGCGATCAGATTGTCGGTGAGCTTGGTGGTGTCGATTTCAGGCTGTGGGTTCGAGGACGCGCCGGGTGCCCCGTTGGGCCAGAGAGGCAGGGTGACGTGGCCGGGCGCGGGTTGCCATGCAGGTTTTTGCGTGCATGCAGTTGCGATGAAGACTGTGAGTGCGGTGCAGAAAAGAATCGCAGATTTTTTCATGCTGAAGCCTCGAATGAAAATACGTCGCAGCGATGATTGCAGGCGGGGGATTGACGATGCAAATGGGAAGGATTTCGGCGAACTTAGTCTGTTGCGGAAATGCTTACGGCTCGGCGTGGGGAGGGACTAGAAGAATGAGTGTTTCGCGTGCCAGTTCGATGCGAGCGGGCAGAACACCAAGTACTTCTCCATCTGCCTCTACAAACACGCGGCTTTTTGATCCGTTCAACACGCGGCATTCGACGGCATCGGCGTCGAGCAATTCAATTGTGCGCGAGAAGGTCTGGCGTCCAACAAGAGTGGCAAGGAGAAAGCGAAGATACTGTAACCTGCTTCGAGTTTTGAAGGCGACGAGACTGAGGTCCTTCTTATGCAGCGTAGCGCCCGGAGCCAGCACGCCCAGCGCTCCGCCAAATGATCGAATGCGGATCGCGAGAAGTTGCGAGACCTGCTCGACGCGCGGCTCTGCATTGCCATCGATGGAAAAAGATGCGTCGAACAGTGGAAACGGATGAGAGGCCCAGATTTTGAAAGCCTCAAGCATGTAAAGCGCGTAACCAAAACGACGCTTGAGGCCCGGGTCCATGCTCGACATAAGCAGAGCATCCGCACCCACACCCGCGGCGACTGTGAAATAACGCCAGCCGCGCGCGCCATTCTCCTCTCGAAAATGGATGCGGCCAACCGGGATTTCAACCGGTTCCGCGTTGACAAGGGCGCGCATGGCCTTTACGGGATGGCGCCCCAGACCAAGATTTTGCGCCAATGCATTCGCTGTACCCAGTGGTATCACCCCCAGCGCAACGTTTGTCCCGACCAGCGATTGCAGCACCTCGTGTACTGTTCCATCACCACCGCAGGCGATAACGGCGTCGTAACCTTGACGCACCGCGGCGAGGGCCAGCGACTTGCCGCTGCCAGGGGCGTGTGTCTCCAGGGCCTCAGCGTCGATTCCGGCATCGCGCAGAACCGCAAGCGCGCTCTGAATGTGGGAGGAGCGGCGCCCGGAGTGCTGTCCTGAAGCAGGGTTGTAGATCAGCGCGACACGGCGCATGGATGCTTTCTGGCCTCGTTGCGAGGTTCCTTTAAATTGATAGATTCATTTTACAGACGGCACTTGATTTGCGGTCTAGGGCTTTAGATGCCAACAACGCTCAACGGGAAGGGTCAGGACGCCATTAGGCCGCATTTGAGGGGTTTCAAGGCAGGGCCGCGCGATTGGTTGAACTGCACATACATGAAGTGCGTAGTTCAATTAGAATGACTCGCCGTACTCCGTGAAAGGAATCGCAGTCACCTGCAAAAGACAATGAAGATTTCCGCGCGCTTTTCTCCAAAGTTGCCATTTTCGGTCCTGCTGCTGGGCCTTGGTTTTCTTGCTTTTGTCGCCGGCGCGCAGGAGAAGCTTCCGGCAAGTTCTGACTCGCCCCGTTACAAGGATGCAGCGCTGCCAGTCGCTGATCGTGTTGCCGATCTGCTGCCGCGCATGACGCTGGAAGAAAAGGTAAATCAGCTTAGTTGGACGTGGCAGAAGAATGTCCAGGTGGTTGACCCCACAGGAACCTTTACGACGGAGACTGCACGCCAGACGGTCGCGGCAGAATGGACTCCGGATTTCAAGCTCACTCCGCGAAATGCCGCCATCCTCCGCAACGCAGTTCAGCGCTACCAGTTGGAAAAGACGAGATTGGGGATCCCAATCATCTTTCCGGGAGAGGCACTCCACGGCTACATGGAATACGGCAGCACCAGCTTTCCGCAGGCACTCGGTCTCGCCGCAACCTGGGATCCAGCGCTTGTAAGGAAAGTGTTCAACGCAGTAGGAGACGAGGCGGGTTCGCGCGGTGCGGGACAGGTGTTCTCGCCGGTGCTCGATCTTGCGCGCGAACCGCGGTGGGGACGGACGGAGGAAACCTATGGCGAAGATCCGTTTTTGATAAGTAGGATCGGCGTCGCGGCAATCGAGGGATTGCAGGGCAATTCGTACATGATCGACCGGCATCACGTGATGGCAACAGCAAAGCACTTTGCGGTCCACGGGGTTCCGGAAGGCGGAACGAATACGGCGCCGGGCAATATTTCGGAGCGCGTGATCCGTGAAAATTACCTCGTTCCCTTTCAGGCTGCCGTGCAGGAAGGCCGCGCCGGCAGTGTAATGGCCTCCTACAACGAGATTGACGGCGTGCCGTCGCATGCAAACCATTGGCTGCTCGACAAAGTGCTACGGCAGGAGTGGCACTTCGATGGCTACGTGTCTTCAGACGACAACGGCTTGCAGATGTTGATGGGCACGCATCATGTGGCACACGACATGGCAGAAGCTGCCCGCGTGGGGTTAGCAGCCGGTGTCGACTTTGACATTTCGGACGAGCCCATCTATCCCGGCCTCGTGGAACAGGTGAAGCAAGGCCTGGTATCGGAGAGCGAGGTGGATCGCGCAGTTGCGCGGGTTCTCACTGCTAAGTTCAGACTTGGCTTGTTCGACAATCCCTATGTCGATCCCGACTACGCGGAGAAAATCAACAACAGCCCAGAACACAAGAAGCTGGCTGCTGAAGCCGCACGCAAGGTGATTGTCCTTCTGAAGAATGACAAAAACCTGCTGCCGCTGGATATGACGAAAATGAAGTCGATTGCCGTGATCGGGCCCAACGCAGCCGATGTGCATCTCGGCGGATACAGCCGCGATCCCGGCTACGGCGTCAGCGTATTGGACGGCATCAAAGCCAAGGTCGGCGACAAGGTAAAAGTGCTGTACGCCGAAGGCTGCAAGATAACGACTGCCCCTCAGGGATTCCGCGGATGGTGGGCCAACGATGTGCAACTCGTCGATCCAAAAACGCAGACTGCCTCCATTCAGGCTGCGGTTGATGCGGCGAAGAAGGCTGATGTTTCGATCGTCGTCGTTGGCGAAAACGAAAGCACCAATCGCGAAGCATGGTCTGAGGATCACCGCGGCGATCGCGATTCGCTCGACTTGTTAGGTGCCCAGAACGACCTTGTCAAAGCGGTCGTCGAGACGGGTAAGCCGGTGGTAGTCCTGTTGCTGAATGGCCGTCCGCTCTCCATCAACTACATTGCCGAAAAGGTGCCAGCCATTCTGGAAGGCTTCTATCTTGGCGAGGAAGGCGGAACCGCCGCGGCAGACGTTATCTTTGGCGATGCGAATCCCGGTGGCAAGCTTCCAATCACTTTCCCGCATACCGTAGGTGCTCTGCCCGATTACTACAACCACAAGCCGTCTGCGAATCGCAGCTACGAGTTTTCGACGCGCCAGCCGCTGTTTCCGTTTGGCTTTGGGCTGAGTTACACCTCGTTCAAGTTCGACAACTTGAAGGTCGAGCCGCAGCAGATTATGCAGGCTGGAACAGCGAAAGTAAGCGTGGATGTGACCAATACCGGAACGCGCGAAGGAGATGAGGTTCCAGAGTTCTATATTCATCAGCGCGTTGCTTCGGTTACACAGCCAGTGATGCAACTGAAAGGTTTCGAGCGCATTACTTTAAAACCCGGCGAGAAGCGAACTGTCACATTCACCGTCACTCCGGAGACGCTTTCAATTTGGAATATCGACATGCATCGCGTGGTTGAACCTGGCGTCTTCGACATGATGGTTGGCCCGAGTTCAGACAAGACGAGCGCCGTCAAGCTAACCGTTACGGGTGTCAACGGCGAGACTGGAAAGCCGGCCGCAACCGCGCAAGTCCCCGCGGGATCTGAGGCAAACATGGTGAGCAACTTTGATGAAGGAAAGGTCAAGGCGGCTTACGGCATGTGGATTCCGGCGAACGACACCATGAACGGCGGTAAATCCAACTCGAAACTGGACGTAGTTGAACCAGGCGCAGCCAACACCAAGGGAGCTTTGCAGGTCACGGGCGAAGTGGTCCCGGGAGGCGCGTTCCTCTTCGCAGGTGCGCTCTTCTCACCGGGAGCCGCGCCCATGAAGCCTGCAAATCTGTCGAAGAAAAGCGGCATCAGCTTCTGGGCCAAAGGAGATGGCAACACCTACACACTGCTGGTCTTGACGGAAGCGCGCAATGGTCAGAATGGCGAAGCTCCAGCCATGACAACCTTCCCTGCCGGGCCGGAGTGGAAGCAGTACACATTTCCTTTCTCAACCTTCGATACGGACGGAAGCGATTTGAGCGGAATCGGATTCATTCGCGTCATGGAGCCGGGGAAATTCCAGTTCCAGATCGACGAAGTGGAAATTAAGTAAAACGGAAAAACGGAAGAACAGAAGAAGCGCCGGCGCCTGCATGCTCCGGCGCTTTTATGCTGCGGTACATTGCGCCAGCACAACTGGTGTAAGCGCGACGCGAACTGACATTAAAAGAAACGCGAACGGTGCAGCACGACCTTGGCAGCGCGAAAGCCACACATTCCATGAACGCCACCCCCGGGAGGTGTGGAGGAAGAACATAGGAAGAGATTGGGCGCGCTGGTTTCATAGGTCAACATGGTAGGTCGCATCAGGAACCGCCGCATTGTCATCTCTCCGCCGCTGATGTCGCCGCCCATCAAGTTGGCATTCATCCGCTCGAGGGTTGCCGGGGAAGACACGTGGCGTGCCAGAACGCAATCGCGAAAGCAAGGTGCAAAACGCTCAATCTGCGCTTCGATCCGATCGGTCATGTCGACAGTGGAGCCGTTGGGAACGTGACAATAAGCCCAGAACGTATGTTTCCCCTGCGGAGCGCGCGTCGAGTCAAAAAGGGATGGCTGTGCGGCCAGCACAAACGGGCGCTCTGGAAGCAGGGCCTTCGAGACTGCTTCTTCCGATGCGGCGATCTCTTCGTACGATCCACCGAGGTGGACAGTGATTGCACGTCGGCACTCCGCCGCTTTCCACGGCACGCGTTCGGATAGCGCGTAGTCGATCTTAAAGACACCGGGGCCCGGCTTAGAGCGTTCCATCAGGCCACGAAAACTAGGCGTAAGACACTCTCCAGCAATCGCGGCAAGTTGCCGCGGCGAAGTATCAAACAGTGTTGCCAGATCCGATTGGTTCCATTCGCGAAACTCCTCCGCTCCAATGCGACGCGAAGTGTGAAGCTTTCCTCCGAGGCTTTGCAGGCAGCCGATAAGCGCGTTCGTGATGCTTTGGGATCCTCCGCGGGCGACCGGCCAACCGAAGCGATGCGCAGCCGCACCTAGCACCAGACCAGCGGCAGAACTCAACATCTGATCGAAGCTCAGAAACGAGTGCCCCGCGAGACCCGCAAACAGAGCGCGAGTTCGCGAATTCGAAAAATGACGCATGGCAATGCGACGCGCCGGCTGAAACGCCGACAGGCCGAACCGCGCCATCAACAAGGGATGCCGTGGAATGCTGAGAGCAGGTCCGAGTGCATCCTGGGCAAACTGCTCCCAGTGATCAACCAGGGGCTCAACCAGGTTTCGCCACGCCTGGGCGTCGGATCCGAATTCCCTGTCCTGGTCGGCAAGATCTTGCTCCAGCATTACGGCAGATCCGTCCTCAAGCGGATGCGCCAAAGGTGCTTCGCCGTGAATCCACTTAAGCGAATGCTCTCCAAGCGGGAGCGATGAAAAGAAAGGTGAACCTGCCGCCATGGGATGCACAGCCGACCCAAAGTCGTGCTCGAATCCAGGCAGCGTTAATGGCAGAGTGCGCGCGCCGCCTCCAGGAACAGCCTCCGCTTCGAAGACTTCGACATCAACGCCCGCTTGCGCCAGCACGATGGCAGCGGAAAGGCCATTGGGTCCGGAGCCGATGACGTAAGCGCGCTTCATATCCTCATTGTCCCAGATCAGTCGTGCATTGGAAGATCATCGGGCCATTGAACAATCGCGGTATGGCCGTCCAGCGTTTTCGTGAGTTCCGGCGCATATTGCCCAAGATATTTCCGCCGCCACCAGTTTCCTGTATCGCGTTTCTCTGCGCGGCTGGTGAACCAATATTGCCAGAGCACGGCGCGCACATAACGTGGAGGCGCTTGCGAGAAAGGATTTCCGCGAAAGAGCGTGAGCACATCTTTATCATTCTCGAGCAGCCGCTGTTCAGTGACAGGAACCAGTTCGTCCTGGCGCCACTCTCCAAGAGATGCAAACCAGAGATTCCAGTCGAAGCGCGGCTGATAAGGCGCATAAATCCGTGGGGCCTCGTCCAGCGCCTGCGGTTTGTTGCTGAAAGGATAGGCTGTCCAATTCTGGCCGTCGTTCGAGCCTTGAAATTCAATTTCATATCGGCCGTTCGTCATCACCGCAAACAGTCCGTACTGGTTGGCAATGCGAAACGGCTCGAGCGCTGCGATCGGCCACATGGGAAAAGGAAGATTGCGAGAAGGAATTCCGATCATTTCCACGGTGGTGTTATAGAAGATCCATAGGAGCATCAGGGCACTGAGTGCAAGGCTCACAGCACTCGGATAGCCTCTGAGGAAGCGGGGAAAAACAAGTCGATCGGGATGGTCGATAACTCTATCCTGATCCGCTGATTCTCCTTCCGTTGCGCGCTTCGTCTCAGGAACGGTACTCGAAGCCATCGCAGTACGATATCGCGTCGGTACGAAGCGAGCGAGAAATCCGTCATCCAACAACAGAATTCCCAGCGACAGCACCAGGTAATTGAGGAAGGTGTAGTTGGCCGTCAAAATGACGCCGATCTCCCAGGGCGTCACGATGAAGAAACAGAGAATACGCCCGCGGCGAGGCAGAAAGAGCATCCACACCAGCGCAAGCTCGAGGATCAGCGTTCCGGCGGCACTGGCCGCGTGAAACCAATGCGGCAGATGCTCAAGGTACCAGCCGATCCAGGTGGGCAGCGGGCCGTTCTGGTAGTACTCGTCCATCGCGGTTAGGGTGCGCCACTGGCGATCGCCGCTGACGAGCTTCACCATGCCGGATTCGAAATAGATGCGAAACCACTCCCACTGCAGGAGAAACAGGCTGGCACGCGATGGAGGAAAAGGGGCCCCGAGCCCGGGCATTAGGCCACGCGGCACGAAGAACAGTGCGATGAAGCCAGCTTCCAGAAGCATTCCGTCGGATTGATAATTTGAGAATTCACCAGCCGCGGAAACAAACGAGAGAAAGCAAACGAAGCAGATGAAAAGGCTGAGCCGGGGCCACAGATTCACGAACGCCACGATGGATGCCAGCAACCCAATCCACGTGATCAGCATGAGGGCTTGCGAACTCGAGTTCAGCCAAAATACTGTCGGTGCGAACCACAGCTTCGCCGATGGATATTGCTGTTCGACAGCGGCAAGGTAATCGTGCGCCGGAAATATACCATGCGGGCCGATCAACCCCTCGATCTGAAACAGCAGAGAATAGAAAGCTGAAAAATAGATGGCCGCCAGAGCGCGCAGAAAGAACCACCGAGGCAGCAATCTACCTCGAGAACCTTCGCGGGAATCAAACAACCATAAGATCAACTTGCCAGCGCTGTGCTCCGGCATATCAAGAACATCTTAGCGATCTCGCAGGTCGTTATGCAGGGTCTTCGGGCGGAGGCAAGTGCCAGAGCCTGGTCAGCGCGCCCCGGGAACCAGTGAACGGATCGGAAACCGGAAATGATAATGTGCGGATTCGATTGCGTTCAACTTGCGATGGGGCGCTCCGGCAAATATCCCACGATTGACGAGGAGGATAGGCGCCCACCACGAGAAACTCCGGTGAACAGGCAAGCTTGCAATGACCGGTACCCGCGGGCAATACAAGAATGTCGCCTGCATTCAAAGTGAGTTCGTGTCCACCAGGACCACCGAGGATGATGCGTCCCTGCCCACCCGCGATGCCCAGTACTTCATGTGCAGTGGAGTGGTAGTGATGAAAGTCATAAATTCCGTTGCGCCATTGAGGAGGCCATCCGTTGCGTAAAAACGCCTGCTCGAATTTTGAAGCCGGGTCGGACCCCGATACGTCGAGAACGTCGCGGTAGATAAGAACCGGTAGGCGATCGTTATTTGGCACCCAGCCGTTGCGCGATAGCTGAATAGTCTCCGGTTCTTCGACTCCGTGTTGCCCAAAGACGGACTCAGGCGACGACAGCCCGACGGCCGAAATCATGGCGGCAAATTGACGTCGATCCATGGGCGTTGCGGGGGATTGCTGGGAACTCATAGGGAACTCCTCATAGGCAGGGTGCAAAAATCCATAACCCTATGATGCTCGGGTACACGGTTGACGTGGTCTGAGGGTTACTCTTTCGTACCGTAGTACCTCGCATGTTGACCCGATGGGGGATCCGTTTCGTTCAACCCTCGTGATCAAACGCATGCATGTGAAGAAGAGTTCGAGATCTTTTTCAATAGGGCGGCAACCCACCGAGATACATGTAGGAAAGCGAAGTCGCCTCGGCGAGGAGATTCGAAATTACAGGATCGGGAAAGTGATGAACATAAATCCGGGCCCAACTGATCTCTTCCGCCGTCGGTGGCCCCTTCGGCGTATCTTGCGGTACGTCAGATTGCTGATCGAAGTAGCCACTTCCGTTCAGGCCCGCGATGGATCGGTCAACCAGCCGCTTGAGCGCAAAGTCATTCTCTCCGAAAAGATCTATCCCGTTGTCCTTCCCGAATTCGGCGAGATAGACCAGTGGAGCGATCGCGTAGAGGTGGTAGTGCAACGCTCGCTGGCCACGACGCATCTCTAACGGAAGATTGCCATCCGGGGTAATCTGCTGCACGCCATTCTTGTACGTTGCAACCGCCCAGTCGAAGAGATTGCGATCGTCGGTCGCAATGGCTATCGCAGCTATCTCAACCCCCGCCCAATAAAGATGATTGTTGCCAGCTTCTCCGCTGGGCTTGGCTGCGGCATAGAAATCTATCGTTTGCCGGGCAACTGACTTCATCCACGCGGCCAGCGCCGCATGCGACTGTGGCTGAACGACGCCGCTATCCCTAATCTTTAGGTATGCGATTGCAGCTGCGCCGATAACCCACCCTTGCACGTAATACGCCTGGCGCGACGACATTTTTCCGGTGAAGACACCATCGGCGGCGGCCGTGCTTAACAAATTGAGAACGCACTGTGCCGCTGCACGACTGCCGGTAGTACGATAAGCGTCCGCAGCATTGACCGCCTCATCGCCTAATCTTTTGTACGGTCCCGATGACGCAGCGTAAGCCTTCATTTTCGCAGGGTCGATGATGGAAGATTTGCGATCGGAATAGAAACCATCCGTGGCGAGATCGGGAGACAGGTGCGCCGGCTCCGGACATGCATAGCTTGCATCCGTAAGCTTCACATCACTCAGGTCCCATGGGGAGCGAAGCCGCGCCGCATGGAGGTCAAGCGCGCCACACGCTGCTACGAGCCAAACCAACGCACCAAGATGGATTCGCGTCATCGCCGAATTTCCTCCGATGCTGGCCCGGTCATTGATAGCCCTCGCACACTGGCGTCAAGATATCCCGAACAATAAAGTTTCGAGTTCCTCAGTTCAAGATAGGACTGCGACTTCCTCGATAAAGTTATCGTCACCCATGGCTTTACGCCAACCACTTTTCGATTGGATGCTGATCGGTCCGATGACTCGATACACTACTTTGAGGGATATTCCTCGGGCAGGTTGAATGAAAAAGTATCTTTTTGCGTTCTCACTTCTGGCGATCGTCGCTTCATTCAGCATGCGATCGGTCGCACAAAATAATCCGACTGTCCTTGATGAACGAGCAGCCGCTGGCGACGAACCGGACAATCCTGGGCCGCTTGCTACCAACTTGGATCCGAGTCTGAAACGTGCGGCAATCCTCAAGGCGATGACGAAGGTTGCCGATTGGCAGTTACAGCACTCCGAGGGGCGGTACAACATCGGGTGGACGTTTGCCGCGCTCTATGACGGGCTCCTTGCTGCATCCAAAAGCACTGGCGACGACGCTTACCGCGACCGCGTTTTCCAGGTTGCCCGGGAGAATCACTGGGAATTCGGCCCGCGCTTCGCTCACGCAGACGACGAAGCCATCGGGCTGACCTACCTCACGCTGTATTCCGGCGATCAGAAGCCGGAGGAGATTGTCGCGACGCGTGAAGGTCTGGACAAACTGCTCGCACGGCCTGATGATCCGAAGAAAAATTTATGGTGGTGGTGCGACGCGCTTTATATGGCTCCTCCCGTTCTCGCACAGTTATCCGTCGCCACTGGCGATCATCGCTATCTCGACTTTATGAATCGCGAGTGGTGGATTACATCGGGCGCACTTTACGATCCCGCCGAGCATCTCTACTTCCGCGACGACCGTTTTCTTACGATGCGCGAAGCCAATGGCCAGAAGGTCTTCTGGTCGCGCGGCAACGGATGGGTTCTTGCGGGGCTGGCGATGGTGCTCGAACGCATGCCTGCGGATTACCCCGAGCGTGCCAGATATGAAAAACAATTCAGAGACATGGCAGAGCGCATTGCCGGCTTGCAACAAGCAGATGGGCTTTGGCGCGCCAGCCTGCTTGATCCAGGGTCTTATCCCAATCCGGAGATCTCCGGGTCAGGCTTTTTTACTTACGCCCTGGCCTGGGGAATTCACCACAAGTTTCTTGATCGCAGAAAGTATCTGCCCATCGTAAAAAAGTCGTGGCAAGGAATGCTGACGCATGTATACGCGGATGGAAGGTTAGGTTCGATTCAGCCCATCGGCGGCGAGCCCGGTAAATTCAAACCATCTTCAAGCTATGTCTATGGCGTGGGTGCATTCCTGCTTGCCGGGTCTGAACTTTCGCAGATTGCCGAACGCTGATTTTTCGAGTCTGTCTGGGTGGGGATTCAAAGACGATCAAATTTCTTTGTTCCACACAGGAAAGAGGAGCAGGCCAAAGCCTGCCCCTCTTTCTCTCTGTGGATTTACGCATAAAGACACCCATTCGGCACAATTCGCTCGTCCCATGCACGAATCGTGATACTCCTCCTCTAAAATCGCAGCGTTCCGGGTGTGTGGTGGACAACACTTCCCCAACCCCGAAAACGGGTTGCGTCACTTTGGACGGTCAACCTCCGCTCATCGCTGTCTGGCTGCTAGGATAAGCCCGATGAGGATCGAAGCCCCTTTTCCGCAGACCGCGAAAGAAATGCTGGCCGTGATTGTTGCGGCTGAGCGATCGCGTAAATATGTCTGGACAGCGGGTAGGGTGCTCATTGAAAGCGGATGCGTGGGACGCTGGCAAGCGTTGGACAGCAACGCAAAGAAGACTCTATTAAAGAGCCTCACGAAGCTCTTAGAAGAATTGTCGGATCAGGGCGCTTTAGCACTCCGACCAGACCTGCAAGGTATAGGCTTCGGTCAAGAGAAGGGATTCGACTACATTCGGCCACGCCACGTTCAACTGAACCACGACTCCGGTTAGACCTCAATTTGAGTTCTGTCCGGATTGCCGGTTACTCGACAACAGATCAGAAGTTGACGCGGCCTGTGCCGCTGTCCTCCTGATTGACAGGCCGAACCGCCCCCGAGCAGAATGGCACAGAACTCCCGACAATAGGTGCTCGAATGCGTGAGGCTGGTCCCTGTCTTTTCCGTGCCGTCGTTCTTCCTACTCTATGTACGATGATTCTTCTTACCGGTTGTGGCGGTTCCGGCGGTTCCGGCTCAACCCAGCCGCCCCCAGTCCAGAGCACTATCACCTCCGTAACCGTCTCTCCTTCCGCACCCACCGTCCAGCTCAAAGCCACGCAGAGCTTCCAGGCCACCGTCACCGGCACCGGAAACTATTCCTCTTCAGTCCAGTGGTCCGTTGGGGGAATTACTGGCGGCAATGCCAAGTTAGGAACCATCTCTTCCGCCGGCGTCTACACTGCTCCGGCATCCCCGCCTAACCCGAATACCGTCACAGTCACCGCAGTTAGTACCCAGGATTCCACCAAGTCCGGCTCTTCCCAGACCCAGATAGGCCCTCAGCCTTTCGACATCACCGGTATCCAACTCACGCCTAGGACGGCAACCGTCAATACCGGTTGGTCCCAGCAGTTTACCGCCGTCGTCGAAGGCACCGGAAGCTTCGACACGTCGGTTAGTTTCTCCGTGAATGGCGTCTCAGGCGGCAACTCTACTGTTGGCTCGATCGATTCCCACGGCCTTTACATCGCTCCCGCCACTCTTCCGCAGTCCTCTTCCGTAAGCGTCACCGTGGCCAGCGTCGCAGCTCCGGATGTCTCCGTCGGTGCCGCCGTTACCCTGACCCAGTCCACCAGCGCCGCGCCCGTCATCAAACAGCTTGTGCCCGCAACGGCCGATGCCGAACAGCAGATCCAAATCCTCGGTAGTGGCTTTAACGCTGGTGGTCAGACGACTTCCACCACAGTTGTGGTCTTTACTGGCCCCCATGGACTGTCCATCCCGGTCGAGCTCTTTGGCGGGTCCAACAATGACCAGGAGCGC
This sequence comes from Telmatobacter sp. DSM 110680, assembly GCF_039994875.1. GTDB lineage: Bacteria > Acidobacteriota > Terriglobia > Terriglobales > Acidobacteriaceae > Telmatobacter. The sequence goes on along the minus strand of NZ_CP121196.1, from coordinate 2,841,012 downwards.
GATGTCGCGGTGCCTCTCGGCGCGTCGGACGGACCCATCTATGTCATCGTCCAAGACAGCCTCGGACCCGCCCTCAAGTCCAACACTATCCAATTCACGCGTACCCCTCGCATCCGCATCCGTGCCCCTCAGCACGACCTTTCCAGCGGGGAAAGCACCACCTTTGCCTGGAAGCAACTCGCTGGCGCCCAACCTATCACTCTCCAGTGGACCGCCGACAAAGGCTCCGTTGCTTCTGATGGTGTATACACTGCCCCCTCCGCCCTTACGTCCGACTCCTTCGCTGTCGTCAAAGCATGCGTTCAGGGAACCACCAGTTGCGACCAGGAGCGCCTCGGCCTTCATCCGTTCCGTGTGTCTCCCGACACGCCAACGGTCACCCCGGGGAGCAACCTCCAACTCCAGGCCATTCTTGGAAGCTCGATGATCAGTCCCACCTGGAGTTCTTCCGGCCCTGGCACACTTGGCAGCGGCGGTCTGTACACTTCGTCCAGCCAATTCGCTGACGCTGGCGGAATCCCGTTCACCGCAACCTCGGGCGCAGCCAGCGAATCCGGAACACTGCAAGTCACCGGCCAGTTCCCAGGGCTGGTCAACCGTATTTCCGACTACTTCAACGAGCAGGAAGCCCACGTCTACGGTACCTTCCCTACCGCCATTGGCGTCGCTAACAACCGTCTTTACGTCAACTCAAGCTACGGCTACTACAGCTTCGCTCTCGCCGGCGACGCGTATCCCGCTCTCGCGTACCTCCGGGACGTAGATGTGTATGACATCTCCGACCCGTCCCACCCCATCTGGATCGACGCTTTCGAGCCGCTCACCTCAGGCAAACCCCTCTACTGCGATGGCATGCTCTACCAGTACGCATACACGGAGGGAAGCTATGCAAGCGGTTCGCTCACTGTCTATGACATCAGCGGCAAATCGCCGGTTCCAACACAGCACTTTTCCCTGCAGCCTTCGAAAGGCCATTCCCGGAACGGCGCTGCTTCAATTTCGGGTTGCACCATTGCTGAATTTGGGGGCGCGACGGGCGATCAGCGAACGGTGTCAGCGGGCCTCAACGCTCCTCTCGTTCTGCATCAGTTGCAGGCCGGAGGCGTCGTTGACGCGCAATACTCGATTCCCATTCCGTCGAACTCCACTGGCATTGCCGGCTTCTTCGGGTTCATGTCCGACGGCAAGCGACTCTTTGTCAACCTGGTAGCCGCAGACGGAAAAGCCAACCTCCAGCTCCTCACCTACGACCTCACGGCATCCACGCCTACGCTGCTGGACTCAATCAGTACCGATCAGCTTTCGATCGACTCATTCCAACTCGTCGGAAATCTCCTGTTCGGTACCATTGACACCGGCTCCTACTACCCGCGCACGAAGGTCTACGACGTTTCGGGCAATACGCCCCAGTTCCTTACACAACTGCCCACCGGATACATCGAAGGCGCGTCCGGTACTGATGTGTTTGCCTGGACGGCCGGCACGGGACCGCGTGTTATCGATATTTCTAACCCCCAGAAACCCGTGCTGAAGACTGACCTCTTTGCTTACAACGAGGGAACCTCTGATATGACCAACTCCGGCCATTACCTCTTCGCCGCTGACTCAAACAGCGGCGTAGGGGTGTGGGACGCCCGCACGCCAGGAGGCTTGCTACCAACCGAGCTCATACCGGACGATTATGAAAATGCAGTTCCCACCGGGATTATCAGCAATGCGAGCGACCTTTTTGTCGCGTCCGATACAATCGGCGGAGGAAGCCTGGCGCGTTTTGATCTCAAGCAGAGTCCTCCTGCGCAGACTTCACAGGTATTCCAGTCCAACGTCGCGCCATCCTCGCTCGCGCTCAGTGGATCAACTCTCTATGAGGGAACCGCCACTTCGCTCGGCGTTTTTGATGTTTCGGCCTCAGGCGATCCGACATCCATAACCTCCATCGACATGCCCGTAGCAGCTTTGGCCGTTACCGGCACAACCCTGCTCGCCGGAACCTTCGACAATCACCTGATCGTCTACAACATCAGTCAGCCGCAGAGCCCGAAGCAGATCGCATCCGTTAGCCTCGCCGCTGCTCCGTACCAGATCGTCATATCAGGGAACCTCGCCATCATCGCCGACGACACTGGCGGTCTCCTTACTTACAACATCAGCAATCCCTCGACTCCAACGCTTTTGTCGAAGGTGACCCTGTTTCCTGAGGTTTTTGGTGTTGCCATCGACGGCAACCTCGCCCTTCTCGCAGCGCGGGAATACGGTTTAGTCATCCTCGACATCAGCAATCCCGCAGCACCGTCTCTCCTGGGTAGGGCTGCAGTGGATACGGTTGATCCATTTACGACATACCCGCTGATGTACAACAAGGCGTTCGCAATCGCAGTGAAGAACCAGATTGCCTGGATCGGAATCCACAACCTCGATGATGACCCTGATGCTCCGTCGGAAGGAGGGTCCGAAGTTATGGGATTCGACTATCGCGATCCTAGCCACCCTCGGCTCGTCTCCCGTAACTCGTACGGCCCCTCGTACACCTTTGTATGGACGCTGGCCGACTCACCCGCCGGACTGATCTGTGGCTGCTCCAGTTCGTTGCTCGCCTTGGATACAACCCAACCCTTGAACACCATTGGCTCCTTCGAATTGCCTGAGCCTCTTCGGTCCTCTCAGAAGGCGAGTTCCGTTTCGCCCAGCCTGAGCGCTCGCTCCGTCGCGAGCCCGGCCGCAGGTAGAGTGCGCTCAGATCTCTCCACGCGCCTCCGCCAACTCCACCTTCAATCGCACACGGGTGCGAACGCCCTTCCGCCGGACCGTTCCTCCGGAGAAACTCCTTTAGCTAAAAACTGATGACGGAGCTGTGTACGTTGAAACCGTTTATAGACATCGGGGTAACCCCTGCAATCCCCCTCTGGACGTTGATACTCCAACGCTGTAAACGCATAGCGCTGCGGGCAGCACGTCTAAACATGAAGCGATTGAACTCCGTCACACGCATTGTGGCTGTGTGGTGGCCCACTCGTCCCTATGAAAGATAGCTGGGCTGGCGACGAGTCGGGGGTTACACCCTGGATGCGCGACCCAAGGTGTAGCATGAGATGCATTCACCTACGATATCTGCAATAGTTCGCGGCGGAGATACTGCATGTTCCTCCGGTCTTGGAAGTCGCTACTTCTCTCCAAAATCTCAATCATCGCTGGGTGCATCCTGCTTTTCTTTGGCTTCATTGATCGGGGTGCAGCGGGTCGAGAGCTTTCCACGGCTGGCCGAATCACTCAGGTCCAATGTGGCGGCAAAGGCTGCACCTATTCGTACGTATTTGTGGTCAATGGCACCAGCATTCTGGACGACAGTGAAACCTGCAAGACCCCGTTGACCCCGCGAGGATGCGCAGAAGGCGCACTGGTTCGGGTCTACTATGATCCGCAACATCTGTCAGAGAGTATGTTGGGAGACTTCGGGCTAGCAAGCCGGGAGAAGTTTATCTCTGGCGCGTGCCTTGTATTGTTTGGCCTAGTTCTTATCGCTCTTTATTTCTTAATTAGACGGGCGGAAGGCGCCTCTGACGATCCCGATCCAGACCTCAATTTGGACCGCTCTCAACCGGACGTAATTCATATAGTTCAAGGCGAGTAGGTCTCTGGACGGGTATTCTGAGCGGATGGTGGCGTTACAAGAAATGATGCAATTTCCGCTTTAGTTTCCGGATTTCTCCCAGCTTTTGCGAAGCTGCTCAGCGCAGGTGTCGGCGGTGGCTTTGACCACGTCTTGCCTACTGGTCCCGCGATGCTGAGTTACATTATCGCCAGACCAGAGAAGCGTCTGTTTTCCTTTTGTGGGTTTGAGATCGGCCGTAAAGCGCGCCATGGCATAATCGCCATGAGCTTCAGTCGCGAACTCGCCATTGAAGATGGCGTCGGCATCGGCAGTGCTGCTGGATATCTCGAACCCGACGTTGCGAAGGGCATCCTCAAGCAGAGAACGGAAGCGTTCGGCTCCCGCGCTTGATCCCAAGGTGGCAATGTAGATTTTGTTGACCCGATGAAGACCCGGGTTGGACGCCTGTGCGTCCGCGTTGCGTAGCGGCAACAGGCCAAGGGATGCAATCGCGAAAACCACTGCGCGGCGGTTCATGCGATGGATTGTAACGTGCTCAGGAAGGGCCGAAACAACTCCGTTTCATTCATCCAAGTGTTGACTCTTTTGTTATTTCAGTGTTGGCGGTGATTCACCCGCGACCGTACAAGTTGATCTACTGGGAGAGGCAGGAAGCGCAGTCCGTGTACCCTACCGAGCATGAGGCTTTGGACTGTAGCGATAACGGCTGGCGTTGTGCTCGCGCTCTGGAGTTGGTTTTGTCGTCATTACGGTTGAGGTTCATGGGCGGAGGGCTTGGGCGCATTCGTGATCGTTCCCATTTCCATGGTTTCGCTTCGGTCCTGGCAGCAGAGACTCCATAGAAGACCCGCTGAAGTAAGCTCTCTGCACTGTTTTTGGGGTTACTTCCGCATTGGCGGTGATTCGCTCTGAACTCATTTCTTGGTATGTTCAGATAGCTCGGGGCGAAGAAATGATCAGATGAAGGGCGTCGAGGAGGTTTGGAGTTCCGTCGCTAGAACCAGTGGTGGCGAGGTCGCGTTGCCAGACTTGAAGCCCCTCGTGC